>NZ_LMHH01000001.1:1800000-2100000 GCF_001427865.1 Altererythrobacter sp. Root672
TCGTCGCGCTCACCGGCTTCGTCCGCAGCTACAGCCAGAAATACGAAGCCGAGAAGGAGACGAAGTCCGTGCGCGGGGTGCGCGGCGTCGCCAACAACATCGAGGTCAAGCTGCCAAGCCTCAACCAGCGCGCCGATCCGGAAATCGCGCGCGACGCCGTCGATGCGCTCAAGCGCGAACTCCCCTATTCGAGCGAGAACATTAAAGCGGTCGTCCGCGATGGATGGCTGACGCTCGAAGGCGAGGTCGACTGGAAGTTCCAGAGCGAGCGCGCGGAAGAGGCGGTGCGCCGGATCAGGGGCCTGAAGGGCGTGACGAACCTGATCGAGATCAAGCCGCGCGCCGCGCCGAGCGAGGTCAAGGAGCGGATCGAGGAAGCGCTCAAGCGGACTGCCGAGATCGATGCGCAAAAGATCACCGTCGAGGTGTCGGGCAACGAAGTGACGCTGCGCGGCACGGTGCGCTCCTGGCTCGAGCCCGGCACCCCACCACATCTCGACACAGGAGGCTGCAATGAGAACCGTGTTTGATCCTCTTACCGAACGCGACCCGGACATTGCCCAAATTGCCGAGCTGTGGTGGGTGGTCGCCTTGCGCGGGGCCTTTGCCATCGCCCTCGGCATCATGGCCCTGATTTGGCCGATCGCGACCCTGCTCACGCTCGTGCTCGTGTTCGCGGCCTACTGCATCGTGGACGGGCTGTTCTCGATCATCCTCGCCGTGCGTGGCGCTAAGCGTCGTGAATGGTGGTGGTGGTCTGCGCTCTATGCGGTGGTCGCGTTGGCTGCGGCTGCGGTGGCGGTGCTTTATCCTGAGATCACCATGTTCGCCTTCGTGGCGATGTTGATTGTCTGGGCGTTGGTGAACGGCGTATTCTCGATCGCCGCGGCGTTCCGGCTTGGTCTGGCGTATGGTCGGGGGTGGCTCATCGCCAGCGGCGTCGTTTCCCTGATTCTCGCCACGCTGTTGATTGCATGGCCGGCGATCGGGCTGTTCACAGTGACGTGGATGTTCGCGTTCTACGCCCTGACGGCAGGGACGACACTGCTGGGACTGGCGCTTCGACTGCGTTCGCGGCATTCGCTTGCGAGAAGCGGCAGGCTGGGCGAAATGGAGACACCGCGCGCCACATGACGGCGCGCGAGTCTTGAGCGGCGGGGACGGCAATAGCCTACCTGGTCATTACCGAATCCGGTATGGGGCAGCTGGCCCATATCGGCAAGGAACACCCCGGGCTCGAGCCGGGCGAGATCGCTTACGGAGTCCTGGTGGCGCTCGCGCACGGCGACATGCCCGGCGAGGATGACGTACATTCCGGGCACCGCTTCACCGGTCGTCGTAAGGCGTTCCCCCTTGGCAAACCGCACGATACGGCCGAACCTCTTCAGCCGCTCCCGTTCCCCCTCTGAAAGAACGGGCAGGATCTGTTCGCGCCTGTCCTCGATCAACTTCGTTGTTCGGACCGCCATCGCACATCTCCTGCGACTGGGTAAGGCGGGCTCGCGTGATGCGCGGAATGACGATCGTCAAGGCGGACCGGGCGATTGGCGGCGAGAAGGGCGGGACCATCACTCACCAAGGAGATCTAACATGGCCAGCCAACTTCCTATGGCGGTCGGGCAACGCGGGGCCCTGCAGCGAATGTCGATGGATCCATTGTTGATGGTCCAGCGCGACATGGACCGCCTGTTCGGCAATCTCGTCCGCAGCATGGTCGGAAGCGAGGGCAGTAACGGCGAACTCGTCCTGGCGCCACGCATCGACGTCCGCCAGACCGAGGGTGGCCTCGAGATCGACGCCGAATTGCCGGGCGCGGACGAGCAGGACGTGGAGGTGTCCCTCGAGGGGGACGAGCTTACCATTGCCGGAGAGATCAGACGCGAGCACCAGGACGAAAAGAATGGCTACCGCCTCGCCGAGCGTCAGGTTGGACGCTTCCGGCGTGTCATCCAGTTGCCGTTCGAGCCTGATCCCGACAAGGTCGATGCCGAATTTCGAAACGGCCTTCTGATCATCCAGATTGCCTCACCGCCCCAGAAGGACCGAACCAAGCGCATCGCGCTAAAGTCGGGCGAACGGGGGGCGGCCTCGTCTCAGCAGAGCGATGCCTCGGCAAAGCCGGCCGAAGCACAGCGAGAAGCCGAGGATGCCTGACAGCTCGATGGCCGCGTTGAACTACCTCTGGGTAGCCAGAATGCCTGCTAGAGATCTGAGAACGGCCAGCACACTGTTGAGGTCATGAGGCAGCCCGCGCCTCAAAATCTCCGCTGGAGATTTTTCGTGGGGAGGTTGCTGACACGCGGCCTTCGCTAATCGAACATCGGAGTTGAGTCGCATTGCAGCCCTCCCTCACAGCCACGGTTGGCCGACCAAGGGGCTGCGCAAGATCAGCGCCCACCAAGACTGGATGCTCCATCCAGCCGTGGTGTGTGTGGAAAGGAGCGTCGGTCGAATGTTCAATGGCAAGTCTGCCGAGCCGATAGAAGCGGGAGCCGCGCGCGCTAGGGAGGTGGTCGGCACGGTCCGTCGCATTGAAGCCGTCGAGCAAATCGGCTCCGAGCTGCTTGCGGCCGGCTTCGACAGGTCCGACATTGATTTGATGGGCGAACACAAGGAAGTGCTACGCAGCCTTCACGCCACCTACCTGGATCCCGCGGGAATTGCCGAGGTTCCTGAACTTCCACGTCGTGAACTTGTAATGCGCTCCGACGACGCCCTCCTTAGTATTCTGCTATTCGGGATGCTGAGTGCCACGGGAGCGCTGATCGCATTGTTGCTTTCGTTCGGCGGCGAGGCCGGAACCGCAGGAATTCTCCTGCGGTCTGTTATTGGCGCGACCTTCGGTGTCCTGATCGCGTTTGCAGTTCGAAAGCGCGTGTCGCGTTTCAGCGCTCTGCAGAAGGACCTGCAACTTCATTCGATCGCGGTGTTTGTACGCGTAAGAGATGCAAACGAAGAGAACGTGGCCAAGGAGATCCTGATGAGGTGTGGCGCCTCGAACGTGCACGTTCATGAGGTCTTGCTCCGCCGACGGATCCCTAGTCCGTTCTGCGCTGCGCTGAAAACCTAATCAATCGGTTACGGTTCGCTAGACCTCAAATAGGCAGCTTCTTGCACGTGTAGCCGTCTAGATGACATACTCGGCCGGGCGGCTGGCAGCTGACGGTCCACTTGCGGGAACTGCTCATCGGCAGATGAATGACCGACATGGGCGCAGATCAGACTGACAGCTTATGGCCGATAGCGGACTGTCCGGTTTCGGGTGTCGGTCTCGCGAAAGCAGTCGGTCAGCTATGTTGCCTCGCGACCTTCCGCTTGAGGTAGCAATGGGTGGAAAGCGGACATTTGTGCCAACACTCTTCGCCCTAACAGCGGAAACTCAGTTGCAGGCGATTTCGGTGGCGGAGACTGGCCGGCAGAAATCGCCCCAATCGCCGCTTTCGCGCCAAACTTTGACCAGCCCAATGTCAGTGACCAGCCGGGCGAACTCGGGGGATCGCCGAGCGCGAGCCATCAACGGGCTCCACATGGCAAGCGCCCCGTAACCGCCCGGCCGTTCGAATGCGATGCGCAGGAGATTGATTGCCAGCTGCGGATGTCCTGCATGGCTCGCGAAAAGCGCATCGTTCACCAGCTGGGCATGGCCGCTTTCGCCATAGCGGCTTGCGGCCCACCGCCTCAATTGCGCGGCGGACAGCGTCGGCAACTCCCTTTCGGCCATGAAGCTGCGGAATGCTGTAGCCCACCGGGGATCATGCTCCTCGGCGAAGCGGAGCGCTTCCGCTTCCTGCCCCAACGCAAGGCGGCACCAGAATACGATCTGGGTAATGCCCTGAGCAATACTGGCGTTGCTTGCGGTCAGGCGTTGGATCAGTTCCAAAGCCTCGTCGCACCGCCCCAGGCTTGCCAACGGCCAAGCCCTTACGGGATCTCGTTCGGTTATCGGGTCGATCATCTCCGTCGACTTGTACAGCGAGAGGGCCTTGTTGGAGCGACCCAGGAATAGCGCTGAGAAGGCCAGGTTGCCTCGCAGTTCGGGGTCTTTGCCGTCGTCGAGTTCCGCCGCTCGGCGGAAGCTACGTTCCGCAGAGGAATAGTCCCGCACCTGCAGGTAATAGTATTCGCGGGCGAGATGCCCGCTCGGCAGTTGCGGGTTGGCGGCGATCGCCCGAGCAGTGAGATCGTCAATCTTCGCCAGCAATGCGCCTGCCTGCGTCTTATTCGCCGTGTTCACCTGGATCCCAAGAACCGTTGCAAGTTGGGAATAGGCCTTGCCGTAATGCGGATCGAACGCGAGCGCTTGCTCGGCATAATCAACGGGCACACTCTGATCTGCGTCGAACATGTGAGCCCTGCTTTGCAGGTAAGCTGCAAAGGCCTCGGGATTGTTGGTGCCGCCATAGGTAGTCGAGTTTGTGCCAACATCGAGCGAAACGCTGAGCGCGTCGGCGACGCTGGCCGCGATCAGTTCCTGCACCTCGAACAGGTCGACCAGATTGCGGTTGAAGGTCTGCGACCAGACGACCTCGCCGCCCGGGCTGAGGAGGCGTGCGGCGACGCGTACGCGTTCGCCACTGGTGCGAATGGTACCATCCACCACATAGGCGTTCCTGAATTCGTTTCCAGGCACTGTGCCATCAGGTCCGGCGGTAGCAATCCGCAAGGCGGGCACGCGGCGCAGACGAACGATCAGTTCGTCGGTGATCCCGCTGGCCAACGCTACTTCGGTCGAATCTTCCCCGCCACTGGGTGCGAGCTCGCGGACGGCCACGGGAATGCGCTCGCCCGCACCGAGGTGCATAGCGGGATCGAACAGGCTCCACGCACCCACAAGCACTATCATCAGCGCCGCCAGCGCAATCGGGACTCGCCAAGATCGCCGGTTTGCCACTGAGAGCGCAAGTTGGCTCTTTGTCTTGATGGACCCGGCTGACGCTACGGCCGGCGAAAGCTCAGTTTGCGCACTGGCGTCAGTTCCGTACCGACCTTGGGCCCGGCCTTCGGTCTCGTCGCGCTCCATTTCAGCCGGATACGTGTTCCCGGTCCCGTCAATGTCTAGCTGGTAGCCGACCCCGCGGATCGTCCTCAGTCGGTCAGCTTCGGGACCTAGCGCTTTCCGCAAGGCCACGACATGCACATGCAGGGCGTTCTCTTCGACGACCACTCCCGGCCAAACGGCTTCGAGCAGCTCGTCCTTCGTGACGATTCTACCACGTGCCTCGGCAAGTACGGAGACGATGTCGAGCGCCCGTTTGCCGAGCGGCTCGCGGCGCCCGCCGACGAGAAGTTGCCGGCGCGGCTGAAGCGTTCGCGAACCGAGCCGAATCTCGTCCAAGTGCGCCCCCCGCTCCAGGTCTCGGGACACGAATACCACAGTGCTGCCGTCGAGATGAAGGGAAAGCCTTTTGCCAGTAACCCGGCCATTCTGCCGAGTTTTAAGGTTCGCAACAGGATTCACCAAATCTTCAGCGAAGTTTCACCGAACCACCAACGTGCCTGAATCCGGCTCGACCTACACCATCTGGGCCAACGGAGGCCGCCTCACGAGAGAGATGCTCCGGAGGAGATCCGGCGGATCTGCCCGCCATTGCTAATACTCGAGCAGAAGGATTGAACGTCATGCGCAAGGTTATCTTTATCGCTCTGGCCGCTCTCTCGCTGCCCATTTCCCTCACCCCAGTTTCGGCACAGTCGACTTCGGTAACCGTGCCGATCGCCGACCTCGACCTCTCCACTGAAGCCGGCAGGGCAACACTTGAGAGACGCATTCACGCCGCTAAGGCCCGCATCTGCGGCCACGTCGAGGTACGTCAGGTTCGCGAGGGGGCGGACAAGCAGCGGTGTTTGGAGGAAACTGAAGCCTCGGTTCGGGCCGAGATTGCCCGCCTCACCGCCAGCGATCCGACTCTCGCGCTTAACCGCTAGGCGCACCGGTCACTCACTGGGCGGCGGCGAGCGTCCTGCCGCCGCCCATTTCGCGGTGCGGCTCGTCAATCATACCGGCCGCCGGTGGTCGATGACTTCATTCGGATGAGGCTGCAGGGGCTTCAGAATGTCCGCAATGGGTCGCTAACCGACTGTCCGCAATCGGCTTCGAAGGGTGGACAACTGCCGTCGGCTCGCACGGTTTTGAGAGTCGCCTCATACGGCTCCGAAGTCGCCGAAGCGCCGCCACCGCAGCCAGATCGCCGCAACGAGCACGGTCGCGCCGCTGCCGCCCATCACGACGACTAGCGCCGTTGGTCCTTGAGGAGTTGGCACCAGTCCGCCCCCGATGAGAAACAGCCACGATGTCGCGCCGAAGATGGTGACGATAAGACCGGCCGCCCAGGCGTCGATGATCATGCAGCGCTCAACCTCGTCTGTCAGGCGCAGCACGAACCAAATCGTGACGAGCGTCAGCAGGGGGAGAAGAACCGCGCCAGCCACGGCTGCCTCCGGTGTAAAGTGCGGACCTCCGGCCGCAGGGTCGCGCGTGCCCATCATCAGGCCGACCACCAAGGCGGTTGCCACAAGGGCGTATATTCCCTGGTAGAGGCGCCATCGCTTATTCCGAATTTGCTGCGCGTGAAGGCCCGGTCCAACATCTTCAGCTATCCGTGGTTTCACCGTCATCGAAAATCTCCTCGATGGACTGCCCGAACAGCCGGGCAAACTTGAAGGCGAGCGGGAGCGAAGGGTCGTGCTTGCCGGATTCGATGGCGATGATGGCATGACGCGAAACGCCAACCCGGCCGCCAAGCTCCGCTTGGCTCCAGTCCCGCTCCGCTCGCATCACTTTCAATCGGTTTTTCACGACACTCAGCCTGTGCTATGTGGCCCTACCTAAAAGGTAGGTATACCTAACATGATCTAGAGTCAATAAGACTCTACATTTTGTTAGGTTAACCTAACAAACTTGGATGCTGCACGAGGTGACCGCCGAAACACCCATCGGGTCGGACAAACCCTTGCCGCCGGTACGTCCGCAATGGGTCGTTTGCAGACTGGCAGCTTTGGACGCATTGTAGCCATTGGCGGCCCGTCGGAAGTTCAACAGCTTCGCCCAGTCCAATCGGAGCCTTTCCAGAGGTACCGTGCCCTAGCTCTCGGTGAAACCTGCCTCCCAGAACGCATTCGCCACGGTTTCGCCCTAGGGGGTTCCACCAACAATCGACCCTAGCTCTGCGACCAGGGAATCGAATACCTCACGGTAGCGCTCGCTCGTGCGAAGATCTTCGTGCATTGCGATCCAAACCGGTAGATCGACGCCGAAGGTATCCGGAAGAAGCCGGCAAAGATTTGCGTCCCGCGCGGCTACCGCGACCTGGCAAACACCGATCCCAAACCCGGCCCGAATGGCAGCAAGCTGCGCCACGTCGCTATCAACGCGAAGCGCGAACAGGTGGCGTTCGAAGGCAGGAAAGCGGTTCACCAACGCTCGGATTGCGGGCGTCTCGATGTCAAAGCCGATCAAATCGTGTTGGGCCAGTTCCTCCATTGTAACAGGTGTGCGCCGTCGCTCGAGATAGTCGCGGTGGGCGTACAAACCCAAGGTCAGCGAACCCAACCGCTTGGTCACGAGTGCTTGCTGCACCGGCGCAGCCATCCGCACTGCTATGTCGGCGCGCCGTTGTAGCAGGTCGTCGACTGCATTCGAGACCACCAGTTCCAGCACCAACGCCGGATGGCGCTGACGCATGCGCATCAGGATCGGCGGGAGGTGCTCCACACTCACGACCTCGCTTGCGCTGATCCGGACGGTTCCGGCTATCGTGCCGGCTTGGCTGCCTGCGGCGCGGACTAGGGCCGATGAGGTCGATTCCATCAGCTCGGCGAACGGCATCAGGGCAAGCGCACGATCCGTTGGCGACAGTCCGCGCTGTGTGCGCACGAAAAGCTTCGCACCGATGGCCTGTTCCAGCGCGTCGACATGCCTTGCGACGGTCGGCTGCGTCAGTCCAAGAGTGCGCGCAGCTCCCGAAAGCGAGCCCTCGCGCAGCACCGTCAAGACTGTGCGGTACAAATCCCAACTTGGTTCGGAGTTCATCTATTTTCGTATAGCAGAGCCACGAAGATCGGCAATTATGTGCCCGCTGCAAACAAGGCATTTTGCTTCCATCGAAAAGGAGGAAGCGATGGAACGCAAGACTGCATTGGTACTCGGCGCCACTGGCGGCATCGGCGGCGAGGTCGCGCGAAAGTTGATCGCGCGGGGCTGGCGGGTCTTGGCCCTGCACCGAAATCCGGCCGCCGTGCCCCCGATCGGCGGGATAGCCTGGATCAAAGGCGACGCCATGAATCGGGGCGAAATTGTCTCCGCCGCCCAGGGCGTCGCGGTGATCGTGCATGCGGTAAATCCGCCCGGTTATCGCAACTGGCGCGAGTTGGTCCTGCCGATGCTCGACAACAGCATCGCGGCGGCGGGAGCGAGCGGGGCAAGGATCCTGTTACCCGGCACCGTCTACAACTATGGGCCGGATGTCTTCCCACTTATCAGCGAGGGAGCGGCGCAACATCCAGTCACGACCAAGGGCAAGATCAGGGCGGAGATGGAGCTAAGGCTGCAGGCATTCGCGGCATCGGGCGGAGGGACAGCGCTGATTGTTCGCGCTGGCGACTTCTTTGGACCGCGCGCGGCCAATAACTGGTTTAGCCAAGGCCTGTTGAAGCCAGGCGCGCCCCCGCAGTCGATCACTTATCCCGGGCAAACGGGCGTCGGTCATCAGTGGGCGTACATACCCGATGTCGCAGAGACGATGGTACAATTGCTCCAGTTGCCAGGGCTCGAACCTTTCGCGACCTATCACATGGAGGGGCATTGGGATGGAGACGGGGAACAGATGGTTCGAGCAATTCAGCGCGCCCTCGGCGAACCCCACCTTGGGGTGCGCTCGATGCCATGGTTGGCTATGCGGCTCGCCTCGCCCTTTGTCCCGCTACTGCGCGAACTGTGCGAGATGAAGTATCTGTGGGACGAGCCTGTTCGCCTGGTGAACGATCGCCTGTTGCGTACGATCGGCGCCGAACCAAACACACCACTGGACCAAGCTGTCCGCGAAACGCTCATGGGCATCGGCTGCATCTCCTCAGATAACCGAGCGTTTTGAGCGCCCCTTCGCATCTTGTGACGTCGTCGTTGTTGGTCTAGAATTATGCGGGCGAGGAAATGGCTTGAGGACGTCCGCGTTCCGCCGACCTTCTTCCTACAGAGTGCCAACTCTCCCGGATCTTGGCTCAAGCGATAGGGGACTGTCGGCTTCGACCCATTGCGCACATTAGCCATTCCCGAGGAAGAGTCGTATCCTCGCGCCAGCGGATAGCCTCATCACTTAAAACCGTTCGTAGTGGGTGTAGCAATATGGGTGTTCAGATAGTCGCCGGTTATTGGAACCTGGATCTCAAATCGCAGGAACTCCTACTTTGCCCTCAAAGCCGCCAAATGTTGGGATTGAAGGAAGACTCGCCAAAGAAGCTCGGAAAACACGATTGGCTTCCGCGTGTTCATCCCGACGACCTCCCGGTCATCGAGGGCGAGTTCGAAGCCGCGGGACGCCGGAACGAAATCTATGCTGCGCGATTCCGCGCCGTGTGGCCGGATGGATCTATCCGCCATATTCTCGGTGTTGGGCAAGCGGCGGGCACGGACAGAACCCGGTTCGTTGGAGTGAATTTCGACCTTGTGGCAACGGCCAGAAGCGCAGTTCTCGAGTCCTGCCTACCAAGCGGAACAATGCCGGCATTTGCGAAGGCCGAGCCCGTTGGGCAGAGAGCGGCGAACGAGAACGAGAACGAATTACGACAGCGGGCGCTTGCGACTATGACAATGCGTCAGCTCCGCAACGAATTGCTAAATCGCTCGACGTCCGGCGAGTTATCATTCGACATGCTCCTGGCACTTTACATGATCAAGGCCACCTCGGGCATCCTGAACAGGGGTCGTCAAGCTCACGCGGCACGCATGGACTCAGTTCACGAGGAGGTGGGGCAGCGGCTGGCCGCGATATCCTTTGCGCTCGGTGGGATAGAGGCAGGCGCCAAAGTTGCCGATTCCGTGACGGTCATCAGAATGGCCGTGGCCGAGGCGTGGCAGGAACTGAAATTGCATCGTCAAGAGGCTCGGCAGGAAGTCCTTCCATAACGTCCGCTTTCCACCCATTGCCGACGATCCTAGCCCATTGGCCTCGGCCGTTAGCTGACGTTCCGCTTTGCGGTTCCTCGCAGCCGCTGCTGAATGACCGACATGGGTGGAAAGCGGACATTGGCGGAACGACTGCCAACCGATTTATGTTGCCGAGGCAGGCCGGCTGAATTGCTCACGATAAGCTGCAGGCGACACGCCGAGCCGTCGGCTGAAAACCGCTCTCATCCTGTCGGCATCGCTGAAGCCACAGTCATAGGCGATCGACTTTAACGGGAGCTCGCCAGCTTCCAGAAGGTTTCGAGCCCCGTCGATCCGGGCGCGTTCGACGAACTCGCGCGGAGTGACGCCCGCCTCCTCGACGAAGTGCCGGCTGAAGCTGCGCACGCTCATTCCGATCACCGCCGCCAGCTCCTCAACAGACAGCGCGGAGCCGAGATTGTCGAAGACATGCGCGTGGACGCGAGAGACGAGCGAGCCTTCGCGGGGCGGCTCGGCAAGAAACGGGCTGAATTGCGACTGGCCGCCGCGCCGCTGGGTAACGACCACGAGATGCTTGGCGACCGCCAGCGCGACTTGTGGCCCGTGATGCTGAGCGACCAGAGCCAGCGCTAGGTCGATGCCCGCGGTGATCCCGGCCGAGGTCACTAGCCGACCGTCGCGCACGAAGATGCGGTCGGCATCGACCTTCGCGTGGGGAAAGGCGCTGGCGAGCGCGGTCGCGGCTCCCCAGTGCGTGGTGCAGGCGCGATGGTCGAGCAGTCGGGCATGGCCGAGAGCAAAGGCGCCCGCACAGACCGCCCCGTAGAGATCGGCACGCGCGGCAGCCGAGCATAGCCAGGCGAGCACCTCTTCGCTTGGCCGGACGCCGTTGTAGAGGCACTCGCCGCCCGCCACGAGCACAACCGTGAAACTGTCCCGGGCGTCGGCCAGACAGCGGTCAGGTACGATGCGAGTGCCGTTCGAGGTGCGGACGGGATCGAGCGTCTCGGCAACCAGCGCGATCTCATAGCGGTCCGCGGCCCCGATCTGTCGGCTGGCCTCTGCGAACACGTCGACCGGGCCGGCGACGTCGAGCGCCTGCACGCCTTCGTAAACAAGGATGGCGACGGTCCTGACCGGCATCGTCTTAGCCCAAATGCAGCGTTGCGGGCGGCTTTGGCCGGAAAGCGGGTGTCGTTGGCCGGAAACCGCCGGTCCTCCTTGTTGCAGCCAGCCGCGGCAAGCGCAACATACAGCGGCACGGGATGCCAGACGAATGGATCCCGCGAAAATCGAGAACCAGGCCTTCCGGCAGCGTCCGGCAACGATCTCGATTGATCGAACGCCTCGACTTGCCTGCGGGCCAAGCAACAAAGGAAGCGAACCATGAGCAACCACGTCACCACCCGCGACGGCACGCGGATCCACTACAAGGACTGGGGCTCAGGGCAGCCAATCGTGCTTAGCCACGGCTGGCCGCTCAATGCCGACAGCTGGGAATCGCAGGCGCTCCACCTTGCCGCCAACGGCTTTCGCGTAATCGCACACGACCGCCGCGGCCATGGTCGTTCAAGCCAGCCCTGGCACGGCAATGACATGGACACCTATGCCGACGACCTCGCGGAGGTGATTGAGGCGCTAGGCCTTCAGGACATTATCCTCGTCGGCTTCTCGACCGGTGGCGGCGAAGTCGCCCGCTACGTCGGACGCCACGGCACCGGCAGAGTCGCCAAGATCGGCCTGATCTCGGCCGTGCCGCCGGTGATGGTGAAGAAGGAGAGCAATCCGGGTGGCCTGCCGATTGAGGTGTTTGACGGCTTGCGCGCGTCTTCTCTGAAAGATCGCTCGCAGCTCTACAAGGATCTGGCTTCGGGCCCATTCTTCGGCTTCAACCGCCCGGGCGCCACTACCGGCCAAGGCATGATCGACAGCTTCTGGCTGCAGGGCATGACTGCGGGACACAAGAACGCGTACGACTGCATCAAGGCCTTTTCGGAAACTGACTTTAGCGAAGACCTTGGAAAGTTCGACCGCCCGACTCTGATCGTGCACGGCGACGACGACCAGATTGTGCCGATCGGCGCTTCCGCACACGCCGCGGCGAAGCTGGTGCCGCATGCAATGCTCAAAGTCTATCCGGGCGCCCCGCACGGCCTCGCCGATACGCACAAAGATCAACTCAACCTGGATCTGCTCGCGTTTGCGCGCAGCTGACCCCCGGCGGTCTGCGCGCTCCGCGCCAGCCGTTCCGTTACAGGAGACAAGCCATGACCACCTTTCCCGCCCACGCGCATTCGCACGACCACGGCAACTCCGTGTTTTCGAAGCGTCCGATCTTGACCGGCATCGCTGTCGGCGTTGGTTCGCTGCTACCGCACGTCTTCCTTCCGCCCGAGGCTTCGCTCGGGTTCGCGGCGGTGCTTATCGGCCTGATCGCCGGCGTCTATTTCGGCTTTGCCGTGGTCAACGGATCGCCCCGAGACCAGTTCGTCGAGTTCAACGTCACCGGTGTGTTCACCGTCACCGCCCTGCTCGGCCTGCTGTTGTGGCCAATCTTGCTGCCGCTCGCCTATTTCGGCCATGCGCTGTGGGACCTCGCACACCACAACCGTTCGAGGCTTTCGCTGGTCGCGATTCCGCAATGGTACGTGCCTTGGTGCATCGTGATCGACGTCATTGTCGGCGCCGGCTTGCTCTTCATCTGGAACTTGGACGGCTTGATCTGAGCCATTCCCCCTCCGCTCGCGGATCGACTGCGGGCGCATTTTCCCTAGGAGACAGACATGACAAAGCTTTACCCAAACGACGTTCCTTCAATTGAGCCATCCGGCAAAACGAAGGGTAAGAAGCCCCTTCGCATCCGGTACCGCGGCAATTGGGCCCTGGTTACCGGAGCATCATCCGGCCTCGGCCGCGGGATCGCCCGGCGCCTGGCCGAGCGCGGAATGTCTGTGGTGCTGACCGGCCGAAATGCAGCGCGCTTGGACGAAACTGCACGGCAAATCCGTACCATCGTTCCCGGCGCCGAGCTGGAGACCGTGGTCGCCGATCTGTCGACGAAACTCGGTGTCGCGGCGCTGCTCGCGCATATCGGCGAACGGCCGGTCGAAGTGCTCGTAAATAACGCCGGCTTTGGAACTTATGGCGCCTTCGCCGGGGCTGATGCCGTCCGTGAGGACGAGGAGATAGCGGTCGACGTCGCAGCTGTCGTCACCCTGGCTCGCGCCTTCCTTCCCGGCATGATCGTCAGAGGGAGTGGTGGCATCCTCAACGTTGCCTCCACAATCGCTTTCCAGCCCGCGCCCTCTCAGGCGGTTTACGGCGCGAGCAAGGCTTTCGTGCTGTCGTTCAGCCAGGCCCTGTGGGGCGAGGCTCGGGCGGCCGGCGTGGCTGTGACTGCGCTGTGCCCCGGGCCGACCCGTACCGGGTTCGTCGACGCCCTGGGCGCCGACGTCGGACACACGGCGATCTATCGGCGACTGGCCGAGCCTGAACCGGTCATCGACGCCGGGTTACGGGCTCTCGACAAGGGCCGCGCTGTGGTAGTTCCCGGCTTCCGCAACAAGCTGCTCGCAGCCGGCGGTCGGTTCATGCCGCGAGAATGGCTCACGCTGTTCACCGCGAGCATGCTCCGTGCCGATGGAGCGAAACCGAGGCCCTCGATCGTGGTCGACAACAAGGCCACCATTCCCGCTCCTGTAGGCGCGGTGTGGAACCTCTTGACTGATGTCGAGCGTTGGCCATCCTGGTATCAGGCCTGCCGCTGGGTCCGGCCAGAAGCGGGCAAAGGGGAGGGCGTGGGCGCGTCGTTCAGCTGGAAGGCGCACCCGGTCGAGCTCGAGAGCAAGGTCGTGGCCGCCGAACGCCATCGGCGTTTCGCCTTCACCGCGAGCGGCGTTGGTGTACAGGCCGCGCGCGCTTTTACCCTGGAGGTTTCACCTGACGGTTTGGGCACCGTGGTTACCAGCCACGAAACGCAGACGGGGTGGCTGCCGTGGTTGGGCCGGCTGGTCCTCGGACCACGGCTCTACGCCGCAAACCAGCGGTTCTTCGGCGATCTGGCAGCAGCAGCTTCGGCAGCGGTTAGATCGCCAGCAATACAGCCAGCGCTTGCTTGACGCCCGAACGTACCAACCGACCGTCCGGCCCTGACCGATTGTCATGGCCGGACGGCACTAGGTCGAACGTCGAGGATGGGTGGAAAGCGGTTGTCAGAATGCAGACGCGGCAGTCCCTCAAACCTCGCGCGACGAAAGACGAGTGGAATCCAAACCATCTGGGCAAGGCTCCTATTTTTGACATAATGTTAGATTTAATTTACATTGAGTCGGTATTAGGCCACATTCGGTTGAATATAGCTGACAAGGAACCAGCCATGATGACCACAGCGCCGGACGACAAATGCGGCTCCAGCCTGCCCTTACATGAGAAACGCGCGTGGCTGGCCCTGACCTCCAGCGTGGTCGTCTACGGATCCTATTTCACCATCATCGCACAGCTACCACCGAGCGAGCAGGATACCCTCTACATGCTGGTGCTGTTCGCGGTCGCGACCGTCAGTCACGGGCTGATCATGGCGGTGGGCACGGCTTTGCTCACGCTGCGCAATCGAGCCGAGGCAAAGGAGCGCCCGGACGAGCGCGACCGCGCGCTCTCCCGTGGCGCGGCGACGGTCGCCTATTTCGTGCTGATGGCCGAGATGATTGTTGTTGGCGTCGTCATGCCCTTCAATTCAAGCGGTTGGAGGATCACGACGGCGGCGCTGTTGGCGCTGGTCGTTTCCGAGATCGTCCGCCACGCCGTGACCATCGCGAATTACCGTCGCGGCTGGCATGGCTGATCGCCTGATAAATTCGATCAGGACCCTGCGGTTTCTGAATGGCGAGATGACCCAAGCGGAACTCGGGGCGCGTGTTGGCGTGACACGGCAGACAGTCGCCGCCATCGAGCAGGGTAAGTACTCGCCCAGTCTCGAAACCGGCGTGCGTATTGCCCAGGTCTTCGGCAAGCCCGTGGAAGAGGTATTTCGCTGGGAAACGGAGCGCTGACCTAATGCCTCCAAGAGGGCGCTAGATCTGGACAGCGTGATTCAATCGTCCTCGGCGCTGACTATGAGCTTCCGGGGGCCACTCTTGATGTCCGCAATGGGCGGTTAACCGCCATTCAAGTCTTCACGGCACCGGGAAGAAGGGCGGCTCCCCCTCGTCGACCAAGAGCACGATGTAGGTGCGCAACATCTCGGTGGAGCTGTGGTTGCGCAGCTCATGCATGAAGCTGCCGCCCTTCACGTCCGGCGTAGCTATCATGGTCATGCTGGTCTTGAGCTCCAAAGGGTTCCGCCCGTCTTGGAGAACCAGTGCATGCCCAGACACCACGTGGATTACTTCGGTCCCCGGATGGCGGTGCTTCCCAGACGTCGCGCCAGGAGCAAATACCCCGTTAAACGTGACAGCCTCTGTCCCCGGAAACTCTCCCAGAGCCTCGCGAAGTATGTTCTCCTGTGTGAGACCAGGTGAAGGGGAAGGCCGCTGCGCGAGCAAGGCTGTGCCCATTCCGCTGGCGACGATGCCTACCAGGACAAGTGTCCTTCGTAGTCAAAAAGCCGATTGCATGACGCCCATGAGGAGGCTCCGCAGTTCGACCCATTGCGGATGTCTCACAAGAGCCGCGTGACCGCAATGGGTCGAAAGCAGACGGTCCCCAAACGGTTGAGCCACGATTACCGGGAGTTGGCGCTCCGAATGACCGAGATGGGTGGAAAGCCGACATTCGCTAATCGTTGTCCCGGCGATTCTCGCCTTTCAACGCCTTGGCCTTCTCAAGCTCTCGTAAGATAAATCCCAGCAGCAATATTCCCGCTAGGTAAACCAGGAATTTTCCGACGTTCGGACCGGCCGTCAGCGCAGCTTCGACGTCACCACGCAACCAAACGGAGTGCCGGGCGTATCAGGGGCCTAGGAGTTGGCATGCGAGATACCAAGGCCTCCGGCTTCATCCGCCTTCGCGGCGCACGCGAGCACAATCTCAAGAACGTCGATGTGGACATACCGCGCGACGCGCTCGTCGCGTTCACCGGAGTGTCGGGATCGGGCAAGTCGTCGCTCGCTTTCTCCACCCTCTATGCCGAGGCCCAG
Organism: Altererythrobacter sp. Root672; assembly: GCF_001427865.1. Taxonomy (NCBI): domain Bacteria; kingdom Pseudomonadati; phylum Pseudomonadota; class Alphaproteobacteria; order Sphingomonadales; family Erythrobacteraceae; genus Altererythrobacter; species Altererythrobacter sp. Root672. The sequence goes on from NZ_LMHH01000001.1 coordinate 1,816,237, forward strand.
CGTCGCTATCTGGAATCGGTCTCGCCTTACGCGCGCCGTCTCTTCCATCAGATGGAAGTGCCCGAGGTTGACGAGATAGAGGGCCTGCCGCCGGCGGTCGCGCTTCAGCAGCAGCGTGGATCGCCGACGACGCGATCATCGGTCGGCAGCGTCACCACCCTCTCCAACCTGCTGCGGATGCTCTATTCGCGCGCGGGTACCTATCCGCCGGGACAGCCGCATCTCGAAGCGGAATCCTTCTCCCCCAACACGCCCGAGGGCGCTTGTCCGCGCTGCCACGGCCTTGGTCGGATCCACGAGGTCACCGAAGCCTCGATGGTGCCCGATCCTTCGAAAACGATCCGGGATCGCGCGGTCGCCGCCTGGCCCATGGCATGGGGCGGCCAGAACCTGCGCGACATCCTGATCAGCCTTGGTATCGACGTCGACACACCGTGGCGGGACCTGCCGAAAAAGGTCCGCAACTGGATCCTGTTCACCGAGGAACAACCCCAGGTCCCGGTCTACCCCGGCTGGAGCCACGACGAGATTGAGCGGGCGATCCGCCGCAAGGTCGAGCCGGCTTACATGGGGACCTTCTCGAGCGCGAAGCGTCACGTCACCCACAGCTACGCAACCACGCAGAGCGCGATGATGAAGAAGCGCGCCGCGCGCTTCATGATCGCCCGGCCCTGCCCGGTTTGCGAGGGCAAGAGGCTGCGCCGCGAATCCTTGTCGGTCCGCTTCGAGGGCCTCGACCTCGCGGAGATGAGCCGTCTGCCCATGGCCCGCTTCTCGAAGATCTTCGCGCCTTATGCCCAGGCGAAAGCCGGCAAGCTCAAGGCGCTGCGCAAGACCCACCCTGAAAAGGCCCTGGTGGTCGAGCGCATCGCGGGCGATCTGTGCCGCAGGCTCTCGGTGCTGCTCGACCTTGGCCTGGGCTATTTGACGCTGGAACGCAGCACCCCGACCCTCTCGCCGGGCGAGTTGCAGCGGCTGCGGCTCGCCACCCAGGTCGTCTCCAACCTGTTCGGGGTTGTCTATGTGATGGACGAGCCGTCGGCCGGGCTCCATCCCGCCGACACCGAGGCGCTGCTCCGCGCGCTCGACGGCCTGAAGGCGGTCGGCAATTCGCTGTTCGTCGTCGAGCATGAGATGGACGTTGTCCGTCGCGCCGACTGGATCGTCGACGTGGGGCCGGCCGCCGGCGAACAGGGCGGCGAGATCCTCTACAGCGGACCGATCGAAGGCCTGCGCAAGGTCGCCGCATCGGAAACAAGGCGCCACCTGTTCGACGAGGCCGGCGGCACGCCGAGCCGGCGGCGTGAGCCCGCGGGCTGGTTGCGCCTGGAGGGCGTCTCGCGCAACAATTTGAAGGCTCTCGATTGCGCGATCCCGCTCGGCGTGATGACCACGGTCACCGGAATCTCCGGCTCGGGGAAATCGAGCCTCGTCAGTCAGGCGCTGGTCGAACTGGTCGCCGGGGCGCTCGGCGCCCCGGTCGAGGCCGAAGACGAGACGGATGCCGAAGCCGCGCTCGAGGATCGTCCCGCCGCCCCCACCGAAGGCCGCATCGTCGGCGGGTTAAAGGGGATCAGGCGGCTGATCGAGGTCGATCAGAAGCCGATCGGCCGCACCCCGCGCTCCAACCTCGCCACGTATACGGGGCTGTTCGACCATGTCCGCGCCCTGTTCGCGGCGACCCCCGAAGCCCGAAAGCGCCGCTACGATGCCGGGCGCTTCTCGTTCAACGTCGCCAAGGGCCGCTGCCCGCGCTGCGAGGGGGAAGGCTTCGTCATGGTCGAACTGCTCTTCCTGCCGAGCGTCTACGCGCCCTGCCCCACGTGTCACGGCACGCGCTACAACCCCCAGACGCTCGAGATCCGCTATCGCGGCAAGACCGTCGCCGAGGTGCTCGCGCTAACCGTCGAGGGGGCCTGGGATTTCTTCGCCGACGCGCCCAACGTCTGCCGGTCGCTCAAAGTGCTGCGCGAGGTCGGTCTCAACTATCTTCGCCTGGGTCAGCCTGCGACCGAGTTTTCGGGCGGCGAAGCGCAGCGCGTCAAGCTCGCCACCGAGTTGCAACGCTCCCGGCGGGGCGGCGCGCTCTATGTGCTCGACGAACCGACCACCGGCCTTCACCCGACCGATGTCGAGCGCCTGCTGGGCCAGCTCCAGGCGCTGGTCGACGGCGGCGACAGCGTGGTCCTCGTCGATCACGACATGAAAGTGGCGGCGGCGAGCGACTGGGTGGTCGACATCGGCCCGGGCGCCGGCGACGAGGGCGGACGAATTGTCGTCGCTGGGCCGCCGGCGAAAGTGGCGTCTTCGACGAACGGCTTTACCGCCCCCTACCTCCGGCGCGCCCTGCGCGAAGAGCCGGTCGCCACGGCGGCCTGATCGCGCTTTCGGCTGCCGGGTCGATCGCGCCTGGGGACTGCCTCTTGCGATCGCAGCATCGAGCGTGGCCAGCCGGATCAGATCAGGTCAATGACATCCTGGATGGAGTCGAGGATCCTGCTCGGACGATAGGGAAAGCGATCGACGTCGCCGGCCTTGGTCGAGCCGGTCAGCACCAGGATGGTTTCCAGTCCGGCTTCGATCCCGGCGACGACGTCGGTATCCATCCGGTCGCCCACCATGGCCGTGCTTTCCGACCGCGCTCCGATCCGGTTCATGGCGCTGCGGAACATCATCGGGTTGGGTTTCCCCACGAAATAGGGCTCGGCACCGGTCGCCTTGGTGATGAGCGCCGCGACCGAGCCCGTGGCCGGTAGCGAGCCTTCGGGCGAGGGCGAAGTGACATCAGGGTTGGTGGCGATGAAACGGGCGCCGGCCTCGATCAGCCTGACCGCCTGGGTCACCTTCACAAATGACAGGCTGCGACTTTCACCCACGACGACATAGTCGGGATCGCTGTCAGTCAGGGTGTAGCCCGCTTCGTGCAGGGCGGTGGTCAGTCCGGACTCGCCGATGACGAAGGCTGTTCCTCCCGGACTTTGCGATCGCAGGAAATCGGCGGTTGCGAGTGCCGAGGTCCAGATCGCCTCCTCGGGAACCGTAAGGCCCGATCTCGCCAGTCGAGCCGCCAGATCCCTTGGCGTGAACACCGAGTTGTTCGTCAGGACCAGGAAGGGCCGTCCGCGTTCCCTCAGCCTTCCGATAAATTCAAGGGCTCCAGGCAGAGGCTGGCCTTCGTGGACCAGGACGCCATCCATGTCGGTCAGCCAGCACTCGGGCGGTTTCCGGTCGTTCGCCATAAGCTTGCTTGCCGTGTTGCTGGTCCAGAGTCGATAGGCACGCGGCGCTGCCGGCGTGAGGCCCAGCAAAGGCCGCGCGGCTATTCTTGCAACTTCTCCTCCTCGCTCGGTTCCTCGCCAGGCTTGTAGCGAGGCTTGGGCTGAGGAAGCAGGAAGAAGGCGACGCACAGGAGCGCCACGGCCACGCCGAAGCGCGGCGCAAGGAGTTCGACCGGAATGGCGGCGAGCTGGACCAGGGCCGCGATGCCGTAACGGCGGGTCATCTGGCGCAGGAAGTCGGGTGCAAGACGTTCGTCCATGACCCGCTGGCCGGACAGGCCGTAGAACCACTTGGCCATCCAGGTGCAGGCGAGCAGCGCGAGGCCGACCACCAGCGTCAGCGCGCCGGTCGGCTCGAAGCGCGTACCCAAGTGGAAGAGCCAGGCACGGATCGGATAGGGAATGACCACAATGGCCAGCAGGAACAGGAGGTTGATCGCGCCGAACCAGTGATCGCTCTTTCGGTAGATGCGACCCGAGTAGTGGTGCTGCAGCCAGTAGGCGCCGATCACGACGTAGCAAAGGATCAGCGCCAGATGTTCGCGCCATTGCTCGGCCATGGCCTTGGCCAGGTCACTGTAGCCATGCGGCCCATCGAGAGATCCAGGGACCTTGATCTCAACGATCAGCAAGGTCAGCGCGATCGCGAATACCGCGTCGCTGAACCCCTCGAAGCGGCTGAGGCCGCGCTCGGCCCCGGATGTCTGCGATCGGGCCATAGGGTTCAGCCTGCTTTCGGGAGGTGATGGTCCAACGACTGCCTCGATCGCCGGGTTCCCCGTGTTCGGAGCATTTGCACGCCGCTTGACGGTAGCCGCTGTCAGGGAGGTCACGGCCACTTTTCAATGATCGCAAAATGGACTGGCACCTTCTGGCCGAAAGCGGACCGTCTGCTTTCGGCGCGGGACGAACGTAAAGCCGACTCTCAGCTGCCGCGGTCTTCCTCAGGACTCACGAAAACGATGCCGAAGCTGGCCGAGAGCCGATCGCAGACGACTGCCGTCCTTCTCTAATGCTGCCAGAATCGCAGCGGCCTCTGCCTGCTCCGTGACGAACAAGTCCCTAGACGCTCGGCCTGTCCGAAGCGCGAGCACACGCGCGACGAGGTGCCACTGGCCTCGATGATCGAGCGTCACGTTAAATACACCGTGCGAGATCTGGGTCCGGAAAGCATCGTGTTTCCGGAAGCCGGCCAGTGTCTCCACTGCGGCCTTGCCCTCGTCTGCAAAGGCGCCGCCGGCGCCGATGGCATTCGAAAGGGCATCGTAGCGCTGACCGACCAGGTGTGGGAGCTTTAGTGAGGCCCCGCGCCCATCGACCGCCGCCAGCACAAGCAGGGTTTCGGTAACGGCGGCCTCGCTCCGAGCGAACACGTCGAGACAACGTCCCCGCCATGCAGCGGCAGCGTCCCTGGCCGCCTCGAAAGGTACACGCGGCAATGCCGTCTCGATCGTAGAAATCGCGTTCATCGTGCCTCGCTAGGCGCGACCGCCTTTATTTCGCGTAACCGGAGATACCTAGACCCATGACCCGATCTTCGGACGGACCAGCAATCTAGCCGCGTCATGTGACGCTTGACAACGCACCATTTGATGACCATCTGGATCAGGCGCAGATGGAGGTAACGATGGCAAAGACTGTAAAATTCGGAGGGTCGGCACCGCTGACGCCGATCGACATCCAGACCTTCTCGAAAAGTGAAGATCGCGAGCGCCTGTCGACTGTCGCGCTCAAGGCCTTTCGAGCGATCGCGACGCAGTGGGAACTGTCCAACAGCGAAGCTGCGGCATTGCTTGGCGTGAGCGAGAGTACTTGGGATCGCATAAAGCGCGGGGCCTGGGAGCAGGCCCTGTCGCAGGATCAGCTGACCCGCGCTTCGGCCGCCATCGGGGTCTACAAGGGGCTTCACCTGCTCTTTGCCGACGCCATGGCCGATGAGTGGCCCCGGCTGCCCAACCGTGGGCCGATCTTTCAGCGCCTGAGTCCCGTCGACGCCATGATCGAGGGCGGGATCCCGCTGATGCTCGAGACGCGCCGCTACGTTGACGCGGTGCGGGGTGGCATCTGACATGCTCGACGGACTGACGATCGCTCGCGAAGCGCTGCCGAGGACGATCCGCCTCGTCACGACCGCGCGGCTGCGGGAGTCGGTCCTGCTCGGCCTAGTGGACGCCGAAGACCTCGCGGCGCTCGCCGAAATCGAGGGGGCGACGAGCAACCGGCTCGTCGCCCAGTCGCGCGGCGCCGGCGAGGTCCAGGCCTACGAGCTGGTGTTCGGCGTGCCGCATGCCAGCTTCATCAATGCCGCCTTCGCCTACGCCAAGCCGCGCGAGCCGAGCCGGTTCAGCGGCGCTGAGCGCGGGGCGTGGTACGCCGCGCTCGACCTCGAGACGAGCATCGCCGAGGTCAGTTTCCACCTGACCGAATTTCTCGCCGCCGCGGGCAAGTTCGAGGCCGTGGTCGACTACGCAGAACTGTTTGCCAGCTTCGCAGGCGAATTCCTCGACCTGCGCGCCCACCAAGACCATCCCGCGCTCGATCCGGTCAAGACGGTCGGCTATCCGGCGGGCAATGCCCTGGCCGATGCCGCCCGGGCTCGCGGGCTCAACGGAATCATCTACCCCTCGGTACGGCACCCCGGGGGCATCTGCATCGCGGCGCTCTTCCCCCATGCGGTGCAATCGGTCGCCCAGGGGGACGTCTACCGTATGACCTGGAGCGGCGCACCCGATCCCGCCATCGAAAAGGTCGCGGCCTGATGGCCGGCGTGCCCTTGCCTCAGGCGCCGGTTCGGCTGCGCGGGTGCGGGGACGCCGCCGGTTCGATTCGATGCCCGGGAGCGCGGTGATGGCAACGCTCGCGCAGCCCGCCGAATGCGTGCTCACCCTGCCGGCCGCATGGGTCGATGCGGCAAAATTCGAAAGGGCCCTCTGGCTGTGCGGCGACGCGCTGGGCGGCCCGTGCACCGGCGTGGTGGTGCAGGTGCCCGCCGGGTGCAAGCCGATGGTCGAGGTGATCGTCCGCCTGCTCAGCTTCTGCAACCAGGCCTGCCTGATGACCAAGCGCGTGCGGCTCCAGTTCGCCGACGACGACCAGGCGGCCATGGGCTACCTCGACCGCATGGGCTTCTTCGACCACCTTTCGCCTTCGGTCGAGGTGTCGCCGAGCCGGCCCGCCGTCTCCGGCGCCAGGCTGCACCGCGGCGGCAACAGCGGCCTCGTCGAGATCGCGCGGTTCAGCGGAACCGAGCCCGCCGAGGACAGCCTCGTCGTGCGGCTGGCCGAGACGGCGCGTAACAGCTGCTCGGGCCGTCCCGATGTCGCCGCGCTGCACAACGCGGTGTTTACCATCCTCTGCGAGCTGATCGGCAATGTCGTAGAGCACAGCGGCTCCCCGCTGGATGCCTTCGCCGTCCTGCAGACCTATCCCAGGGGCAACAAGGTGCGGATTGCAGTCTCGGACAGCGGCTTTGGCGTGCTCGAGACTCTGCGTCCGGCCTTGCGCAAGAAGGGCGACCCGATGGCCGTCCTCGGCGACGTGGATCTCCTCGTCGAGATGTTCCGCAAGGGGGTGTCGCGCTACGATGACGACAACCGCGGAACGGGCCTGATGGCCTGCGCCGCGCATGCGATCCGCTTCAAGGCGGACCTCGACGTGCGGCTCCTGCGCGGGCGGGTGCTGCTGAAGCCGGCCGAGACCGAATATCAGCCCAACATGGCCTATCTGCAGGTCGGCCTGCCGCTCATGTGGGGGACGCATATCGCCTTCACGCTCAACCTGGCTTGACGGTGCCGCGCGGTTCTGCTTAAATAGAGTCACTGAACGGGAATCAGGTGGCCTATCAGATTACTGGACTTCATGGATGGCAAGATCGGCTGGGGCCGCCCCAATGGGCGCGCAACGCTGGAAAAGCTCGTGTCGTTCATCGAGGGCCATCCCGCTCAGCCGGTGTTCCGGATTTCGATGGAGGGCGTGGAACAGATTGATGCCTCTTTCGCCTCCGAGGCGATCGTCGAGCTGATCCGCCGCTATCGCGGCCAGAAGGGGATCTGCCTCGTCGACCTCCTCGACCTGGAAGTGCAGTTCAACATCAGCGTGGCGGCCGCGCGTGTGGATGTGCCGATCGCAGTCTGGAGGGACGGTGTGGTGGAGATCATCGGCGGACAGCCCAGCCAGGGCAACCGGGAGGCGCTCGAATACGCGCTGACACGGTCGCAAGCCCGGGCCGCGGAGCTCGCCGAGACGAAGGACTATTCGATTGCCAACGCGAGCACCAAGTTCAAGCAGCTCTGGGAGCAAGGATTCCTGATGCGAAACGAGAGTGCGGCGGACAGCGGCGGCGTCGAATTCGTGTACCGCCGCATTGGGTGATATTTTTTTGAGTGCCGTTCAATGGTTTTGTTGAACGAGATTAAGGAGCGATAGATATGCGTGAACTTGTAGACGAGAACCCGGGGAACGGTCCCGAGGACAGCCGCTCGGCGGCGCCCTTCGTGATCGACGTCGCCGACGAGACCTTCGCCTTCCGCCGGTTGCCGTTCGACGATCCGGAGGTGACCGCGGCGCAGATCGCCGAAGCCTTCGGCGCCCATCCGCTGGACCAGTTCAAGATCCTCCAGCAACTCGCGTCGGGCGAGATCGAGACCAAGCGCCCGACCGAGACCACCGACCTGCGGGAGCCGGGGCGCGAGCGGTTCTTCGTCGTCCGCAGCGACCGCACCTTCGGGTTCACGGTCGATGGACTCTCGCTCGAGTGGCCGCTGCCGACGATCCGCGGCGATCACCTGCGCGAGCTCGCCCGGGCGACCGACGACCACGAGCTGGTACGTGTCACCCCCGATGGCTTCGAGCCGGTCGAGGACGACGAGACCGTCTCGTTCACTCTCGCCGGGACCGAGGAGTTCCGGCTGGAGCAGCGGCCGGACACGGTGACCGTCACCTACCGCGAAGACCCCTTCGAGCTCGAGCGGCGCGTCTGGACGACCGAGGAGCTGATGCAGGTGTTCGGCGTTCCCGCCGGCTACAAGCTCGATCTCATTCGGCCCGACGGCGAGTTCAAGGAGCTGAAGCCTGGCCAGAAGATCAAGGTGCGCGAAGGGATGGCGTTCACCTCGCACGTGCCCGCAGGCCAGTCGTCGTGACCGACGCCCGCCAGCTTGCCCGCCTCCGGGCCCTGTGCCCGGAGGCCGAGCTATGGGACGAAGCCGGTTCGCCGCTAGTGTTCCTCCCGGAGCTGCGCGTCGAGTCCGACGGGGCCGTCCACACGGTCGATCTCCTGCTCTGCCCGCGTGCGCGCGACGGCTACGACACGAGGCTGTTCTTCTCGAAGCAGCTGCCCAAGGCCCGTAACTGGGCGCCGCACGCGCTGATGGCGCGCGGCTGGTTCGCGTTCTCGTGGCAGGGCATCGCCTCGAGCCAGCCCTGGCTCGACATCCTCGGCAGCCACCTGGAGGCGGTGAAGTGAACGTCACCCTTCGCCTGTGCTCGTCGGTGCTCGCGGAGGTGCGCGCCGATCTCGCCCGGCCCCACCCCCATGCCTGGGAGCGCGTCGGATTCCTGAGCGCGGGTGCCAGTGCGGCGCCGGGCGAGCTGCTGCTCACGGTGCGCGGCTACCTGCCCGTCGCCGACGAGGACTACTCGAACGCACCGGATGTCGGCGCCGAGATCGGATCGGAGGCCTTCCGCAAGGCGCTGCAGTGGGCCTACCGGCCGCGCTCCGCCGTCATCCACATTCACACGCACCACGGCTTCGGCCGGCCAGGATTCAGCAGCGTCGACCTGCGCAGCGGCGGGCAGTTCGTGCCGAGTTTCTTCGCCACGACGCCGCGCCTGCCGCACGGAATGATCGTGCTCAGCGATGACGACGCCACCGGCCTCGTCTGGCTCGGCGAGGACCGCGCCCCACTGCCCATCTCGGCCTTCACCCAGGTCGGTCCCATCTATCGACACGATTGGAGAGCACCATGAAGTGGCTGGATCGACAGAGCTTTCTCGGCGACGACAGCACCGAGCGGCTGGACGCCTTCACTGTCGGAATCGTCGGCCTCGGCGGCGGCGGCTCGCATGTCGCGCAGCAGCTGGCCCACATCGGCATCGGCCATTTCGTGCTGGTCGACGATGACGTGATCGACGAGAGCAACCTCAATCGCCTCGTCGGCGGAACGCGCGCAGACGTCGAGCAGAGCGCGCGCAAGGTCGACATCGCCGCCCGGGTCATCCTGGCGGTGAACCCCCACGCCCGGGTCACCCGGATCGCGCAGCGCTGGCAACTGGCGACCGACCCCCTCAAGCTTTGCGACGCCATTTTCGGCGGTGTCGACAGCGTCCGGGCCAAGGACGAGCTGGAAGCCTTCTGCCGCCGCCTGCTCATCCCCTACCTCGACCAGGGCATGGACGTGCACGACCTCGATGGCCAGTTCCTGATCGCCGGCCAGGTCGTCCTGTCGGTGCCGGGCGGACCCTGCCTTCGCTGCCTCGGCGTGGTCACCGAAGAGGCGCTCGACGGCGAAGGCCGCAACTACGGCGCCGCGGGCGGCAAGCCGCAGGTGGTCTGGCCGAACGGCGTGCTCGCCTCCACTGCTGTCGGCCTGTTCCTGCAGATGGTCACGCCGTGGCATCGCACGCCGGAGCAGGGCGCTTGCCTCGAATACGACGGCAACACCCAAACCGTCAGAGCATCCGACAGAATGCAACGCCTGCGCGACCGCGGCTGCCCGCATTGTCCGATCGGCGACGTCGGCGACCCCTCGTTCGACGTCCGCAAGCTGCCCGCGCGGCCGACCGCACCGGAAACGCCCGCTCCTGCTGCCAGCACCCCGCGAGCAGCATGGCCGCTGCGCGTATGGCGAGATCTCCTCGACAAAGTGCTCGGCCGCTAGGCCCACCGCCTCCTCCTTCTTCCTGGGCGTTGCCCGGCATGTGACTCGGCATGAAACTGCACCTCGAAATTCTCCGAAGTGGTGCAAAACTGTCGGCCCTCTGATTGACAGCAGTATCCCGTTTGCGTTAGCTCACATGTCTTAGCGGAACACCGCTCAAGATGAAGCGCATTCGCATTGATGGGCCACAACATCTTGTCTGCAGTTTTTCATCCCGATTCCTCCGGTGACGACGCAGTTTTGCGTTGCGCTGCGAGGCGTGTCCTCGTCGTCACAACATGCGCGTCGGGAAAGCGTATTCGCAGCGACGCCGTCGCAAATACGATCGAGCGCGGAAGCCAGCCGCAAGTGGCCGCTCGATGGACCGCGCGGCTGAAAAGGGAAGCTTCGCTGATTTCGGCTCGCGACCTCTATAAAGGACGCGCCTTCGCAATTGCACGTGGTGCAGCCGAACGGGCAGGGGCGGACTTCGCTGTGCTGTCCGCAGGTCTCGGCTTCGTTCGAGGCGAAAGAGAAGTCCCCGGTTACGATCTTACGGTCAGCCCGAACAAGCCGGGTTCGATTACCGCGCGGATAACCGGGCCATTCCACCCGTCGGCCTGGTGGAAATCCGTCCAGACTGGTCGGTTTGCTTCAGATTTCGTCACGGACGCAGTCCGTCACGACGTGGTGCTGGTTGCTGTGTCCAAATCGTATTTCGACCTCGTGGCGGAGGACCTCACCGCGATTGAGAAGGCCGCGCCAGGAAGGCTTCGACTGTTCGGAAGGACACTAGGACGCCACCTTCCGAATGAGTTGGCGAGAACCCTCATGCCGTATGACGAACGTCTCGACCAGGTCGGCATCGCTGGCACGCTCATCGACTTCGCAGCACGAGCGCTCGATGACTTCGTCACGAAAATTGATCAGATGGTGGACCGTGACGTCCAGTCCCGCCTGGTCTCGGCACGGCTCGCGGCAGTGCCACCAGCGACCAAGCGGCCGCCGCAGCGTCGGATCGACGACCAAACAGTGCGCCGGGCCATTCGCAGCTTCCTCGCCGATGGTGGCCGAGGCGGCGCAAAGGCCCTTGCCTGGCTTCGCCACGAGCGGAAGCTCTCGTGTGAGCAGGGCAGGTTCGCCAAGCTGTTCAGAGAAGAACTCGGGGAGACGGCGCGATGAGCGCAGCAATGCACGTCCATGCGCTCAGTACGCGCCAGGGCGACCATGAGGTCTACGCCTTCTTCATTGACGGAGATCGGATCCTTGAAATCGCGGACATCGCCCGCGTCGGCCGCGAAGACGGCGAGATTGCTGGCTTCCAGCGCCCCGAAATAAAGACACACGTCCGTCAAATCGCGGAATACCTCGACCACGGTGGTGTGCTCTTCCCCAACGCCCTCATCCTCGCGCTTGCGCCGGGCGTTCACTTCGCCGGCAAGCGCGGCACCAAGAACCGGAAGGCGGACGCGGGGGCCGAGGTGGGCGTGCTGTCAATCCCGGTCCGGCCGGGCCGCAAGGCGGGGTGGATCGTAGACGGACAGCAGCGAGCACTCGCGCTGGCGCAGTCCAGCGCCGCCGGAGTGATTGTGCCGGTCGTCGCGTTCGTGACGGGCGATATCTCGGTCCACCGCGAGCAATTCATCCTCGTCAACAAGGCGAAGCCGCTCAACCGCCGGCTCATCGATGAACTCCTGCCTACAGTCGGCACAATGCTGCCCCGCGACCTCGCCGCCCGTCGCGTTCCGAGCACGCTCTGCAGCGTGCTCAACGACACCCCGGGCTCACCCTTCCAGGACCTCATTGTCCGGCCTTCCAACGCGGGTGACGGCGCAGTCGTCACCGACTCACACGTAACCAACCTGATCCGGCGCAGCATGGCCGATCCCCGAGGCGCGCTCGCCGCACACGTTCTGCCCGACGGACGCGCGGACCTCGACGGCATGTACCGGACAATGGTCGACTTTTGGTGGGCGGTACGGGACACATTCCCAGAAGCTTGGGGCTTAGCACCCGATCGCTCGCGGCTAATGCACGGCGCAGGCCTTGCGGCCATGGGCGTGCTCATGGACCAGATCATGAGCCGCGCATACGCGGGTGACGGCCGACTTCACGCTGGCGCGATCTTGGCGAGAATCGCCCCTCATTGCCGCTGGACCGAAGGTAGGTGGCGATCGATCGACCGCGACTGGAACGACCTCCAATGCACGCCTCGCGACGTGCGCGCGCTCTCCAACCTCCTGATCGCGCTCGAACGCGATACCGCAAGGCTCGAGGCGGCATGAAGTTCCTTTACTCGGACGCACTCGACTACGTCGATCCAGAATACGACTTCTTGGAGGACCGGTCGGTTCCCGGGCGCCGAGCGCACAAAGACGACGAGTATCCGCACGAATATCTTCGCAGCGCACCCTACGACGGGCTCTTGATCTCGCGTGGGATCGTCGGCGGCAAGCAAGGGGGTGGCAAGTATTCCGAAGCGCAGGCCCTGCGTCTCGGCCGCGAGGGCGCGCGCGCCTTCCTGCGATATCCGGAGAGCCAGTTCCCTGGCTCGATGGTGCTCGGCGACAACGGTGCCTTCACCTACCGAAACGAGGCCGTGCCGCCTTACACGGTAGAGGACACAATCGACTTCTACGACGACGCGCGCTTCACCCACGGCTGCTCGCTCGACCACCTTATCTTCGACTTCGACGAAGCCGAGGGCGATCCGACTGCGGGCGCGCGCGAGCGCTACGATATGACGCTCTCACTGGCCGAGGAGTTCAAGGCCGCCGCAAGTTGGCTCGGACCGTCTTTCACGCCGCTGGGCGTCGTGCAGGGATGGTCCCCAGGCAGCATGGCAAGCGCGGCCGCGGATCTGGTAAAGATGGGCTACGACTATCTCGCGATTGGCGGCATGGTGCCACTCCAGATCGACCAGATCGACCGTGCTCTTATTGAGATACGGTCCGCCATTCCGTACGGCATACGACTCCATGTGCTCGGCTTCGGCAAGGTCGACGACCTCGACCGCCTCACAGCGCATAATGTGACCAGCTTCGACACAACCTCGCCACTGTTGCGGGCATTCAAGGACGCGAAGCGTAACTACTACTCCATCGGGCCGTCGGGCGAGACCGCCTATAACATGGCGATCCGCATCCCCCAGGCCATCGAAAGCAATCGCACGAAGCGAGGCTCCCGCAAGGGGCTGCTGGACGAGGGCGCCCTGCAACGCCTCGAAGCCGACGCGCTGGAGGAGGTGCGGGCCTACGCCGCTCATCGGGCGCAGCTTGAAGGCACTGTCGAGGCAGTGCTCGCGTATAGCCGTTACGCTCTTCGCGAGGACGGACATGACGACTTTCAGAACGAGCTCCGCCTGTCGAAGTTGCGCGAACCCTATCTCGCGACCCTGCGCGAGCGGCACTGGGAGACATGCCCGTGCCGCGTCTGCCAGGAGATCGGCGTGGAGGTCGTGATCTTTAGATCGTCGAACCGCAACAAGCGCCGCGGGATGCACAATCTCCACGTGTTCCATCAACAACTGAACGCCACAGCCCGGACCGGAAGAGTCGCCGCATGACCGTGATCACTTTTGCCCCCACCCTATCACCACGCCAAGCGGGCGGGCCCCGTGTCGTCTGCTTCACCGCGACCGCCGCCCAGATCCTCGACATCGCGCGGATTGAACGGATCGGCCGGCGGGAAGACGGGCGCCTCAGCGGCTTCCAGCGGCCTCAGATCGCGTCCCACATCCGCGAGATTCGCGACTATTTGGCGACCCCCGAGGCAATGCTGCCCAACTCGATCGTGCTCGCCTTCTCGACCGATCACGCGAACTACGCCGATGGCACGCTGCGGATTGACACGTCTGATGGGCCGCAAGGCTGGGTCGTCGATGGACAACAGCGCCTGTGCGCCGCCTCAGGCCTCGACAACAACGACTTCGAACTCACGGTTTCGGCCTTCCTGTGTGAGGACATGCTGGAGCTCAACCGGCAGTTCATCTTGATTAACAACACGCGCCCGCTGTCGAAGCCCCTGATTTATGAACTGTTGCCCGGCGTCACCGGGCTTCCTCCGCGCCTGTCGGATCGTGCCGGCGCCGCGCTTCTGATCGAGGCGCTTAACTACGACCCGACGTCCTCGCTGCATGGCCTTATCTCCCAGCAGACCAATCCCGACGGGATCATCAAAGACACCCTTATGCAGAAGTTCCTGATGAACTCGCTGCGCGATGGTGCGCTGCGCCTTCTCGACGGCGACGATCTTCTCGGGGAAGGTAAGCGCATTGTCAGTGAATTCTTCGCAGCGCTGCGCTCGACCTTCGCCTCAGACTGGGAGGGGCACACGCCCAAGACGTCACGCCTTCTCCATGGAGCGGGACTGATAGCGATGGGATTTGCGATGGATGAAATTGCAGGAAGATACGGTGAGACCAGCCGGCAGGGCTTCGAGCGCTGGCTGCATCACCTGCGCGGGCACACGCACTGGACCTCGGGCGAATGGGACTTCGGCTCCGAACGACGGTCCTGGAACAGCATCCAGAATACAAACGCCGACTATCGCCTCCTCTCACACCACGTCGTCCGGCTGCTTCGGCGCGCCGGCCGGATCGCTCCGGCGGCGGCATGAAGCCATGTGGGAACTGAGCAAGACCTTCTGGTTCGAGTCCGCCCACACACTCCACCGCCAGGTGGAAACGGAGGGAAGCCTGCGTATCCACGGGCACTCGTATCGCGCGGTGGTGACCGTGCGCGGCAGACCCGAGCCGGCGACGGGTATGCTCATCGACTTATCCGTTTTCCAGGCAGCGCTCAGCGAGGCGTGCACCGGCCTGGATCACCGACTGCTTGACGAGGTTGTCGATCTCGGCCCGCCGACCTTGGAAAACCTCTGCGCTTGGATCTGGCGAACGGTCCAACCGGCATTGCCTGATCTTCACAGGGTCGAGGTGTACCGCGATAGCCAGGGCGATCGCTGCAGTTATGAGGGAAACGCTGAATGAGCCACGCCAACTCCTCGGCGCTGGTCGTGTTCTCGGGCGGCCAGGATTCCGCGACGTGCCTCGCGTGGGCGCTCGACCGGTTCGAGCGCGTGGAGACGATCGGCTTCCGCTACGGCCAGCGTCACGCCATCGAGATGGAAGTACGCGAGCCGATCCGTCGGCGGCTCGCCACCGTGTCTCCCGCCTGGAGCGCCCGTCTCGGCATTGACCGAGTAGTCGATCTCGAGGTGCTCGGGCAGGTAAGCGTGAGCGCGCTCACGCGCGACATGCCGATCGATAGCCGCGACGACGGACTCCCCAGCACGTTTGTGCCCGGCCGCAACCTCGTGTTTCTGACTTTCGCCGCGATCACGGCATTCCAGCGCGGGTTGAAGCATGTCGTAACCGGTGTGTGCGAGACCGACTATTCGGGTTATCCGGACTGCCGGGACGAAACGATCAAAGCGCTCCAGACCGCGCTCAACCTCGGCATGGCGTCGCGGCTCGTGCTCGACACGCCACTCATGTGGATCGACAAGCGCGATACCTGGCAGCTGGCCCAGGACCTCGGAGGTGACGTACTGGTCGACATCATCCGCGCCGAGAGCCACAGCTGCTACCTCGGGGACCGGGAACACGATCATGACTGGGGGTCTGGATGCGGATCATGTCCCGCCTGCGAACTGCGGGCAGCTGGCTGGCAGGCCTATTCGGATGGATCGCTGGCATGAGTGGCGACACGGAAGCTCAACAGCGGCTGCTCTGGCTCCTAGACGCTCCGCTGTTCGTAGACGAGGCTCTCGTCGCGCGACTCTTCGACGCGGTCGTACGACCGGACTACGAGGTGCAAAGCCGTCAGGTTGGGCATGCGAGCGAAGATACACGCAGGCGGCTGTTTGGCGCGGAGTTGACCGGTGGCTACGACCTCGGCCTGTCGTTCCTGACGGGCAAGCTCAAACTTGAGGCTAAGGGAACGGCGGAGCACGAAAACGCCCACAAAGTCACCGACTCCTCGTCGCTGACAGAGGTCCCAGTTGATACTGCCGGACGCCGCCTCGAAGAGATCGCCCTCACCTATCTGAACAATCATCCAGAGCGCATCGTGTTCGTAAACACCGACGGCACTGCGAGGGATTTCACCGGCCGCACGCTGGCGATTGCAGACTTAGAGAAGGCGGCAGTCGCCCCGCCTCGCATGCTTGCCTTCGTTAACGTTGCCGCAGGAACGCCAATCATACCGATGGCGTGCGAACTCGAGAAGGGCGGCACCAGACTTCTGTTTGAGAGGTATATCAACGAGTTGTGGAAGGACGATGCGCAGAAGCCGACATATCCCACCGACAGAGCCGAGTTGGAAGCGAGGCGCGCCTATTGGGCAGCTTTGGCCGAGCGTTTCTCCTCCCGCACCGCGATGGAGTTGATCGAGGCGGCGGGAACGGACGGCAGGCTCGGCTGGATCGATTTTCGGATGCCGATCGGCTCGCAGGGCGATGCCATGCATCTGCATGCGGTCCTCGGCGGCCGCTATTATACTGGTGACTTCGCTTACAACCTGGTGCGCCGCGGAAATCATCACGGCATCCGGCTTGTCGGAACGATGAAGGCGGGCATGGACCTCAACATTCTGGCGGTGTTCGATCGGTGATCCGCCCCGTGATACTTGCAGACGCGGACAACACGCTTTGGGATACCGATGCCGTGTTTGCGGATGCCCAGCTCGGAATGCTCGCGGCGATCGACGAGAGCTTCGCTGATAGGCCGAGGGACGACGCGCTCGCCTACGTCCGCCGATTTGATCAGGCGCTGGCACAGGCGGATCATCGCCATCTCCGCTATCCCCCTTCAATGTTGGCGCGTTCGCTTGCCCTCGCAACTAAGGGCTTCACCCCCGAAACCGCGGCAGCAGCGATAGTGGAGGGACGCGTCTCAGGCGATCTCGCGGACGACGAGGTCGAAAGTTTGATCGAAGCATACATCGCCGCGTTGCACGCTGTTCCAAAGCTCTTGCCAGGCGTCGTTGAAGGACTGACTTCCGCGGCGGATGCCGGGATAGCGGTCTGGATTTTGACCGAGGGTCCAGCCGAACGACAGCGCAACTCGGCGCGGCTGCTCGGCATTGACGCTCTCGTGCAGGGTGTCGGCGAGATTCAGAAGAACGCCTCGCAGTTCGCGCGCCAGCGCCACCGGTTCCTTCCGTCGGACCTCTACGTAATTGGTGATCAGCCGGACCGCGACATCGCGCCGGCACAGGCCGCAGGATGCTTTGGCGTACTCGTCCCGAGCCAGTTTCGGCCAAATTGGGTGGCGGATATTGCTTGGATCCAAGCTGACTATGTGGCCGAAAATTTTGCTGCCGGCATCCAATGGATAATCTCGAACGCAGTCACGCCCGAAAGTAGGCCCGCACCCTCCGCCTAGCCATCAGGGGCTCAAGAGATCGGCATCCTTGGCGGTTCGCGGACGGTTTGAATCTGCGCGGGCATACGGCGCGGGCAGAGGAAGAATAGACTTTCGGCGGCGAGCGGCGGCGGTGGAACGGTCTCAAGATTGTCTCCTCCGACACTCGCTTCGTCATCCACGCGCCGCTCATATGGAAGGACAAGGCGACCACGTAGAGGATTACCGAAGGTCGTTGGCGCCGCCCTAGTGGACCTCATCCGCGGCGAAATCCATACCTGCAAAACGGGCGTGCGCGAGTCCCTGTCTGACTAGGGGCACGGATGTGGCGCGCGCCTGGCGTGTGAACTGAGGCGCGAGGGCTACTGGTCTTTCGTAGAGTTCCTATTCACAGTATTCGGAGGGCGAAGCGCGGGAATTTCGTTGCCTCGGACGCGTTTAACCCAAATCGGACGCGTGGACGGCAGGTCTTTGACAGGTTAGCATCGGCCCCGGGACTAGCGGGGAAGAACGGCAACTTGACGACATCCATCGCGCCGACGGTCGACACGTTCTCGAACGTGGTGGTCGCGGCACTCTCGAGAACCGGCCCGAATGTGCGCCAGCGCGAGGCGGTCGCGGCGGCGCGCGATAAGCCGCTGTTCGTGGTGGCCGGTCCCGGAACAGGCAAGACGACCACGCTCGTCCTGCGGGCGCTTGCGCTAACCTTTGTCGACAGGATCGTGCCAGAGGACATCCTCATCACGACCTTCACGAAGAAGGCCGGACGGGAGATCAGGTCACGACTTATCGAATGGGGAACCGACGTACGGGAGCACTTGCTTGGACTGGCCACAACGGCGGGCGACTCCGAATACGCCGACTTCCTGTCGGTCATCGACGTCAATCGCTACATGGCGGGCACGCTCGACAGCATCTGCGAGGAAGCTGTCCGCGACATGCGGCACCCCAGCGAGGCTCCACCGGTAGTTCTCGACGAATCAGCCGCCCGTGCGCTGCTTGCGCGGCGTGGCGAGATCGGCAACGAGCTGAGCACAGTCGGCGACGAACTCCGGGCGTATCTCGGCAAATACGCCTTTAACGGCGATCCAGTGAGAACGGTCAGCGACGCGACCACGGTGGTGCGCACGATCGTAGATCGGCTCATCCAGGACCGCGTCGACCTCCCCGCTTTCGTGGGGCCGCACCAGGACCAGGCCTCGCGAGAGGCCATCCTGCGCATAAAGCAGCGCTACGAGCAGCATCTCGCAACGACCAACCAGCTGGACTTCGCGCTGCTCGAACAGGCCTTTCTGGGAAAGCTTGAGGCAGGGATTCTGCCGCGCAGTATGATGGAGCTGAAGGCCGTCCTCGTCGACGAGTATCAGGACACTAACCCGCTGCAGGAGGCAATCTACTTCGAACTCGTCCGCCGGACGAACGCGATCCTGACCGTCGTCGGGGACGACGACCAGTCGCTCTACCGCTTTCGCGGCGCCACCATCGAGCTGTTCCGCGACTTCGAGACCCGATGCGTGGCGGCGCTGGGCTGCGAGACGCCGACCCTGGTCTGCCTGGAGGAGAACTACCGTTCCTCCGAGCAGATCGTGTCCTTCTTCAACGACTACATTCAGAACGACGTGGACTTCTCCGGTGCGCGCGTGGTCCTGCCGCCGCCCCATGTTCGACAGGTCGTCGCTACGACCGGTCCGGCGGAGATCGGGGTGCTGGGCATGTTCCGCAGCAACGCCGGGGCCCTTGCCACCGACCTCGCCGACTTTCTCGACCGGCTCTTCCGGCAGGGCGGCCGCATCCCGCGCGCGAACGAGGACACCCTCGCGGAGCCCATCCTTCCCGCGACGGACGGAGGGGACGTCGGCGACGCCGTGTTCCTCTCGCACTCCGTGAACGAACGGACCCGGAGCTTCATGGGCAATGAAGGGCGCGACCGGTTGCCACGGCTGTTGAGGGCCGAGCTCGAGAGCCGCGGGATCGGCGTGTTCAACCCCAGGGGGCGCGCCCTGCGCGACATCGAGATCGTCCAGCGGTTCCTTGGGCTCGCGCTCGAGAGCCTCGATCCAGCTCCGATTGGCGGCGGGGGGCCAATCCAGGAACGCCTAACGATTACCAACGACGCGAAGCGCTTCCTCAACCAGTGGCGCGTCGCGGCGCAGGAATTGCTCTCCCTGAACCCGGCCGACGGCCGCGGCAACCGTCTCATGGACCGCGTGCTGCGCTGGCAGAACTTCGCAGCGGGCGGGCCCGACCAGGAGAACGAGTGGCCACTGCTGGACATCATCTACAGCTTCCTGCCGTGGTTCGCCCCCTTCCAGGACGACCCTGAGGCCCAGGTCTACCTTGAGGCAATCACGCGCACCGTCGCCAACGCCTCGACGTTCTCGGGATACAAGGCTGCGATTCAACGCGAGGATCCGCACCGCGAGCGCTCGATCCAGTTCGCCTACCGCGACTTCTTCAGCCCGATCGCCGAGGACCTCATTGCGGTGGACGAAGAAATCATGCCGAGCGTCCCGCGCGACCGGCTGAACATCATGACGATCCACCAGGCGAAAGGGCTGGAGTTTCCGTTAGTGATCGTCGACGTGTCTTCCGACTTCAAACAGAACAGTCCCGCCCAGCGCTTCAAGCGCTTCCCCGAGGACCCTTCCTCGGTCGCGCTCATGGAAGACGACCTCGCCGCCGTCACACCCGTCGGCCCCGCCCGGATGATGCGCGACGGCATGCAGCGCACTTTCGAGGACCTCATTCGCCTTTATTACGTCGCCTACAGCCGGCCGCAGACCCTCCTGCTCCTGGTAGGCTGCCAGCAAGGTCTGCAATACCGGACCAAGATTCCGAACGTCGCCAAGTTCTGGCGGCGAGACCTCTCATGGCCGTGGATCAGCGACCCAACGATGCACAGGCCCCCAGTCGACGCCGACCAACTGCCATTCATCAGGATATGAGCCGACATGCTGCTGGCCAGAAAGCGCCCCGAGCGCCTTGTCCCGGAATACTCGCTGACGGGCGACCTCCTGTCCTTCCGGCGCTGCGCACGACAGTACCGGTACCAGAACGGCAGCTCGTTGCCGCCCTCGCGGCCGGTTCAGCTCTGGTATGGCGAGTTCATCCACGGCGTGCTGGAGAACGCCTACCGGCTGTGGGAGAGCGGCGGCGGCACCCTTTCCTTCCCGCTCCCATATACTCGGATCACGGTGTCTGACCCGATCGCCGAGCCTCCGCCGGGGGTCTCGCCCCACGACGTCCGCAACCTCGGCTGGCCGGTGGAGCAGGCGCTTCTTCACCAGAACAAGCGCGCTCGCAGCCGGGCAGCCCGCACGGCGGCCTACCGCCGCGTCGAGGCCGCGCTCAACATGCTCGGCCCGCACCTCTTCCCGCTGATCGCCCAGGCCGAGGAGCGAGTTCTCGGCACGCGCTCGGTGCCACAGGCTGAGGCTGAGGGTTTCCGGGCGGAGCGCTATGCCCTTCACGGGGTGATCGACGTCCTCACCGAGATCGAGCTGACGGGCGCCCCAACCGACAACCTCATCCGACGCGCGGTGCAGGAGGTGTGCCCCGAACTCGAGGGCGAGTTCGAGGTCATCGTCGACTACAAGGGAAGCCGGCGCCCGCGGACGGACAGCGCGGAGTGGCAGGACGGTGCATGGCAGGTGCAGACTTACGCCTGGCTGCGACACCAGCAGCGCCGCAGCCGCAAGGTGGCCGCGGGGATCCTCATCTACATCAATGAGCTTGCCCCCGGCGACGCCGACATAGGTCTGATGCGGACCGATATCGGCCACGGCCGCACCGACATCGCGCCGACGCGCGACAGCGATCGCCGCATTCTCGAGAACTGGCGTCCCGGCAGCCGAGCCGACCTCAGCGACGACTTCCGATTCGCCCGGGCTGTACGTGTCATCAAGGTAGACGAGGCCAGCATCGCGGAGGCGACCAGCGCCTTCGACGACACTGTCGCGAACATCGAGCGGCGGGTGAAGCTCGAGGCGGAGGCGGTCAGTATCCTCCAGACCTGGGACGACAACTGCAACGACAGGAAGACCTGCGCGGCCTGCGACTTCCGATACTTTTGCGATGGCTACTTGCGCAACGGCAACCCTAGAGGGGCCGAAGATCTGATCGAGGACGAGATCTGAGCGTCGTGGGTAATAGCGGCAGGCCAGCGACCCTCGACGTCGGGCTCGGCCGTTGAGCACGGTGGTCATGACTGGGACCGCGCCCGCGCCGGTAATGCAGCGCTACGAGGCCGATCTGCTCGGCAACATCCAGCAGGCGCTCGCGGGACTACAAGGCTTCGACATAATGGCGCTGGAGCTCATCCAGAACGCCGACGACGCCGGCGCCGCTGCGATGCGCTTCGACGTTCGCGAGGACGGGCTGCACGTCTGGAACAGCGAACGCTTCTCCAGCTGCGGCCTGACCGAAACTGCTTGCCCCTACCTCGCCACCGGAGACGCAGAAGGGATCGCGCGGCCGTGCAACTTCCACGCGATCTCACGCATGGGAAGCCGGAGCAAGATCAACGTGGGCTCCCAGATCGGCCGTTTCGGCATCGGGTTCGTCTCGGTCTACCAGATCACCGACTCGCCTGTCATCAGGTCACGCGATCTCCAGATGCGTCTCGACCCGCTCAACTCCGTGAGCCCCACCCACCGAATCGATGAGGTCGATGGCACCGAGTTCGAACTGCCATGGGCCTCCAGCCAGTCGGCGACGCGCAACGCGCTCAACGCCTCCCCCACCCCAACGGACGTCCGCGATCGCGTGGCCGGCGAGATACGCGACGTGATGGACCGCGGACTGTTCTTTCTGCGGAGACTCGAGCGCATTGAACTGCTGGTCGACGGGGAACTAGTCCACGCGGTCTCGATCGGGCGCGACGGCGATGTGCTCACGCTTAATAAGGAGCCGGGTAGCAGCGAGGAGAGCTGGCTCGTCCTGAAGACGGACGCTGCCGTGCGTGCGGACGAGCTGAAGCTCAAGACGCGCTTCCCCATGCTGGTGGAACTCGACCGCTCGGCCGCCGTGACGGTTGCGATACCGCTCGACGATCGGCCGTTCGAAGGCCTTCTCTACGCCTTCCTGCCCACTGAGCAGTCATCACGCCTGCCGATGCACATCAATGCGGACTTCTTCCCGCACCCAAACCGCCGTGCGATCGTGCTTACGGGCGAGCAGCACGACCGATACTGGAACGAACTGCTCCTCGAGACGGCGGCCACCGCCATCGCCGACAGCTTCGTGATGCTATGCGGCCAGATCGGCGCGAAGCGACTGTGGGAGATCGGCAGCTCGGCGCTGGCGCTGAGAGGCGAAGGGGCGTTCGCCATCTTCTGGGACCGCTTCGCGGAGGCCGCGCGGGTTTACGACTGCTCGTGGTCCGTTGAGGATGAGTGGTGTAGCATTGCGACCAGCCACCTCCCTCCGGAGATGATGCCGGCCGACCAGCAGGCTGCGCTTGCGGGCATTGGCCTCAACCTCCTCCATCCCGACCTGCGCCCGCACTGGACCGCGCTCTCGACGCTGGGAGCCAAGCCGCTGCGCCTTAGCGCGATGATCGATGCGCTTGTGGAGGCCTACGGCGTCACGGACCCGGCACCATCACCGCCCACGGCGACGCTGTTGAGCGCGATCGACGGTATCGTAGAGGCAGGCATCAAGACGCCAGGCGCCGAGCCGGCACTGGCGCGACTCCGCGGGGTCCGGTTCGCGCCGGGACATGACGGCGGACTCCACAACCTCGCGGATATGCGGACGCCGCCACCCGGCGTCACGACGGAACAAATCAACGCGCTCGTCTCCGAGGTTGTGTTTGCGCACCCCGAACTGGCCGGACGGGCGTCACTGCTGCCACTGATTCCGCGATACGGATTTGCCGAGTTTGCGGGCCACCTTGCGGAGCGGATCGAGACCGCGGCGGATGCAACCGCAGTCATCGGCGCGCCGGCCCATCGAGTGCGGGCCTTCTACGAACTCCTGGTCGCAATCGCCGGCAGTGATCGAGAGGTTGACGGAATTGCGCTCGCCGACACACCCATTTTGCGAACCCGCTCGGGGTTTACCTCTCCGCGCCGGGGCCTGCTGCCTGGGGGTTTCGACGATCCAATCGGACACCTAGCAGTGGTCGACGTGGCGGTGATGCCGCCCGCGATGCTGGGCCTCGCCCAGTCGGCGCTCGGCGTTGAGACTCTGTCGTTCTGCGACTACGTGCGCAAGCACCTAGCGGAAATCCTCGCGGGCGAGCCCACGCAGTCGCAATATCGTAGCCTGATGCGCGAACTCGCGCAGCACTGGCGCGAACTGGCGGCCGGCGGCGCACTCGCCACGCTCGGGCAGATGCGCTTCGTTCGCAACCGGGCCGGTGGCTACTCCCGCGCCCCGGACGTCTACTTCTTCTCGGCAGCGCTCGAGGCGGCGCTCGGTCAGGAAGGCGAGCGGTGGGTGGACGAGAACTGGCTTCCGGGAGACGGCACCCAGGCGCGTCTGCGTGACTTGCTCGAATCCGAATTGGGCCTGCCGCGGCACGCTCTGGCCCGGCATCTAGTAGACCGCATCGAATTGCTCACCCAGGGCACGCCGAACGACGAGACTGCAAAGCGGCTCAACGCGATCTCGCGGCATCTGGTCGAGCGGCTGCCTTCGATGAGCGACGCCGAGCGGTCGGACCTGGAGCGCCTGCGTGATCTCGAATGGCTACCGGCTTCCCTCGATGGCCAGCGGGAGGAGGCATGGTATGCCCCCCATGAGGTTTACCGTCCCTTCCGCGCCACCGGCTTCGCCTCGCAGGCGCGCGTCCCCGACCTCTCAGTGTTTCGCTCTACGCAGGTCCGCGGCCTCACCGACTTCCTCGACTTTCTCGAGATGCCGGACGAGCCGCCGACCTCCATCGTCGTGGCGCATCTCCGCCACTGTATGGCCGACAAGATCCAGCCCTCAGACATTACCTACCAGATGCTTTCCGAAGGCGTGGAGACCAGCGCAGCCTCACTGGAACCCCTCCGCGGATCCGCCTTCATCTACGTCGCGGCCGAGAAGCGCTGGCTCACGGCCGACCAAGTGTTTTGGGAGGCGCCGCCGTTTCGCGGACGCTGGCACGCGGCATCGCAGAACATGCATCTGCGCTCGCCGCTTTACCGCAATCTCGGGGTCTCCGACAGGCCGGAGCCCCGGCACTACGCCGGGATGCTTGTTCAACTCGCCAGCGAGGGGAGTCTTAACCGCGACGACCTGCTGATCCAGGACCGTTGCCTCGCCGTCATCGCTGAGGCAATCGAGTCGGGCGCGCTCACGCCGGAGGAACTCCGGAAGGAGGTCGGACCTCACCCGATCCTTACGAACCTGCTCGGCGAGGGCATCTTCCCTGAGGATGCGATCTGGTCGGACGCGGAATGGCTCGTTGCCCCGTTCGACGGCGCCCTCGACGATCAGCTCGTGTCCACACCGAGCTGCCCGCGAAGCTCGGCGATAAGGCTCTTCAAGGCGTTAGGCGTTCGCCGGCTGTCGACCATCGCCCGGCTGCGCCTCGCGACAGACCCGGACAATCGGAAGTCGCAGGACGTGACGGAGCGCGTAGCTGAACGCGCCGATCTGCTGCTGTGGCTGGCGCCCACCGCGGGCGGGCGCGAAAGGCTGCTCCGCGCACTACTCGACCTCGAGGTGTGCCTCACGGTCACGCTGCATGTTCGAGCCGAGCTACTGACCTCCGACCCGCCAACCCGTTCCGCGGCCGCGCCGGTCGCGGCGTTCTACGATGCGGACCGCAACGTGCTCCACATGCGGGAGGCCCCTGGCTGTCCACTCGATTGGAGCGCCGCGTTCCGCGACCTGTTCGCGCAGCTTGACCTCGTACCGCACGACGCCGACGTGCGCCCCGTCATCATGGCGGCCGTCTATGTCATAGCAGCGGCCTCGGCGGCGGAGGCGGAGCAGGCGCTGCGGACGGCGGACTACAGCCCGCCGCCCTCCAACGAGGGCCGGGACGGCGATCGCGGCGAGGCGTTCGACGATCTCGAGGATCCCGATGAAGATGGCGACGCGGAAGACTTGTCTCAGGAGGGGGACACAAGACCGGATGCGTCGGGCGCCACGGAAGGCGATGGGGATGGGAGTGGGGGCGCTCACGACGACGATGGTGGTGAAGCCGAGTGCAACGGAATCGAGGACGAGAACGACAAGAACCACGAAGCTGACGGCGACACCGATCGGCGCGGCGGGGCCGGCGGGGCTAAGCAGCCAAGCGGCGGTGACTCCGGACAGCACGATAGCGGTTCGACCGGCTCCGGCGCCGGGACAGGTTCAGGCAACAGCTCGGGATCCGGGTCTGGCAACCCCGGCTCCGGCGGAAATGGAGGTGGCGCGGGCACGTCCGGGAGTGCTTCACCGCCGGACGGCCAGACTAGGCGCAGTCGGCTCCTTGCCTACGTGGTGTCCACAGAGGCCGCGACCCAAAATGGCGACGGGAGCAACGACCGGGCGCGCGCGGAGGCAGCGAAGATCGACATCGCGGCCATCGAGGCGGCCCTGAAGTATGAGCGCCACGCGCGCCGCCTGCCTGTCGAACAGCTCCACTCGAATCCCGGCTTCGACATCCGCTCCGCACACGAGGATGGCGCCGGCACTCGCCTCATCGAGGTGAAGGGCCTCGCGTCAGCCTGGAACGAGCGCGGCATCAAGCTCACCGGCGTGCAGTACGAGATGGCGCGCGAGCACCCAGAGCAGTTCTGGATATACGTCGTCGAGAACGCCTGCGACCTCGAGACCCAAAAAGTGCACGCGATTGCGAACCCCTTCTCGAAGGTCGCAGAATACTGGTTCGACCATGGCTGGAGCGGCATGGCCGAGGAGACTGGCGGCCCGAGGCAGCTGAACCTCGTGGCGGGGGTCAAGCTCAGACACCGGGTCTGGGGCGTTGGGACCGTGCTCTCGGTGGAACACCGCGGCGCCGGCGATTTCGTGCTGATCGAGTTCCCGATAGACGGCCGCAAGTTCATCCCGTTCAATTCGATGCTCACCTTCGTCGCGTGAGGAACGGCAGCTTTGGAGATCGGAGCGGGTGGAGTCTGAACGACAACCATGGGCGCAAAGTGGACAGCCCGTTACGTATTCCAGAGCTAGTTTAAGCCGCCTCCGCCAGCGCCGAAATCCTTTCCTCGCACAATTGTCGAACGGTCACCTGCAGGAACTCGACTCGCCCTGACAACCACTCCAGTTGCTCTTCTGTGATCCGGTAGTGCCGTGAGTACCGTGCCTTCACATAAGCCTCGCGCAGCAGTTCGTAGCACCGCCGCTCAAACTTGGTGTCTCGCGGCCAAACGTCTTTGAGCCGCGGCTCGATGTCCTCGGCAAGTTGACGTAACTGATTCAGGTTGTGCGTCTTCGGACTGTAGAGCGTGCGCACCAGGAATAGGCAGTGGTAGAGGCGCTCAGTTGCCTGGTGCAAATTGAACGCGGCTTCTCTCGGGGCGTTGTCACCTCTTAGAAAATCGGCGGCGCGTTTGAACTTTCCCGCGCTCTCAAACCACTCCTCGTAATACTCCCTTGTTTCGCGCAACGCCTCAGCCGGCGTCAGCACCTGCGGCTCCGCCAGCGCAAACCCTGGCTCCTCGAACAGCACCACCCCATCGCGCACGATGTCGATGAAGAAGTACCGCCCGAGCCGCAGCTTGTCGTTCACGTCATCTAGGCTGTGATAAATCAGGCTGACCGGCGTACGTAGCTCTTGCCCCGCCGCCAGATCTGCAAGCAGCCGCTCCTCGGTCTTCGCCCAGAACTCGGGCACGTCGGTCAGAGCTTCGCGATCGACGATCACAAGCAGATCGTAGTCGGAGAAATACCGCCCGACCGGGTCCTCGACCCAGTCCCCGCGCGCGTAGCTCCCGAATAGCACGATCTTGAGCAGCCGCCCTCCGCGTAGCTCGGGCATCGTGCGGCGCGCTATCGCGAACGCAAAGCCCTCGCGGATGGCCTCGACCACATGCGCGAGCTCTCGCCGCTTCGCCTCAGGCAAATGATCGAGATCGTCCCTCATTGCACGAATCCTCGCCTTCACGGCTTCAAAGAACAAGCGAAATCAACGGGCCGAGGCTTGCCGCGAAGGCCGGCGGCACGGCCGGACCGCCACAAGACGGCCCGGCCCGACGTGACCTCACGACTTTGCGGCTTCGCGCGCGGCGCGCTTGGGATGGGTACCAAGCGGTCCGCGGCGATCGATCACCGCGATGCCCTGCGACTTGGCCTGGACGACCAGGCGTTCGAGCACGCCGTTGCCCGCGAACGCCACGAGGTAGCGCGGCGCGAGCCCGAGCATCTGCTCGTTGCGCCGGAACCCCGCCCGTGCGCCAAGCCGCCGCTCGAGCGCGAAAGCGACCTGGGGCACCTTGCGCTGCTCGGCCCATGACGCCGCGAGCCGGTCGAGGCCCTTGGTGTCGCCGCCGTGGACGAGAACGAGGTCGGCAACCCGCTCGCGGACCTTGTCGAGCGTGTCCCACACGGCTGTTGCGAGCGCCTTTGTCTCTGCTTCGCTGGAAAAAGCTTGCCGACCGCCGGCGAACAAGACCGGCGTCCCGGAGGGAAAGGCCGCGCGGCGCTGCGTCTCGGCGCGGGCGCGCAAGTAGTCGCGACCGTCGATCACGGCGGAGGTCAGCGTGTGCCCGTGATTGAGACGCGAGTCCGTCGCAGGCCGCCAGGCCGAACCGGTCTCGTTAATGTAGAGCATCGCTGCCGCCTCGCGGAAGGTCTCGAGCCCGAGCATCGCGAGCTCGGCCGCGTGCGCGCGCTCGACCTGTTTCTCGAGCTCGCTCGCGTGGACTTCCGAGCCATCGGCCGAGGCCAGCAGGCAACGGATCTCGTCGGTCGCGCGGTCGACTTGCGCGCTGCGCTTGCGGGAAGCGCGATGGAACAGGTTGACGAAGCCCCAGGCAATCTCCTCGGCGTCGTCCTCGAGCGCGGTATCGGGAAACAGGGCAAAGAGGTCCGACCAGATCGCGGCAAGCGTCTGGTCGACGGCGTCGAGTTCGGGCAGCTCGACCGAGGCAGGACGCGCCTCCCATTCGAGCGCGAGGTGGCCGAGTTCGAGCTGGGCGAGCTGCGCGGCAAGTGTGGTGTGCATGGCATCGTCTCCTTGGCAGGACGCCGGACCGCCCGGCGCCGGCGCCCTCTCCGACCCGCCGCAAGTCCCCGTGCGCACCCGCGCGACGCGCGGGGAAACCCCCGGGAGGTCGGCTGGCGCGGGCAGCCTCGCGCGAGCGAGGCAACACGGGCCGAACGCCCGGCGGGTTGCGCGCGGGGACAGGTGGGTCAGGGCGCCCTCGCGCGCCGGGCGAGGCGCCTGCCGGAACAGAGCGCACCAACCTTCAATAGCGCCGAGCTCGCCAGCGCCTCAGAGCCGCTCGAGCGCACGATCGAGCTTGCGCAGCGCACGGGCGAGGAGACGCTCGGCGACATGGATGGGCAGGCCGAGCCGCTCGGCGATCGCGGCGTTTGAAAGGCGCTTGCCCGCCGCGAGCTCGAGAACTTCACGCTCGTTGCGTCGCAGCCGCAGGGCAGCGGCCTCAAGCTGCTCGACGCTCGGGAGGGGACGCTCGCGTGTCATCGGCAATCTCCAGACAGGTGTTTGAAATTCGAGCTCGTCGGGGCCAGGACTGGGCAGGCCGAGCCGGCTCGTCAGGGCGCCTTGGGACCTGCGATCCAGGCAGGGGTCGGGGATGGCGGGGACGCCGGGAGGCGAACGGCCGGCCGGCGGACCCCATGTTGCCAATCTCCTGTGAGCTGCTGCCGCCCCATCCGGATGAGGTTGTGACAGCCGGTCAGCGAGGCATCTCAGCGAGGGTCGTCGGAAAGCGCATGATCGCGTCGGATAGTGGGGCGCGCCTGCATATCCCGTTGGACGCACCCTGCGGCCGCTTGTGACCAAGTCCGGCACGCCGCCCCCGGCCGCTGCCGGGAAGGATGAATGGGAGGAGATCCGGGCGACCGCGATCGGACGGCCGCCCGGAGGAGAAAGGGCCCGGAGACGTCAGGCCGCTTCCTCCAGGGGGTCGGGCTGGACAGCGCCCTTGTTCGGTTCGTCCACGGCCTCCGGGCTGGCTCCGCGCTTGCCCGGTTCACCGCCTTCTCCGGGTTCACCGTGCGCTTCTTCCGGATCGACGGGGGTATCCACGGGCCCGGCCTGCGCTTCACCCGCAGCGCCATCGTCGAACGGGGCGACAGCCGCAGCATTCGCGTCCTCCGCGTCCGCCGCCCGGTCCTCCAGCGTCTCCCCGTCCGCCTCCGCCGGGTCCGCCTGCAGGGCTTTGTCCGCCTGTTCGGACGGTTCAACAGCCGCGAACCGCATGGCCTCGGGGACCCAGGCCAGCGCCGCCGCGCGGACCTCGGCTTCGACGACCAGCTCGCCGGCGAACAGGCGCTCGCAGGCCTCGGTCAGCTCGGCCTTCTTGGCCTTCGCATGGCGCGCCGCCAGCTCCTCTCCGCCGACCTCGAGCAGCGCGGCGAGTGCCACGCTCTTGGGCACCCGGTCGAAGTAGTTCGCCCCGGTCGGCCGCCACCAGCGCGCAACCTCGATCCCGAGCAGCTCTCCGAGATGGTCGTGCAGCGCGCAGGCCCGTCCGCCAGGGTGGTTGAGGCTCGCCTCGAGCGTGTCGGCGACGCAGTGGCCGAGCCAGGCGAGCCGAGCGTCGTCAGACATGGCGCGGAACAGGTCGAACCGCTCGGCGCGCGTCTCGCCTTGGGTCCAGCCGCGCTCGAGCGCATCGACGAGCTGCTGGCGCCCGAGCGTCGCCGCCGCGCCCGGCGTGCGGAACCCGACCACCGGGTCGGACGGCGGGCTCGCCATGAGCGAGGACCCGCTCCGGTCATGCCAGTGTCCGCCGGTCTCGCGATCGGCCATCAGGAACACCGCGAGGTTGAGCGCCAGCGCGGGATCGACCGCGAGGTGCAGCGCGAGAATGTCGCGCCGCTGGATGGCGAGCTCGTCAACCAGCTTCTGCGCCAGCCCGGCCGGCTTGCGCTCGCGACCGCCCGCAGCGCGGGCAGCGACAGCATCGGTCATTGCGGCGGGGTCACCGCCCTCGCCCTCCTCGGCGTCCTCGACGATCTCGGCAAAATAGCCGCTGTCGAGCCGAGGCCTGCCCTCGTCGTCGAGCAACAGGAACGTCCCCAGCATGGCCTTGAGCGCGTCGTCCAGCACCGGGGGCTTGTCGGCGATCGCCTGGATCTGCGTGGCCAGCTCGCCGATCCGCGCTTCGGCGGCTTCCTGCGCCTCGGGCTCGGCGTCCTCGTCCTCGATCACGTCCGACAGGCTGTCGATCTCGCCCTGGAGGACATCGATCGCGGCGGTTTCCTCCTCGCTGAGCTCGGGCGCGTCGACCGCGACCCTGCGCAGCCCATCGAGCCGGCCGTAGCCGATCCAGCTCTCCAGCGTCGGTCGGACGAAGGCGAGCCCGGTCTCGGCCGCCGCCTCATCCGCCAGCACCGCCATCTTCTCGGTCGCGAGCCGTTCGAGGAGGGCAACGTCGAGCCAGCGGGCCGCGCCCCCGTCCTCGAACAGGTCCCGCTCGATCCGACCGCCCTCGGCGAGGTAGGCCTCCTCGCCAACGAACCGTGCGCGCCGGTCGCTCGCGGTCGCGGTCGTCTGGGTCATCATGCGCCGTACGCTGTCGGGGTGTTGGCCCCCGTAGCCCGACAGCTGCTCGAAGACCCAGGCCTGGCGCTCGCGATCGGGGGTGGCCGCATAGGCCTTGGCGAGATCGAGGCTGATCTCGCCGGCGCCAAGCGCCTCGAACACTTCCCGAGCGAGCCCGGCGAGACGCAGCCGCCCCTCGACGAACCGCTGGGTCAGCCCGAACCGCCGCGCCACGCCCTCGACGTCCGAACCCTGCTCGATCAGCGCCTGGAACGCGAGGCACTCGTCTGCCGGGTTCATCGCGAGGCGCTGGAAATTCTCGGCCAGGCTGGCTTCCTGCCCGTCCGCGACGTCGACCACGAGGCACGGCACCGGGTAGTCCATCGGCAGCGCGCCGTCTTCGGCCAGAAACTGCAGCGCGCGTCGGCGCCGCTCGCCGGCCTCGACCGCAAAATGCCCGCGCGGCTTCTTCGCCTTGGTGACGACGAGGTTCTGCAGCAAGCCGCGCGTGGCAATGTCGGCTTTGAGTTCAAGGTCTGCCTGGACGTCGACGCGCTGGCGTACATTGCAATCGGACGCCACAAGCTTGTCGAGGGGAATGGTGGTGATCATCGAAGGTCTCCGGATGAGAGCCGGCACGGACATTCCGCACCCGTCGCTCACCCGCCCTCCCGCCCCCTTTCCTCTCTCCCGCCGCGGTCCGGGCCCGCGGGCCGCGCGCTGCGAACGTACCGCGCCCCCCGCGCGCGAGGTCCGCCTTACTCCTTCACGGCATCGCCAGCTCCTCCACTCCGCCGGGGCCGCCTCGCCTTTCCGGTCCCTTCAACGCGTCGCACCCTGCCGCTCGAGCGCGAACAGGCCGCCAGGGAGTAGGTCCGGTGTTCCCTCGCCAGGAACCGCCGCCGGCATGCCCGCCCGAACCGGAACGGCAAACAGCGGGGCCGCCGCGGGCGCAAGGGGACGGGGCCGCAGGGCCGCAGACGTCACCGGCCCGCCGGTGACGGCCGCCAGATAGGCGACGGTCTCGGCCGGCAACGGACTCCCTGTCGCAAGGTGCCGCGCATAGCGCACTGGTCCTGCGTTATAGGCGGCGAACAGCCCCGGATAACCGAACCGGTCGTACATCAGACGCAAGTAGGCCGTGCCGGCGAGGATGTTGTCGCGCGGATCGTGCGGGTCGCGTCCGAGAGCAAACCGCACGCGCATATCGCGCCAGGTGCCGGGCATCAGCTGCATCAGCCCCATCGCGCCCGCGCGGCTGACAATCGGCGCGTCCGCCAAGGTGGTTCGCCCGCCGCTCTCGGCGCGCATGACCCGCCGGATCCACTCGGCCGGCACGCCGAACCGCTTCGAGGCCTCGGCAACGTGCGTCGTCCAGCGATCGACCGGATCGGCCGCGGCCGTCGCCGGGATCGCCATGACCGCGAGCGGCACGGCGAGCAGGAGCGATTTCAGCGCGGCCACAGCCGTGTCGCGCGGCCGAGGACCGCGTCGTCCCGGGTGATCCCGAAATAGCGGCCGTCGAACGCGAGCGGCTCGCCCGGCGAGACGAGCAGCAGATCGCCGCGGCGTAGCCGTTCGCACCCGTGCCACGACCTGGGCATCGGGCGCCCCGCGGGATCCGTCCGCTGCCGGGTCGCCACCGGGCGCCCGTTGACGCGGACCGTATCGCCGCGCGCGCACACGGTATCGCCGGCCGCCGCCGCGACGTGCTTCACCAGCGGCACGTTGCGCGGCAGGTAGTGCCGCTCGGCGCCAAGCGCCCGGGCGGCGAGTGGCGGCCAGGCGAGCGCCATGTCGCCGCGACGCAAACCGCGGGCGGCGGTGATCCGGTAAAGCCCCATGGGACTGCTCGCGCTGGCGTTCCAGACAAGCCAGGGGTCCGGCCGCCCCACGAGCGGCACAAGCAGTGCCGCCAGCGACAAGGCCGAGCAGAGGACCACCGGTCCCTGGCGACCGCGAGGCCCTGGCGCGGCCCACAGGTGCGACGCGACGGGGACGGCCGGCTCAGGCATGGCCGGCGTCCTGCGCTCGGGCTGACGCACAGCCAGCGTCCCGCATGCAGGCTGACGCGCCGCGCGCGCCTTGCGCGGCCGAGCCCTTCGACCAGATGTCGAGATCCTCGATATGATATCTGACGTATCGGCTGTGCCGGCGGAACGTCGGCCCGCTGCCGTCGGCGCGCATCGCCTGCAGTTTTCGGGCGCTGAGCCCGAGATAGAACGCCGCCTGTTCGGTCGACAGAAACGGGCACCCCTTCTTGGCCCGCGCGGCGCGGGCGACATCGTCTTCCATGGGTCTCTTCGCTTTCCTCAAATTCGACGAGCGGTGCCGTCGCGAACCGCTTGAATGCCGCGCGCCGAGCGCCCGGCAGAGGCTCGAATTGGCCTGCCCTCAAAAACGAGCCGCTGTCGGGGCGGCTTGCAGCGGCCCGTGCGAAGTCTAAGAGCGGTCACCCCATGACAGGACAAACACGATGACCACTGTGCTTGACCAGGTGCGCGCCTTCGTCGGCCGGCTCGCCCCCGAGGCAGTGTGTGACGACTGCATTGCCGAGCGCCTCGGCCTCTCGGTGCGCCAGCACGCCAACCACAAGACCCGAGAGCTCGCGGGCAGCGGCGGCTTCCTGCGCGCCAAGGGGCCTTGCAGCCTGTGCGGCGAGACCAAGCTCGTCATCGCCCGGTCCTGATCGCTTTCAGCCGCGCAGCAACGAGAGATAACCGCCCCGGGCCATGGCCCGTGCCCCACCGACGAGGCGCTGCGACTGCAGACGCAGGCTCGGCACCTCGGTTCGCCAGCGCGCCCGCGCCGCCTCGGCGCTGAGCAGGACTTGCGCAATTTCGCGCTGCCGGGCGCCGGCTTCCAGCGCATCGAACGCCCTCAACAGGAGGACCCGCCTGCGGTTGCGGCTGCGCACGGCCGGTTGCCCGAGGCGGCCCGAACGGCACAGCCGCACGAGACCGCTCAGTGTCGCAAGCGGCCCCTCGATCCCGGCAAGGCCGCCGAGCTCGTAGGCAAGACGCACGGGTCCTTCCAGGAGCGAGCCTGCCGCGATGTCGAGACGCAGACTGGTCCGGCCATCGCCGAGCAGGAGATGTTCGCCGCCCTCGCTTCGCACGAGCACAGCCAGGGTCGCGAACCGTCTAATATCGAAGCGGTCTTCGGCTGCGCCCTGCTTCCACGCGGTTACCACCAGAGTGCGAGGGAACACCTCGCTCCGCCAGATCGGCCGCGCCGCGGAGGCCGGCAGGTCGGGATTTTCGAAAGCATGCAGGCCCCAGCGCGCGGCCTCAGGATCGCCGGCGATGACTCTCAGCCCATCGCCGCTCTCGCCGCGGGGTGCCGGGCGACCAGCCGCGCGCGCAGCGTCACGGTAGGCAAGGTCGCGCCGCAGCCATTCCCAGGCGAAACTGTCCGCCCCCGCTCCAAGCAGCGCCGCGTAGCCCGCAGGATCGCGCCAGTCGGGCGGGAAAGGCGGCCCGGGCCGCATCGGCGCGCAGCCGCCGCCCTATCGGCGCGGACCGGTGTCCGAGGAATGCAGACCTTCATGATCCATCGCTCGGGCCTCCGGCAGCGCGCGGAGACGAGAGCAGGCGGGGCGGGACTAACCCATTCCCCCGTTCGGGGGAATGGCCTCGCCGAAACCGATCCAGGCGTCGCGCAGGCCGTGGACCACGAGCTGCGTGCGCGTCGCGACGTCATAGGCGGCGCGGGCGCGCTTCACGTATTGCCGGGCGGTGGCCTCGGCGATGCCGAGAATGCGGCCGATCTCCCAGTCGCTCTTGCCCGCCGCGACGAGGCGCAGGCACTCCTGCTCGCGCCGGCTGAGGCGCGGCCGACCCTGTGCTGCCGGAAGCCCGTGGAGGCGCCGCGCCGCGCCGAAGGCATGGGCGCCCATGAGCTCGGCGCACAGCAGATGGCGCTCGGGCAACGCCCGCCCCCGCCGCACCGCGAACGAGCACGAGCCCGCCGGTTCGCCGGGCACATTGGCGGGTACCGTGAAGCCCGCGCCGATCCCGTGGCGGGCACTGAGCTCGAGGATTTCGCGATGGCGCGTTGTCATCGGGACCAGGCTTCCGAGCTGCTCCCAGCGGAAACCGATGTTGGTTCGCCCGCTCGCAAGATGAACCGGATCATCGGCCGCAAGCCCGCCGGCCATGATCTCCGCGGCCCAACCCAGCGGATAGCTGTCGAGCCGGATGAGCCCCGCCCCGCCGCCCGAAAGACCGGCGTGGTGCAGCAGCGCAAAGTGGTCGAAGCCCAGAGCCCGGGTCGCATCGAGGAGCAGGCCCGAAAGTTCAGGGAGGGATGCGCAGCGGCGGACGCCCGCGTCAAACTCGTCGATGAGCCCCCCCTGCAGCACGCTAGGGGCCCGTTGAGGCAATAAGACGCCGACAATAAGCAAATCCGTGTGGGCGCATGATCCTTCACCGGTCACGAATAAATAATTTGATTATAATCCGCACTTTGGTTGAATATGACCATAGTGTTACACGGCGGCGTTACAGCCTGGGACAGGTTCTTCGTCGTGGGGCATGCCTTTCAAGATTGTCCGAACGGCCGCGTGAGACCCGGCCGACGGACCTCAAGAAAGGCGGGGGGACGGACGAGGCGCACTTGGGATCGCCCCGTCTCCCCGCAGGGGGCCATGTTTGACAGGATAGACGCGTTCGTGCGCGACCTGGCCGAGGTGAAAACCGAAGCCGAGCTTGCCGATCTGCTGCTCGATATCAGCCGCGAGATGGGGTTTTCCTATTTCGCCCTCACGCATCACGTTGATATCCGGTTGGCACCGCGCCCGGCCATTCGCCTCGCCAACTATCCGGACGACTGGATCGGCTACTTCGATGACAACAGGCTGGGCCTGTCCGATCCGGTGCATCGGGCGAGCCAGCTGACCAGCGCCGGCTTCGCCTGGTCGCAGCTCTCCAGCCTGATCAAGCTCACGGCGCGCGATTGCGAGGTCCTCGCGCTCGCCGAGCGGCGCGGGATCGGCGACGGGTTCACGATCCCGGCCCATGTTCCGGGCGAGGCGAACGGCTCGTGCTCGTTTGCGACGGCCGCGGGCGATGCGCTCAGCGAGCGTCACCTGCCGCTCGCGCAGCTCGTTGGCGTTTTCGCGTTCGAAGCGGCCCGGCGGGTCTGGCAGATGCGCTATTCGGGGCTCGCCCATCGGCCGACGCTGACCGATCGTCAGCGAGACTGCGTGGTCTGGGCGGCCCAGGGCAAGTCGGACTGGGAAATCGCGCGCATCCTCGGGCTCAGCCCCGAAACCGTGACTCAATATCTCAAGCGCGCGCGCGAACGTTATGGCGTGAGCAAGCGAACGATGCTCGCGGTCCACGCGCTGTTCGACGGCACGATCACCTTCACCGACGTGCTCAAGCGCTAGGGCAACCCCCCAGTTCTGGGACTCGCGGGCTCCTCCCCCGACCGGCGATAGAGGCCGGATCAACGGGAGAAGATCGAGATGCTCCAGATAGCCGAACGCCTGCCCCATCCCCTTGCCGACGAGACGCTGCGCGGCATGTTCGAGGCGCGCAAGCGGGTCTTTGTCGACTTGCTCAAGTGGGACGTGCCGGTGCTCGAGGGCCGGTTCGAGCTCGACCAGTTCGATGATGAGCACGCGGTCTACCTCGTGGTGCGGGGCGAGAGCGGGGAGCACCTTGCCTCCGCGCGCCTGCTCGAGACCACGCGGCCGCACATTCTCGATACGCTCTTTCCTGACCTGTGCGCCGTCGCCGTACCCCGCGGAGCCGACGTTCGAGAGATCACCCGCTTCTGCCTCGACCGGCGGCTTTCGGCCGAGCGCCGGCTCGCGGTGCGCAATGTCCTCGTGAGCGCGCTCGTCGACCACGCGCTGGCGCGCGGCATCCTGGTCTACACCGGGGTCGCCGAGTTCGGCTGGCTGCAGCAGATCCTCGCCTTTGGCTGGCGGTGCCGACCGCTCGGCCTTCCCGCCCTTCACGATGGCCAGACGCTCGGCGCGCTCAGGATCGAGATTTCCGCGCAGACCCCGGCGCTCCTCGCGCGCAACGGCATCTACACCCAGGCCAGCGAAGCCGACACCGTCCGCGAAGCGGCCTGAACCCTGCAAAGAGGAGACTGCCCCCGTGACCCTTCACTTAACCGAGCGGACCGCGCGCGAGCGCGCCGACCAGCTTCTCGCACAGGGCTACTGCGTGATCCCAGACCTTGCGACCGCCCCCGTGCGCGCGCTCGATGCCGACCTTGCGGAAGATTTCGCGCTCACCCCGTTTTGCGAAGGCGGGTTCTACGGCAGCCGGACCAAGAGGTTCGGACGCTTGCTCGCGCGTTCAGACCATTCCCGCACGCTCGTGACGCATCCGCTGATCACTCGCGTCGTGGAACACGTCCTTTCGCCGTGGTGCGACACGGTCCAGCTCAATCTGACGCAAGCGATCGCGCTCCATCCAGGCGCCCTGCCCCAGTTGCCGCATCGCGACCAGGACATGTGGCGAGGCGCGCTTGGCGAGATCGAGTACCTCGTAAACGTGATGTGGCCCTTCACGCCCTATACCGCCGATAACGGGGCGACGGTGCTGTGGCCGGGCAGTCATGGCCGCGAGGCCCTCGATCGCCAAGCGCCCGCCATGCCCGGGACACCGGTCGAGCTGGAGCCTGGATCGGCGCTCATGTTCCTCGGGTCCACGCTCCACGGAGCCGGTGGAAACCGCACGCACGAGGTCCGCCGCGGCTGCATCGTGAGCTACTGCCTCGGCTGGCTCAAGCCGTATGAGAACCAGTGGCTCGCCTATCCGCCCGAGGTCGCGCGCGACTTCCCGCCCGAGCTCGCCGCGCTCGTCGGCTACCGCCAGCACCGCCCCAATCTTGGCAACTACGAGGGCCAGTGCCCCTCGGTCCTGCTCAGGGACAAGCCGCCGCAGCGCCTCGGCGCCATCGACGCCTTGCGTCCCGACCAGGCCGACCTCGTCGCGGACTATGTCGCCGGCCAGCAGCAGCGTGACACTTGACCGACGCCTCCATCGCGTGCCCCGCCGGCCATGAGCGCGGGGGTGACGTTCGAGCGTGTCTACCACGCGCTCAAGGAGGAGCTCGGAAGCGGGCGCTATGCGGCGGGCCAGCACCTCGAGCCCGCCGCGCTCTCACGCGACCTTAATGCCAGCATCACGCCCGTGCGCGATGCTCTGCATCGCCTCGCCGGCGAAGGCCTCGTGGAAACGCCCCGCGGCGAGGGCTTCAGAATGCCGCTCATGACCGAGGTCGGCCTGCGGCATCTCTACCGCTGGAACGCGGGTTTGCTCGACCTCGCCGCCCGCGGGCGAAGCGGCCCCGAACCGACCGGACGGGGAGAGGACAGCGAGCCCGCAGGCGCCGCAGGCGCGATCGAAACGACCGAGCACCTCTTCCTCAAGGTCGCCGCGCGTTCGGGCAACCCCGAGCACGGAGCGACGATTGCCACGCTCAACGACCGCCTGCGAGCGGTCAGGCAGGTCGAGCTCGCCCTCATGGCCGATCCCCTGGCCGAGCTCGAGCCGATCGCGGCTCTGCTCGCCTCCGATACCCTGCCAGGGTTGCGCCGAACGCTCGCGGCCTATCATCGTCGCCGCGAGCGCCTGGTCGGCGAGTTGGTCGCCGCGCTCGTTGCCCCTCGCTAGGCACCCCGGGTCCTCGTCCGCCCTCAGCCTGGCGTCGCCCCCGGGTAGCGACGTACATTCGCCCTGTACGCCCCGTATAAGCTTCGTGCCCTCCTCTACCGGTCCTAGCCTCTCGTGCGCTGCATTCCCGCAGCGACAAGGAGATGTGACATGAAACATGAGCGCAAGGAGACCGGCCTCGTCGAGCTCGGGACGGCCAGCCTCGAGACCCGCGGCCTGCCGATCGCCCCGGAGCCGGAGTCCATGGGCTTCAAGGTCAAGTCGCTGCTCGTCGACTGAGCCCCGGACGCAAACCCCGGACGCGCGGGGACCGGCACGGCCCCGCGCGTCCGAACCGGGATGCGCTTGTCGCTCGCGCGGGGTCACGCCGGGACCCATAGCGTCACCTCGCCGCCCCTTTCCTGCTACTCTCCCCCCAGTCCCCTGCTACTCTCCCCCAGTCACCTGCCCCTCTGATCCCCAGTCGCCTGCCCCTCTGATCCCCAGTCGCCTGCCCTTCTCACCCTTTGTCACCTGCCCTTCTCACCCTTTGTCACCTGCCGCTGTCCGAGGGTCGGCCCGCGACGCTCTTCCCGGACACGCCCGAGCAACCCGGCGCTGTCGCCCGCCCCGTCCATCAGCTGCCCTGCAGCGACGCGCGCCGAGGCGGTCTTCGCGGGGCCCGCAGACCAAAAAAGGCCCGTTTGAGCGCTGCGCAAACAATCGGACTATTCGCCCTGTATAAGCTTCGTACCCTCGCCCCGCCTTCCTAGTCTGCCGGTGCTGCACCCCGCAGCATCAGGAGAAACGATATGGAACGCGAACACACCGACAGCGGGCTGGTCGAGCTCGGCACCGCCAGCACCGAGACGCGCGGACAGCAGATCCTCGCCACTCCGGAGTCGAACGGCTACCTGAGGGTCGGCCCGCTCGTCGACTGAGCGACGGCGCGCGGGGACCTGCGGGTTCCCGCGCCTGCCGCGATCCTGCGCCCAGCATGACCTACCTCCACCTCAAGCGCCATGTCAGCTACGGCCTCATAGCCGGGCAAGCGGTGTTTCTGGATCTCAAGGGCGATCGCTATCTTGCGCTCGACCCGGTGCTCCAGGCCGATTTCGATGCCTTGCGAACGGCGCCCGAGCCTTTTCCCCTACCCGCCGACGAGCCCGCCCGCGAGCGCCTGCTCGCGACCGGGCTGTTCCAGCAACACTCGCTCAAGGGCCGCGTCGCCCCGGTCGAAATCGAGGTCCCAGCGGCAAGCCTGCTCGACGAGACCCCGATCCGGGCGGACTGGCGCACGGTCCCAAGGGTGTGGTCATGCCTGCGGCGCGCCCGCGGGCGCCTTGCGAGAGTGCCGCTGATGGCTATTGTCGAAGACATTCGCGAGAGCCGCTTTGCCGCAAGCGGGCCCGCCGACGCAGCGCAGGTGGAAGATGCGGCACGCCGGTTCCACGCGGTGCGCGCGCTCATCCCGGTGGCGCGCAGCTGCCTGCTCGATTCGCTCGCGCTGCTCGACTGGTTGGGGGACGGAGCCACGCCCGCCACGCTCGTGTTCGGGACGCGGCTCGATCCCTTCGGCGCGCATTGCTGGCTGCAGACCGATCGCGTGGTGCTGACTGACGCCGCAGACACCGCGCGCACTTTCGTCCCGGTCCTTGCCGTCTGATGCAGCTGCGCTACCTTGCGGCGGCCGGACGCGGCGAAGCCCTCGAGCGGTTCTCGGCAACGCTCGCAGCCTGCGGACTAGCGCTCGAGCCCGCCCTCCGCGGTCCGGAGCTCGCAATCTGGACAGTTCCGGGAACGCCCAGCCTCTGCGCGCCGGACGGCTCGGCCCTTGCTATCGGCGTCCTGTTCGATCGCGCCAGCGGCCAGCGGCTCGAACGGCTCAGGGCCCCCGTGCCAAGCGAGACGCAATTCGTCGAACGTTACTGGGGCGCCTACGTGCTGCTTGCGAGCCGCGGAGACGGGCACCATGCGGTGCTGCGCGACCCGTCAGGCGGGGTGACGGCTTATCATCGCCGCTGCGAGCCCCTCGATATCTACGCTTCGGACGCCGAGCTGCTGGCCGCGGCCGGCCCGCTCGAACCCGACCCAGCGTTCCTGCAGCACTGGCTGAGCTTTCCCGCCCTGCGCACGGGCCTTACCGGCATTCGCGGCATCTGCGAGATCGTGCCGGGCTCGGCGCATATCCGGATCGGCAACGACGAACGCATGACGCCCTGCTGGACCCCCTGGACCTACGCTGCGCCCGATCGGTCAATCCGCCGGTTTGAGGACGCGGCCGACATGTTGCGCGAGACCGTCCTCCACGCCGTCCCGCGCCTGCTCGGCAACAGCACCACAACCGTCCTCCAGCTGTCAGGCGGTCTCGACTCCTCGATTGTCGCTGCGGCACTGGCCCACGCAGGCCGGCCCTTTCGAGCGGTCACTTTCGCTACGGTGACCCCTGATGGCGACGAACGCCGATACGCCCGCGACGTCGCGCAGCACTGCGGGATCGAGCTTGCCGAGCTGCTCGAAGAGCGCGCCTTGCCCGACTTCGCCGAGGTCCCACCGCTTGCGCTGCGCCCGCTGCCCAACGCGCTGTTGCGGATAGTCCATCGGGGCATGGCCAACCATCTGGCGCTCACCGGCGGCGAGCTTGCGCTCGACGGCGCTGGCGGCGACAACGTGTTTGCCGCGCTCGCAACGAGCTCACCCGCACTCGACGCGCTCTGCCGTGAGGGCCCTCGCGCCGGGCTAGCTGCCTTGGAGGATCTTGCCCGGCTGCACGGGACCACCGTCTGGGCCGCGGCGCGCGCGGCCGCCCGCCGCTCTCGTCGAACCCGTGTGGCCTGGGAGCGTGAGGACGCGTTCCTCGCGAAGGCGGCTGCCCTTCCGACCTGCGCAGACCATCCCTGGCTGCGCGACATCGCCGCGGCCGATCGCGGCACGCTCGAACACGTCCAGTCGATCGCCGGGATTTTTCACTTCCTCACAGATCCCACGCCAGGCGCTAGCGCTTCGCTGCATCCGCTTCTTGCCCAGCCCATCCTCGAAGCCTGCCTGCGGGTGCCCGCGTGGTTGTGGATCCGCGAAGGCCGGGACCGCGCCGTCGCGCGCGAAGCGTTTCGCGGGCTGCTGCCGGACTCGATCCTCGCTCGCCGCTCGAAGGGAAGCCTCGTGAGCCTGTTCACGACCGGCTACATGGCGCGCCGCGCAGAACTCGAAAGCCTGCTGCTCGAAGGCAAGCTCGCTGCGACCGGGTTGCTCGACCGCGACGCGATCCGGACCTACCTGCGTCGCGACGGCCAGCCCGAGGATGCGCGCTACATTCGGCTGATCGACCTCGCATCCGCCGAGACCTGGCTGCGCTCGTTCGACCGCTGATCCGCGTCGCGCTTCAGCCGCATGGCCTGCCATCGGTGGTACTGATCGGCCTTGACGGGATCGGGGTCGGCGATGCCCTGCAGCCAGAAGCGGAACCAGTCGAGATTGCGCCGGTAAACCGCAAGCCGGTGGCGCGGCTGGAACTTGACGTGGTTCTCGTCCGGAAAGGCGTAGAGCTCGACCGGCGTCGAGGTCAGGGCCAGCCGCGCGTAGATTTCGGCCTGCGCGCGCGCCTCGTTCTCGGGCATCTGCATGAGCAGCGGCGCCTTGATCGTGTCGACATTCAGCGCCGGCGAGACAACGCGCCAGCGCTCGGGCGCCTCGTCTGGGCTGGCGAGGCCAAAGAAGCCGCGCAGCACGCCCGTAAAATCCCGCCCCGGCAAGGCATTGCTCCAGTAGGCCGACGGCGTGAACTGCGGCGAGGCCACTGCGGCGGCGGCGAGCAGCGGCGTATTCATGGCCACCCACATCGTCACCTCGCTGCCGTGGCTGAACCCGCCCATACCGATCCGCGAAGGATCGGCCCATCCGCGCTTTGTCAGATCATCGACGAGCGCCTCGACGCTCGCGAGGCCCGCCCGATAGCTTGCGACCATGTCGACACTCTCGTCGCTCACCATGTTGAGGCAAGCCACAACGAACCCGGCATCGGCCAGCGGGGCCAGCGGGTACTCGTCGCCGACACCCCCGCGCAGATAGCCCGGGCAAGCGTAGTAGGTGACGAACAGCGGCGCGGGCACGGCCAAAGCGCCCGGCGGCAGCAGCACCGTTCCGCTGGCCTCACGCCCGTCGGGGAGTGTCCAGGAAAGCTGTTCGACGCGCGGCATCGTGCGACCCCGCAAGGTCGCGTTGGGATCGAACAGCACGGTCCGCGCGCCGGTCGACAAATCGATAGCCTCAAGGCGCGAAGGCGCCACTGCGCTCGCGGTCACGCAGACCGCGGACCGGGGAGTCAGCGCGCAGGGCCGCGCCGGCTCGCGCGACCCGGCGATCAGGCCCTCGCCGCGCACGAGGGTTCCCACCGTACCGCGCGCCGGATTCCACAGGTGAAGCGACTGGCGATAAAGGTCGTCCTGTGTGGTAAAAACGAGCTCGTCTGTTCCGGGCCGCCACGCCAGGGAGACCACGCGCCGCGCAGAGCAGGCCGCCGCCTTGCAGGTGGTCATCTCCCCGCCCTGCTGGACCTCGATGGTCGACCGACCCGCCTGACGCCGCACCCGCACCGTAGGCCGACCGGGCTCTTGAAGGACAAGGGCCGCCCCAAGCGCCTCTGGCGTGAGTGGCCCCACGACGGCAGGCGTTTCGGGACCAAGTTCGGCCACCGCCAGGGATTGAAGGTCGAGGCGATAGCGCTGCCGTGGCGACCGCCACAACAGCCCCGCGCGGCTGTACCACTGCCCGGTCAGCCGCTGGCTCGCAAGGCGCCCGTCGACCCAGCCCCCGCGATATAGGTTCTGGTTGAGGTCGACGCTTCCATCGACAAGGATGCCTTCGTCGTATTCGCTCCACTCGGCACGTTCGACTTCCGCGCGCGAAGGTCCGAGGCTGTAGGTCAGCGAAGACCCGTCCTCGCCTGGGACCAGACGTTCAACGTCCGCGTCGGTGACCCCGACCGGCCAGCTGCCCGATCCGTCAACGGCCGTGCGCCAGACGCCGATCGCGCCGTCGACCAGCGCGCGGAAGAAGACAAAGCGCTCGTCAGGCGACCACACCGGTGCCTCGACCGCGAGCGGTTCCCCACCACCTTCGATCGGGGCGCCCCCGTCGGCGATGCGCCGTGTCGCCCCGCTCTCGAGATCGCCGACATACCATTCCAGGATATAAGTGTTGCGATCGAGCGAGGGGCGCTCGACCCGGAACGCCACCATTCGACCGCTCGGCGAAGCCGAGAGACCGGTTACATCGCTCACCTCGACGAGCTCCGGGACGCTCGGCCCGGCGCTCGCCGGCGGGCTGGCGAGCGCCAGAGCGGTAATCAGGACTGCGCCTAGCGCGTCGCGTCTGATCCGCCGCCCGGTCACCAGCTCTTCCGCGCCTGCAGCGACACGAACCGGCCGCGCCCGCTCGCATTGACCGGGTCGTAGCCGATCCCGCTCGTGTGGCCCGGTTCGGGCAGGAGCGGCGGGGGCGCGGCGTCGAACAGGTTCTCGGCGTAGAGCGTCAGGCGCAGGCCCCTCAGCCCGGCAGAGGCGGTCTGCTCAAACTCATAG
The DNA here is from genome assembly GCF_001427865.1 of Altererythrobacter sp. Root672. Classification (NCBI taxonomy): domain Bacteria; kingdom Pseudomonadati; phylum Pseudomonadota; class Alphaproteobacteria; order Sphingomonadales; family Erythrobacteraceae; genus Altererythrobacter; species Altererythrobacter sp. Root672. The sequence goes on from NZ_LMHH01000001.1 coordinate 1,860,554, forward strand.
GACAGGTTGAGGTCCACCGTCGTCCAGGAGCCGACCGCGACGAGGAGCGGACGCCGATCGTCATCGTAACCGGCGGCGTAATTCAGGGCGAGGCTCCCGGCCCACGGCCCTCGACTCCAGCTGATCCCGCCCCGCGCGCGCCAGGACAGCGGCCCGAAGGGGCGGTCGAGCGATTGTGACACGGGACTGGCAGCGGTCAGCCGATTGTCGAACGACAGGACGTGAGTGACGTTCGCATCGAGGACGAGGCGGTTGGTGCCCGCCTCGAACGCGTAGCGAAGGATAGCATCGATACCGTTCGTCGTGGTTTCGGCGGTGTTGCTGACGCGGGTGTCGAGCATGACGTCGACATCGGCCGGCGTGGCGCCGCCATCAGAAAAACCCGGCCCGGTCACATCGAAGGTCTGACGAGCACCCTCGATGATCGCGGTAAGTTCGCGCAGATCGGGACTGTGATCTACGATGGGGTCGAACGCCGGGTCGCCGACGACCGCAATGGATCGTATCGGCAAGGCAATGCGGTCCGTGAACCGGACCGAATAGTAATTCAGCGACAGCGACAGCCCCGGGGCAAAGGCCGGGGCGATCTCGGCGCCGGCCGACCAGGTGCGCGATGTCTCGGGACCGATGTCCGGATCGCTGCCTTGAAGCACGGCGATGATCGACCCGGGCGGGGCCAACGCAGGATCCTGGTAGGCAAGGTAGGCCGGCGCATAGAACACGTCGTAGACGCCGCCGACCTCGGCGAGCAGCGGCGCGCGGAACGACGTGCCGTAGGAGGCGCGCAAGTCGAGGCCCTCGACCGGCGACCACAGCGCGCCAAGCTTGGGGTCGAACGCGGAGCCTGTCCCCGAATAGGCGTCAAACCGGCCGGCCAGAGACAGCTCAAGCCGCTCCATGCCCGGCATGCGGTTCACGCTCGAGACGAGCGGAATCGACAGCTCGCCAAACAAGGATGAGACGTCGCGGCTCACGCGCTTTTCGCTCCTCGCGAAGGCCGAAGACTCAAAACCGTCGCGATAGCTTTCCTGACGGAGCTCGCCGCCAAGCGCCACGCGGACCGCGCCGCCGGGCAGCTCGAACAGCGCGCCGTCGATCTTTAGCGCGCCTCCCACGACCTCGTTACGGACATCGCGCGCATTGGCGAGCTCGATACCGCCGGGCTGGGTCTGCTGCTGGTCGGTGTCGGACAGCGCGTAAGTGCCTTCAAGCCGCGCGCGCCAATCGTTGCCGAAAAGGTAGGTCAGCTCTCCTGTAACCGTCACGGAATCGGCCACGGCGTGGGCGCCGACAGGGAGCGGTGTGGTTGAATCGAAGTAGGTGCGCTCGGTCGTGCGATGGGCGTAGGTGCCGATGGCATTGAAAGTCAGGCTATCCGCCACGGCCTGCTCGAGGCTCGCAAGCACGCTGTGGCGCCGTTCACGCGGGGTGAGAAAGGTATCGGGCCGCAGACCGATGGTGAACTCGCGCTCGCCCGCGCGGATCTCGTTCTCGCCCCGGAACTCGTAGGCGAGCAGGCCGTGGCCCCTGCCCCAGTCGGCGCCTCCCGCCTGCGACAACAGCACCTGCTCGCCGCCCCCGCGCGTCGTGGCACCGGCCTGCATGGTCGTCTCGAGACCGTCGAGCTGATCGCGCAGGATGAAATTGACCACGCCGCCCACGGCATCGGACCCGTAGATGGCCGAGGCACCGTCGGTGAGAACCTCGACACGCTCGATCAGGCTGACGGGGATCAGCGAGATGTCGACGTAAGCGCCGTAGCCGCTCGGTGCCAGTCGCCTGCCATCGAGCAGTACCAGCGTCGCGCGCTGGCCGAGCCCCCGCAGGTTGACCCCTGCTCCGTGGTCGGTGACGTCCTGGTCGGGCAGCGTGACCCCGAAATTCTCCTGGTTCACGCCGCCCTGCGAGTTCTGCGGCAGCTTGCGCATGAGCTGCTCGACAGAGGTCGCCCCGGTCTGGTCGATATCCTCGCGCCCGATGACGATGACAGGTGAGCTCGCCGGCGCGCCGCGCAAATGGCTACCGGTCACGACAATCGTGCCGCCCTCTGCTTGGGTGACCCCGCCGGCGAGCTCCGCGGGGGCCGGTCTTTCGCCTCCTCCCGCGCTGACGACAACCAGGGCGTCGCCGACGCGCCTGACCTCCAGACCACTTCCCATGAGCAGCGCGCGCACGGCGTCTTCTGCGGTGAACGTGCCGGAGACAGCCGGTGCCTGGCGGCTCCTGACGAGATCCCCGGATGCGACAATGCTCTGACCGCTTTGCAGCGAGATCGCGCGCAGAGACGCCGACAGATCCTGCGCAGGTATCTCGAATACAAATTGCTCGTCTTCGCGAGCACAGGCTGGCCCGGCGATTACAATCGCGGCCCCGGCCCCGGCCGTGAGCAGCGACCCCCAAAAGTTGCGTTGCATGTTTCCCCCTTCTCGACGCCGCGTGGGCTTTCCTCAGGGGCCTTGACGTCAGGGGCGCGATCTACCCCCCAAATTTCTTCGAGACCGGTGTCTGGCCTGGTCTCGCGCAGGGCATCGCGCGGTCGGGAATGGATACGACACAGAGCGTATCGACCCTTGGCATCGCCTCCAGGAGGTCGAAGGTGGCCAGCTTTACGTCGCCATTGCTGGTCCAGCACCAGCAAGTTTGGGGGCCTCGCTAGTTCAGACGAACCCTCTTCCGCTATTTCGTGGAACGCGCCAATCTTTGCGTGCCAGGGACGCCGCGACAAATTCGCCTGCGCGCGGCGCACGCTTACCCGCCTATTGGGCTGCCCCTTCCCTCTGCAGCCCGAGGCTTCCGTCCGGTTCCTCAACGAGGTGCAGGCTCAGCGCGGCAGCGACGCTCCGGGCGAAGGCCCTGGCATCGCCGGCCTCGAAAGCCCCGGTCACCCGCAGCCTGGCCAGTTCAGGGTCAGCCAGCCGGACACCAGGGGTCGCATTGCGGTTGATTTGCTCAACGGCCTCGTCAAGCCTCGTGTCGTTGAACTCGATCATCGTTGTCCGGCCCGTTGCAACGGACGTCGGACCGTCCTCGGGCGGCGCTGTTGGCACCATGAGGTGCTGACCAGCTGTCAGTTGAGCCATCCGCCGGCCCGAATCTTGCCGTGAGGTAGCGTAGGAAACGTCGATCCGGCCCTCGATCAGAGACACCAGCGTGCCCTCGGCACCGAGCCGGACCCGAAACTCGGTCCCGCGCGCAACAATGGTGGCCTGTTCGGCTGTGACAATGAAGGGCCGGCCCTCGTGCTTCACCACAAACCGTCCCTCGCCGCGCTCGAGCCGCAAGCGGCGTTCGTTGCTGTCGATGTCCACGTTGAGCCTTGAGCCAGGCGCCAGCTCCACGTCTGACCCATCGGCGAGATGAACCAGCGAGCTCGCGTCCAGGGCCGCGGAAAAGACGGCGAGCTGGGTTGAGGGGTCCGCTCGCGGTGAGACCGGCCGGGCGCTCAGGACCGCGAAGGCCACGATGACCCCGCCTGCGATCGCGGCCGCGGCGACAAAGGCATAGGCCGGGATGCGACGAGGCTCCCTCCACTCAGGTTCGCTCACGCGCGAAGGTCGCATTTCCGCGGCAGTCTCAAACAGCGCCGAAAGACGATCGAAGCTTGCGGCGTGATCCGGGCTAGCGTGGTACCAGGCCGCAAACGCAGCCCAATCGCGTTCATCATGCGGGCCGTTCAACTTCGCCAGCCAGCCGGATGCCTGCCGCCGCACCCTCTCGCGACGGCTAATGAAAGGCCAGACCATCAGGCGCGATCCCGAGCGATCAGTCGATCGATGGCGCAAATTGCCTTGCTCATCTGCTTCTCGACCCCCTTGACCGACAGCCCCGTGCGCAGCGCAATCTCGGCATAGCTAAGACCCTCGATCCGGTGAGCCAAGAAAATCTCCCGCGTCTTCGGGCGCAACTTCATGACGGCGGCCTCGACCCGTGCGAGCATATCGCGCGTTTCGAGCAGGCGCTCCTGATCGACGCCGACAAGCGTAACCTCGTCAGCCGCCACATGGCTATCTGAATTGCGTCGCCAGGCTTGTTTCGCCCGGTCCCGCAGCAAGTTTGCGGCCATACGGCTGAGGTAGGCCTGCGGCCGGTCGATGAGCTGCAAGCCGCCAGTCCCCAGGCGCGCCACGCGATAAAAGACCTCCTGCACGAGATCGCGCGCTTCTTCTCGGTTTGAGGTCCTGCGGGTGAGCGAACGCAGCAGCCGCGGCGACTGCTCCCGATAGAGCGCTTCGAGTGCCGGAGAGGGCACGATCTCGTCGTCACGCCGGAAATCGACCGCGAACTCGTCGGGCTCGTCGAGGGCGTGGGGACCGTGATCCACGCTCATGCCGCGATCAGCCGCCGTCGGCGAAGCCGCCGCGGATCAGGGTTCACATCAGTGGGCCGACCTCTCATGGGCGCCTCTCCAGGTGACAGAGACGCTCCGGCAAAGCCGGGTGTTGAGAACATGCTTGGACATGCGCCGCCGCCTTTAACCGCGTAGCGGTCTGGACATGCGCGACGGCCACCCGGCCGAGATCCGTGCCGGCATCATCAAGCGAGGTTCTCACGCCTCGGCGCCGTCCATCGGCGCACTGTCAGGATAGAGTCCGAACGGAGGAGCGCAAGCTCCTCTTTCACCCACTCACCTGAAGTTGCACCGAAATGGCGGCTTTGGCCTTACATCAATTAATGCTTGAGGCAGCACTTACGGTCACACGCCCGACTGACGTCTTTCAGAACTTCACTTTGCACAATGGGACGCCCCCAGCTAACAGAACTTGCGGCCTTCCGCGAGTTCAGCGGAGGGGGACGGTTTCACTGCGGCTCATGGCCTTGTCCGTAAAGGAAACCGGAAATCTTTGGAGACCGGGCATGGCACCTGCCTACGAGGGTTTGGACCGGTCGCTCTTGCGGTTCGGTCGTTCAAGACGACAGGCGACGGCAGGCCTTGCGTCAGCATATCCGCCCATGCTTCCGCGAGCTCTCGCCGCCGCGGCATGTACGCGGCGCGGTTATAGGCGCTCTCGACCTTTTCCCTGGGCACGTGCGCGAGCATAAGATCGATGACCTTGCGATCATGGTCCTTCCCGCGGCGTTCGGCCCATTCGTTCATGATCGTCGAGAAGGCCGCGCGGAAGCCATGAGGCACGTGGTGGCCGTGGTAGCCAGCGCGATTGAGCAGATAACCGATGGCGTTCTCGCTCATTGGTTTGTGCAAATGGCGCGTGCTGGGGAAAAGCAGGTCGCAATCGCCCGTCAGCGGCCATAACGCGCGAAGCACCGCGACGCTCTGTCGGGCCAGGGGGACAAGGTGGTCGCCGTTGACCTCTTCCTTACGATCGAGGTCGCCCTTCATTCGCGTTGCGGGAATCCGCCAGAGCGGCTTGCGGCCGTTGAGATCTTCGAACTCGTCCCAGCGCGCCCCGCGCAGCTCGCTGGGGCGGACCACGGTCAAGGCGAGCAAGCGCAGGGCGAGCCGCGTTATAGGCCGGGCATAGTCCTCCTCGGCATCCGCAATCAGGGCTCGCAACCGTGGGAGGTCGGTGATGGCAGGTTGGCGCCCTTTGCGCAGGGGCCTTAGCGCCCCGCCCAATTTCTCGGCCGGGTCGACCGAGGCGATCCCCTCGGCAATGGCGTACACGAACACCGCCGAGACCCGCTGACGCACGCGTTTTGCCGTTTCGATGGCGCCACGATCTTCGATCGCGCGAAGGAACTCCATGAGCTTGGGCGGCTTCAATTCGGAGATGGGCAGACTGCCGATGGCAGGAAAGACATCGCGCTCGAAGCTCCGCAGAATGTCTGCGGCGTGATGGGCCGCCCATTGCGACTTCGCGATCTCGTGCCACGCACGGGCAACGCGCTCGAAAGTGTTGTGGCCCGCCTCGATATTCGCCTGGACCCGCATCTTCTTGACGATCGCGGGGTCCCGACCCTCCTGAAGCTGAGCGCGTGCTTCGTCGCGCTTGGCCCGCGCAGCGACAAGCGAGACCAGGGGGTAGATGCCAAGATGCATCGTCTTTTGCTTGCCGTCGTAGGCATAGCTCCACTTCCAGAGCTTCGAACCGCCTGGCTTGACCAGTAGGTAGAGCCGGTGGCTGTCAGTCAGTTTATAGGGCTTTTCGCGCGGCTTTGCCGCGCGCGCCTTTGCATCGGTTAGCATGTCCACCTCCAGGACCACGTTTTTCCCGGCCCGGGACCACGTTTCGGGCCCACGCTCACATTGGAGGCGTGCGCACGGCTGCGGCCGGGCCGAACCGCTAAGCGTCGGTTTTTAGGGGAAAATCGTCAATCCTGGTGGACTTCTGCGGACCCCTGCGGAGGGGTATCTGGCGGAGAGGGTGGGATTCGAACCCACGTTACGGTTACCCGTAAACCGCATTTCGAGTGCGGCGCATTCGACCACTCTGCCACCTCTCCGAGAAGGGCTCAGGCACCCGATACGGGTACCCGGACGGTCAGGAGCGCGGCGGTTAGCGGAACGTCTCTGGCTTGCCAAGCCCCAGACTTCGCTGAAGTCGATTGGACTGGGGATTCCGGCCTCCGGAACCTTGCTGCCTCCCAGAGGTCTCCTATATCTTATGACAATGGACCGAGCTCAATTCTATTCGCCCAGGGCAGGCCGGCTGATCGAGGCATCGCAGCGGGTCGAAGCGCGTTTTGCGATCGGTGACGTCGTGCGGCACAAGCTGTTCGATTTCCGCGGCGTCGTTTTCGACATCGATCCGGTCTTTGCCCACACCGAAGAATGGTATGAGGCGATCCCCCAGGACATGCGTCCCCGCCGGGATCAGCCGTTTTACCACCTCCTGGCCGAAAGTGAGGACTCGTCCTACGTCGCCTACGTCAGCCAGCAGAACCTGCTGGAAGACAGTGCGGGCGGCCCGATCGACCACCCGAATGTCCCGGAACTGTTCGAGACCTTCCTGGCCGGTCGCTATCGCCTGCGACGCAGCCTCACCCACTGATACCTTGGCGGAAGGTCAGCTTTTGATCTTCCACCCGCTCTTGAGCAGCCGGTAGGTCAGGAAGCCCAGAACCAGGTTGAGGATCCCGACGCCGATCGCGGCGCCGACCACCGCGTGGTTGGTGTTGCCGATATCGCTCTCTCCGATGAAGCCGAAGCGGAAGCCGGAGATCATGTAGAAGAACGGATTCGCCCGGCTCAAGGCCTGGAACGCGGGTGAGAGGTTCTCGATCACGTAGAACGTGCCCGACAGGAGCGAGAGCGGCGCGACCACGAAGTTGGTGACGGCCGCGGCGTGATCGAACTTCTCCGCCCAGAGGCTCGTCAACAAGCCCATCAACGCGAGCATGGTCGAGCCCATCAGGCCGAACCAGACGATCGCCCAGGGGTGTGCGGCCATCAGGTCAACACCGGGCCACAGCGCCATCGCCAGCACCACTGCGCCACCGACCATTATCGCGCGAGTGATCGCGGCCGCGACAATACCGATCATCAGTTCGGCATTCGTGAGCGGCGGCATCAGCAGGTCGACGATCGTGCCCTGGAGCTTGCCGGCCAGCAGCGAGAAGCTGGAATTGGCAAAGGCATTCTGCATCATGCCCATCATGACCAGGCCGGGCGCGACGAAGGTAGCGAACGATACGCCAAGGATGATGCGGTCGCCCCGCCCCATCGCAACGGTGAAGATCACCAGAAAAAGCAGCGTTGTTATCGCCGGGGCCCAGACGGTTTGCGTCTGGACCTTGAGAAACCGCCGCACCTCCTTCATATAGAGGCTCCACAGCCCGATCCGGTTAAGACCCGTCATCAGTGGCTGCCCCTTGGGCGGAAACGTACGCCCAGCACTCGCGATGGGGTCGACAGATTCAGGTTGCTTGCCGGAACTATTCGGCGCAGCGGCTGGAGCTTGATCGGCCATGGTCCGCGCCTATCGGCCCGGCCCGGTGCTGGCAAGGTTTGTGCGGTCCCGCCCGCCCGGATTTGTAGATGGATTGCTGATGAGCTGGACCGACGAACGTATCGCGACGCTGACCAAGATGTGGGAAGGCGGCGCCACTGCGAGCCAGATTGCTGACGAACTTGGCGGAGTGTCGCGCAATGCCGTGATCGGCAAGGCGCACCGCCTTGGCCTCAAGTCGCGCCCCTCGCCCGTAAAGGCCAACGAGCCCAAGCCCGCGGCCAAGCCGAAGGAAGAGCCCAAGGCCGCCGCGCCCACTCCCAAGCCCAAGCCCAAGGCGCCCGCGCCTGAGCCAGAGTTCGATGCGGAGGATGACGCTCCTGCCGCCGCTGCTCCGGTCCCTAGCCAGCCGTTGCCTAACCGCGATCCCGATCGGCCGCGCGTGGTCTCGGTCGGTCCGGGTGGCTTCCTGCGTCAGGGTCCTGGCGACCAGCAGGCTCCGATTCCCCCGGCCCCGCCGCGGCGACTGGTGCCCGCGAGGCCGAGCCCGGAGATTGCCGACAAGACGAGCCTGCTCGATCTCAACGACCGTGTCTGCCGCTGGCCGATGGGGCATCCGGGTGAACCGGACTTCCATTTCTGCGGCGATAAGGTGAACCCTGGGTTCCCTTATTGCGTCCAGCATTGTGGGCGGGCCTATCAGGCTCAGCTGCCTCGCGGTGCGCGCCGGCCCCCTCCGCCGTTGCCGTTCGGCGGCCCGCGGGTTCGCTGAACCAACTCAAGGCATAAGAAAAGCGCCCGCGATCGATGATCGCGGGCGCTTTTCTTTAACCGGGCGTCAGCTCGCGCCGGCTCCTGCGTCGGCCATCTTCGCCACCGCATCGTCGATGGTAAAGCTGTTCGGCCGCTGGATTGGCGGGAACTCCTTGAAGGTTTCCGCGAACTTCGCCGCCCCGACTTGCGCCGCGAAGATGAAGTAGTCGTTGTGCAGGAACCAGTCGTAGTACGTGTTCGAGGTGATATCCGCGAACTCGTACGGATCGGTGCGCAAGTTGAAGATCTTGGGTAGGCGCAACCGCGTGAACGGCTCGGCCCAGACCTGCATCGTGCCCTTGCAGCGCTGCTCCATGAACACGATCTTCCAGTTATCGTACCGCATGGCCAGGATGTCGCCATCGTCGCTGATATAGAAGAAGAAGTTGCGCGGGCTCTCCTTCTCCTTGCCGGTAATGTAGCTGACCAAGCTCATGCCATCGATGTGGTTCTTGTAGGTCCGGCCGATGGCCTTGTAGCCCTTCTTGAGCTTCTCGACCACGTCAGGGGCGCCCGCCATCTCCATGAAGGTGGGTAGCCAGTCGTGGTGCTGGACGATCTCGTTGGAAATCGATCCTGCCTCCACCTTGCCGGGCCAACGGATCAGCAACGGGATGCGGAAGGCGCCTTCCCAGTTGGTGTTCTTCTCGCTGCGGAATGGCGTCATGCCGCCATCTGGCCAGCTGTTGCGATGCGGGCCGTTGTCGGTCGAGTACATGACGAAGGTGTTGTCAGCGAGGCCAAGCTCATCGAGCAAGTCGAGCATTTCGCCGACGTTCTTGTCATGATCGATCATCGTGTCGTGATACGGCGATTGCCAGCGCCCGGCCTGCCCCAGGCTTTCCTTCTTAGTGTGCGTGAACATGTGCATGTGCGTCGTGTTGAGCCACACGAACCACGGTTGGCCTGCCTTGTTCTGGCGCTTGATGAAGTCCGTCGCGGCGGCAACGAATTCATCGTCACAGGTCTCCATCCGCTTCTTGGTAAGCGGGCCCGTTTCTTCGATCTTCTGATTGCCAACCTTGCCCCAGCGTTCGTGGACGGTCTTGTCTTCCTTGTCCGTCGCCCAGCTATGGATCACGCCGCGCGGACCCAACTTCGCCTTGAAGCGAGGGTCCTTCGGGTAGTTGTCCATCTCTGGCTCTTCTTCGGCGTTGAGATGGTAGAGATTGCCGAAGAACTCATCGAAGCCATGGTTGGTCGGCAGCATGTGGTTGAGATCGCCGAGGTGGTTCTTGCCGAACTGGCCCGTGGCGTACCCTTGTTCCTTGAGCAGCGCGGCGATGGTGACGATCTTCTCGTTCATGCCGATCGGCGAGGCCGGTGCCCCGACTTTCGACAGGCCAGTACGCAGCACGCTCTGCCCAGTGATGAACGAGGAGCGGCCCGCTGTGCAGCTCTGCTCACCGTAACTGTCGGTGAACTTCATGCCCTCTTTGGCGATGCGGTCGATGTTGGGCGTCTGGTAGCCCATCACACCATGGCTGTAACAACTGAGGTTCGATATTCCGATGTCGTCACCCCAGATGACGAGGATGTTCGGTTGCTTCTTGGCCATGACAGGTTTCTCCTTGATGGCGGGCCCCGTCCCGGCTTCGGGCGCATGGACGGGGCTCTGGTAGCGATGCTTAGTTCTGGTTGGGGCTCGCGGTGGCGATCTTCTCCATCGCATCGCTCACCGTGAAGCTCGCCGCCTTGGCCCGTGGCGGGAACTCCTTGAAGCTGGCGAGCAACTGCCCAACGATTGCCTGCGCCGGCACGAACAGGAACATCCTGTGGGCGGAATAATCGCCGTAGTAGATGCTCTCCGGACCGCGCTCGAACGGGTCTGATCGAATGTTGTAGAGCATCGGCGCACGCAGCGCGGTGAAGTTGCCCTGCCAAACGCCAAGCGGGGTCTTCGGGTTGCTTTCGGAGTGCTGCTCCTGGAACGCGACCTTCCATTGCCGCACGCGCAGTGCCATCAGATCGCCATCGTCGCTCCAATAGGCAAAGCCTTGGCGCGGCCATTCCTTCGCCTTGCCCTTGAAGGCTGAAGTCAGGTCATGTCCGTCGAGGTGCACCCTGAACTTCTTGTCGCCGATCTTCCCACCCTTCTTCACGCGTTCGACGACATCGTCGTCGCCTGCGGCAGCGGCGAACGTCGGCAGAAAGTCCTCGTGAGCGCAGATCTCGTTGATGATCGTGCCGGGCTCAATCACTCCGGGCCAGCGGATCACGCAGGGGACGCGGAAGGCGCCTTCCCAGTTGGTCGCCTTTTCGCCTTTGAACGGCGTAGTCCCGCCGTCGGGCCAGGTGAAGACTTCGGCGCCATTGTCGGTCGTATAGACGACGATGGTGTTCTCGGTGACGCCGAGCTCATCGACCAGGTCGAGAAGCTCGCCGACATGTCCGTCATGTTCGACCATGCCATCGGGATAGAGGCCGAGCCCGGTCTTGCCCTTCGATGCCTCCTTCAGGTGCGTGAAGACATGCATCCGGGTCGAATTGAAATAGCAGAACCACGGGCCGCCCGCCTTGTTCTGGCGCTTGATGAAGTCCTTGGCGGCGCCGAGGAACTCCTCGTCGACTGTCTCCATCCGCTTGCTACCCATCGGGCCGGTGTTCTCGATCGTCTGGCCGCCCTTGCCGTCGGCCTTGCACTTGAGCACGCCGCGCGGACCGAACTTCTCGCGGAACTTCGGATCCTTCGGATAGTCCTCGTTCTCCGGCTCTTCCTCGGCATTGAGGTGGTAGAGATTGCCGAAGAATTCGTCGAAGCCGTGCATCGTCGGCAGATGCTCGTCGCGGTCGCCGAGATGGTTCTTGCCGAACTGCCCGGTGGCGTAGCCTTGTGCCTTGAGCACCTGGGCGATGCAGGGATCGTCCGGGCCAAGTCCGAGATCGGCGCCAGGCAGGCCGACTTTGGTCAGTCCCGTCCGGATCGGCGATTGCCCGGTCAGGAACGCCGCGCGCCCCGCGGTGCAGCTTTGCTGCGCATACCAGTCGGTGAAGCGGGCGCCCTCGGCCGCGATCCGGTCGATGTTGGGCGTCCGGTAGCCCATGATCCCGCTGTTGTAGCAACTCGGATTGAACCACCCGATGTCGTCGCCCATGATGAACAGAATATTCGGCTTACCTTTCGGCATCTCTCACACTCCTGGTTTCAGAAGACCTCCGCCCAATCCCGTTTCATGCTGGTCAGCACGATCCCGTACTCGTCCGCCTTGTCGAGCGCCTCGGCGAGAGGGCTCAGGTGGAACTCCCTGTCGTAGGCAAACTCCCGCTCGGCATCGTCGTGGTGGAGCAGCAGCGCCAGCCGCGGCCCTTCGCCACCCAGCGCGTAACGCAGCATCGCCAGGTCTCCGTCGGAGTTGCCGAAGGCCAGGATGGGCCGGCGTCCGATGTGAAGCGCGATGTTGGCAGGCTTGGCCTCGCGATCGTCGAAGCTGTTGAGCTCGCCCAGCTTCTTCACCTGGGTCTTTCCATCGACGATCTCGAAGGCCAGCTTGTCGTTCGATCCGACCACCTGCTCGCGCATGACGCCATAGCGCTGCTCGGACACGGCGCGGACGAACTCGAGCCCGCCGCCAGTTACGATAAAAGTGCGGAAGCCATTCGATCGCAGGAACTTGAGCAATTCCACCTGCGGCCGAAAGACGTTCTCGGAGAGCAGCGTACCAAGCTTGGGATGTTTGGCAGTCGCCAGCCAATCATGGGCAATCTCGCCAAACTCGTCCTCGGTCACGCCCGCGTGGGTCGCGGCGAAGAGTTCCAGCAGACCCTGCTTGCCAAGCGAATGGAGGGTAGCCGCGTCGTGTTCGAGCAGCGCCTTGAACGGCTGCCGCTCGGCGATCGAGGGATCGGCCTCCCGCAGTGCCTTTACCCGGTCGACCAGGAAGAAGACCTGCACCTGCATCGGATATTCGCACCACAGGGTTCCGTCGTTGTCGAAAGTCGCCACTCGATCCGCCGGCGGCACGAAGTCCGCACCCGATTGATCGGTCACCCGCGCAACGAAATCGAGCAACGTCGCCTTCGCGCGACCACCGTTCCAGCTGGGGAGCGGATCAGCTGCCGAGCTATCGGGCAATGTCATCTCGCCCATGGCACGCGACCTTCAGAAGTCTGACCTAAAATGCTTGGGGTAATAGAGATGTCGATTCTCACGCGAACGGGTGGCAAGCCCATCCAAGCCGCGCGGAAGTCGTACCGGAATCAGCAGAAACCCGGAATCGTCCGGTGGGTTATCCCGCTTTCAGACGGTCGGCCCGTCAGGCGCGACGAGCTACCCGCGTGCTGGGGGAACCTGACGATCGACGATGAAAGCCGCGGCCGAGACCAGCACCGCGCCGACAGACAGGACCGCAAAGAACGGCACCACGCTGCCTTGGCCGATATCGAGCAACCGGCCGCCGAACGCCGTCGCGGCAACTGCGCCGACGCGGCCCATGAAGATACCGAAACCGATGCCCGCCGAACGACACGAAGGCGGATAGGCATGTGTCATGATCGCATACATGCTCGCGATCCCGGCGCTGAACAGCGCGGCCGCCACGCCGACCAGAGCCACCACCAACCATCGCGTTTGCGCGTCGGGTGCAGCGGGCATGGTCTCGATCACATAAGCCAGCACAAGCAAAGTCAGAAACAAGCTGATGCTGATCGCGACCACCAGAACGCGTGAGCCCAGCAAGCGCACCAGAAGCCCCGCGGCGATCGACGCGAAGACCGAGGTGATCCCGCCAACCGAGACGGCGTAGGACGCCTGCTCGAAAGTAAAGCCCTGCCCGGTAAGCATCGTGGTCGTCCAACTGAGCATCGCGTAGGCCACCAGCGCTGCTGCGGTGAACGAGATGCCAACGCCCAGGTTCAGCCTGAAGTTGCTGCGGTGGAGAACGCCTATCCGCGTCCCACTCTCTCCAGCGAGGTCGTGCGGCTCTGGCACCAAGTCCACATCCTCGAACAGAACCTTGCGTGCCGCCCGCTGCGCCGCCTCCTGTTTGCCGTGAGCGAGGAGGAATGAGGGGCTGTCACGCAAGACTGCAAGGATCAGCACTACCACCAGGAGCGTGGCGGCGCCGGAGACGACAAACGATCCCCGCCAGCCGTAGTCTGCGACAAGCGCCGGAGCGAGGGCCGCGATCACGAAGCCACCGGCGGGCGTTCCCACCGACAAAGTCGTGACCCCGACCGAGCGCCAGCGATCGGGCAACCACTCGCTCGCCAGGGCGATAGCGTTGGCATAGGCAGAGCCGAAACCAATCCCGCCCACGATGCGCCAGGCCGCCATCTGCCACACGCCGTCCGCTGTGCTGGCCGCAATCGTGGAGAGTGCGAACAACACTGCAGCCACGGCCAGGGAATAGCGCCGTCCGATCCTGTCGCCGAGCCAACCGCCGCCCCACGAGCCGAGGCCAAATCCGACAAGCGCCGCACTCATAGCCCAGCCGAACGTGCCGTTATCGACACCGAAGTCTGCAATCACTTTCGGAGCGACGATGCCCAACAACTGCGCATCGATCCCGTCAGCGACGAGGACCAACATGCAGATAGCGAATGTGACCCACTGAAAAGTACGCAAGGGCGTGCGAGAAATCGCTTCACTGAAAGGTATCGCCACGCCCATCCTCCCGACATTTTGTTTTTTGACGGGATGCCACGTGCCTACGCTTCAGGGAAGCTCGAATACTCCTGATTTGGGCCGGAAATCGGGACTTTCGAAACGCGGACCGTGGCGCGTTTAGCGACGAACTGTGGCCCCCACACGGCGGTTTGAATAATAAAATTCAATAAATGACCATTCAGCGGACATGTGGCACATATTATCGACTAATATTTGAGGTTCTTCGTTTTCTAGCCGAAGTTATCACCAATTGATAAAAATGAATGAGGGACAGGTGCTCAGTGAGAAGCGCCAATCCCCCAATGTCCTCGCACGGTCGTCGTAAGGCCGCTCCAGACACGGAGTAGCATTGCGAGCGAAGGAGAATACCATGAAGTTGATTATGTACTCATTTGTTGCGTTGGCTTTTTCGACAAGTGTGGCTCAAGCACAGGATGCGGCCGACACGGCCGAGCCGCCGGCTCCCGCTGCCCAGGGACCAGCCGCACCAGCAGCTGCCGCCCCTGCACAGGCCGCTGCCGCGGCAGTGTCGGACTCAGAGATTGATAGCTTTGCCCAAGCTACTGTGAAGTTGCAGGCCATTCAGGCCGACACCTCGCTCGCTGACGAGCAAAAACAAACCAAGATGCAGGCGGCTGTAACGGAGTCGGGACTAGACCCGGCGAAGTACAACGCCATCGGGAAAGCCGCTCAGGCGGATCCAACGCTGCGGGACAAGGTACGGACGGCCATGGCCAAGCATGCGGGAAAGACCGAAGGCTGAATAGAGCCTAAGGGTCGCAAGAACCGCGCGGTAGCCTAACCCCAGGTTACCGCGCGGTTTTTTGCTATTGTCCGCCCGCCGGTGAGGCGGAACCCAGGTCGAGGGCAAAATCCCCTTCCTTCCGCTCCGGGACAGGACGATTTCCGGGGGCCATCAGGTCACGAACCATCTCGGCCCGCATGGACTCGAACTTGACGCGGCCAGGCGTGGGTTCATCCAACGGAAACGCGTCTTCGATTTCGCGGTGGCGTTGTTTCACTTCTTCGAGGAACTCGCGGTTGGTGAAGATGTAGAAGCGGTTCTGCTTGATCGCCTCAACCACCACGCGACCCGTGTCATAAGGATCGATCGCGCCGCGCATGGCGTCCCACAGGTCCTTGAGGAACTGCGGAGCGCCTTCTTCCTTGATGTGCTCCGGATCGTCTTCCGGAATGGGCACGAGCGCAGTGCGAGTGGCGCCGGGGAACAGGCAGGACACCCCGATCCCGTCCTTGGCCAGCTGCATCCTCAAGCTCTCGGAGAACCCGCGGACCGCGTACTTGGCCGTCGAATAGGCAGCCAAGCCCGGCAAGGGCACTACGCCGGCCATCGAGCTGGTGTTGACGATATGGCCGCCCTCGCCCTGTTGGCGAATGATCGGGGCGATGATCTTGGTACCGTTGATCACACCGCCGAGATTGACCGAGATCGCTCGATCCCAACTGTCGAAGTCGTCACTCACCGCCGTGCCGCCGCCGTTAACGCCAGCGTTGTTGCAGAGCACGTGGATCTTGCCGAAGGCTTCCAGCGTCTCGTCCACCGCGGCGCGCAGGCTCCCCCGGTCGGCGACGTTGGTCTTAACGAAATGGACGGCGTTATTGCCCGCGAGCTGTTCCTTGGCCTTCGCTATGTGATCATCGCTCCAGTCGGCGAGCGAGACTTTCATCCCCTCTTCCAGAAACGCCCGCGCCATGCCGAGGCCGATGCCGCTAGCCCCGCCCGTGATGAAGGCGACCTTGCCGGTCAGATTTTCCATTGAACCCTCTTCCTATTCGTCGCGGAACTGCCCGAAGTCGGGCGCTTCCTCTTTGACATCGGGCGTCGCCGCCAGAACGGCTTCGGCTCGTGCGCGCATGGCGTCCTTATAATACCCGTGCGTGACTATGTAGGTCTGGTTGGCGAGGATACCCTCCACCACCAGTTCGCCCGCCTGTTCCGGCTCCATCCAGTTATCGCCGACGATGCGGCGCGAGAGCCGCTCTTCGCTGGCCTTGTAGCCGCTCCCCGCGAGCAGCGCCTTGGGCCGGTTCTGCTGGGTCTCGTGAATATTCGACTTCACCGGGCCAGGCAGCAGGATCGAAACGCCGATGCCCTTCTCCGCCAGGGCCGGCTTCACCGCCTCGCAATAGTGGCACACGGCCGCTTTGCTGGCAGCGTAGATCGCCAGCCACTCGGGCATCACGACCTCAGCCGCGAGGCTGGCCGTCGAAACCACGTGGCCACCGCGCCCATGCGCGATCATCTGCGGCAGGAATTCGACGAAACCGTTGATGACGCCACCAACATTGACGCCGAAGCCGAAGTCGTAGTCGGCGTAAGTCGCCTCGAGGACCGGCCCTTCAAGACCGACACCGGCGTTGTTGACGAGAATGTCGATGCCGCCGAACTCGTCCAGCATCCGCTTCGCCGCCTCGCGGTATTGCTCGCGGTTGGTCACGTCGAGCTGCAGCGCGGAGACCACGTTCGAGCGACCGCCTCCGGCGAAGTCCGCTAACGCGTGATCGATGTGATCCTGCCTGAGGTCAGCCAAAACGACCTTGGCACCACGCGCCACCAGCACTTTGGCGATCCCGAGGCCAATGCCACTGGCACCACCGGTGATGAACGCGGTT
Source organism: Altererythrobacter sp. Root672 (assembly GCF_001427865.1). Lineage (NCBI taxonomy): Bacteria > Pseudomonadati > Pseudomonadota > Alphaproteobacteria > Sphingomonadales > Erythrobacteraceae > Altererythrobacter > Altererythrobacter sp. Root672. The sequence continues at coordinate 1,877,453 of NZ_LMHH01000001.1, forward strand.
TTCCCTTCGAAACTGGTAATCGGCATTGTCTCTCCCGTTACTTCGCCGCTTCCTTGAGGCCTGCGGCGGCTATTCCCGCTCGTCCGCAAGCCACGTCTTCTGAGCTTTCCGCACCAGACACGCCAACGCCGCCCAAGGCCACCCCATTCGCGGAAAAAATCGGCAGGCCGCCCTCCCAGGTGGCGAGACCGGGCGGGCCCTTGCCCCAATTTGCGGTCTCCGAGGAGGCAACGTGGATCGTGGCGGCCGACCGCCCTTTCCATTGCGCGAACTCAGCAACAGCGCTGGCAGCGCCGTCCATGTGGGCGAAAGCCAGCAACCTCCCGCTTTCGTCATAGACGGCCACGGCGACAGTCAGGTTGTGCTCCTTCGCCCAGCCCAGGCACCCGTCGCGGATCGTCGCCGCAGAGGAATATTCGAGCATCGGGCGCGGCGCCTGCGCCATTACCGGCGACCAGGCTGAGCAAGCGGCAAGCAGGGCAAGGCAGACCTTGTTCATGGCAGGCACCTCGTCGTCGACTTGGAGGGGCATCGCGCAATGGCACGCAAAAGGAAAGAGGGCGCGCCATCCGCCCGCGGCGGGCTTGGCGTCTGGTGTCGAACAGCATATCCGCTATGGCCGCGCCACCAAACCGATTGGGAGAACTTCAAATGCCGTTTTCGCTTCACTCCGCCCTCGTTCCCAGCTGGCTCCAGATCCTTGGCGCAGGGCGCGGATGGCTCGACAAGGCAGCGGATTGCGGTCTCGACGAATCCTCCGTGGTCGACGCGCGCCTGGTCGAGGACATGTTCCCGTTCAGCTATCAGGTGAAGTCGATGGCCGTGCACAGCCAGGGCGCCATCGAAGCCGTTCGCCAGGGCGTATTCACACCCAACTTCGCCGAAGCCCTGCCCGGCTCGCTGAGCGAACTGCGCGAGCGCCTCGACGGCGCCATCGCTCTGCTCGAAAGCGTGGGCGAGGACGAGCTCGACAGCTTCGTCGGCAAGCCGATGCGGTTCGAGATCGGCGAGAAGCGCCTCGACTTCACCGCCGAAGACTTCCTGCTCAGCTTCAGCCAGCCGAACTTCTACTTCCACGCCAGCACCGCCTACGGCATCCTGCGGGCGAAGGGCGTGAAGGTCGGCAAGCTCGACTACCTCGGCAAGCTGCGCCTGGCCCAGCCGGCCTGAGCGCGGCCTAGCCCGTAACCTCCAGCACCATATTGGTCGGGGTCTCGGCGGCGCGGCGGACATTGGCGAAGCCGGCCTGCTTGCAGACCTCGGCCAATCGCTTCTCGCCCGCTTGCGCCCCGAGACCGAGGGCGACGTCCTGCGAGAGCGAGTTGGGCGTGCAGACCGTGGTAGAGAACGCGTAGAAGATCTGCCCGAGCGGATTGAGGTTCTCGGCCATGCTGTCGCCTGCCATCGGCTCGACCAGCATGAACGTGCCACCTGGTGCCAGCGTCTCCCGGATGTGCTTCGCCGCACCTACGGGATCGCCCATGTCGTGCAGGGCGTCGAAGATGCAGGCGAGGTCGAAGCCCCCACCCGCGAAGTCCTGCGCGGAGGCGACCTGGAACTCGACGTTGGTGACTCCCGCCTCGGCAGCCTTCTTCTTGGCCTCCTCGATCGAGGGGGCGTGGTAGTCGATGCCGTGGATGGTGGAGTTCGGAAACGCCTGCGCGAGCAGCACGGTCGACGAGCCATGGCCGCATCCGATGTCGGCGATCTTGGCGCCGGCCTTGAGCTTCGCCTCGACCCCGCCGAGCGCGGGGATCCAGGTCTCGATCAGGTTGGCCTGATAGCCCGGGCGGAAGAAGCGGTCGGTGCCGCAGAACAGGCACTGGGTGTGATCGCCCCAGGGGCGGCCCTTGCCTGACTTGAAGGTGTCGACCGCCTTCTCATGGCTTTCGTACTGCGAGACGATCGCCTGGATGAAGCCTTGCATGCATGCCGGCTGGCCCTCGCGGGTGAAGATCAGCGCTTGTTCCGGATCGAGCGAGAACGTGCCGTCCTCCGGGTGATGATTGACGTATCCGGCGCCCGAGACCGAGCCGAGCCATTCGTTGAGGTACTTGGGATTGAGCCCGGTCTTCTCGGCCAGTTGCGCCACCGTCAACCGTCCCGCGCCGTCGAGCGCGTCGAACACGCCCGCGTGGTCACCGAGATAGGCCATGTAGAGGCTCATGGCGCCGGCCACGTCACCGATCACTTTGCCGATCAGGTCGTTGAGGCGCGCTTCGTTGATCGCTTCGGTCATGGGTCATCCTCCTGCCAACAGGTGAGAGGCGACCCGACTCGTTGTTCTCCGATTACGAGGCCTAGTTACACCGCTCAGGCCCGCCGTGCGAACCAGATCGTGTGACGCGGGCCCTTGCCATTCGGGCGGGCCCGGATCTCGACTTCCTCGACCGTGAAGCGCGCCGCGCTGAGGCGGCGGGTGAAGGCAGGATCACGAGCGGTAGACCAGATAGCCAGCACGCCACCGGGCCGTAGTGCCTCCCAAGCCGTGTGAAGGCCTGATCGCGAATAGATGCGGTCGTTCTCGGACCGGACGAGCCCATCTGGGCCGTTATCGACGTCGAGCAGGATTGCATCATAGCGGCCCCTCCCCGCGGCGATGGCGTCCGCTACGTCCTGCATCGCCAGCGTGACGCGAGGATCATCGAGGCATCCGGACGCGACCTCAGCCATGGGACCGCGAGCCCACTCGATGATCTCAGGCACAAGCTCTGCAACGGTTACACGCGCGCGCTTCGGCACCAGTGCGAGCGCCGCGCGCAGGGTGAAGCCCATGCCATAACCACCGATCAGCAGGTGCGGCGCTGGAGCCTCTAAGCGAGCAAGAGTCATCTCCGCCAACGCCTCTTCCGAATGGCGCATGCGAGTGCTCATCAGTTCGTTGTGGCCGAGCACGATCATGAAATCGCGCCCATGGGCGAACAGGCGGAGCTCCTCTCCGCCGGGCACTCGGGCCGTTCCGAGCAGTTCGCGTGTAATCATCGGACCTCGCAGCAAATCATTGAAAAAAGGGGCCGCGAAGTTTCCCTCGCGGCCCCCTCTTTACCTTATTTGGTCAAACCTCAATCGTCCTTGAGGAATGCCGGAAGGTGGTTCGGATCGCCGCCTTCGTTGCGGTCGGAGCGCGGGCCACGGTCGTCGCGGTCACGGCGCGGGCCGCGATCGCGATCACCGCCCCGGCCACCGCCGCCACCGTCACGACGCGGGCGGCGATCGCCACCACGGTCGCCACGATCACCACGGTCGCCGCGCGGTTCACGCGGTTCGCGCGGCGGACGGGTGTCCTCCAGCTCTTCACCGGTTTCCTGATCGACCACACGCATCGACAGACGGACCTTGCCGCGCTGGTCGATTTCGAGGACCTTGACCTTCACGGCCTGGCCTTCGGTGACGACATCGGTCGGCTTCTCAACCCGCTCGTTCTTCATTTCGGACACGTGGACGAGACCGTCCTTGCCACCCATGAAGTTCACGAACGCACCGAAGTCGACGATGTTGACGACCTTGCCGTCGTAGACCTTGCCGACTTCGGCCTCTTCCACGATCCCGGCGATCCACTTGCGGGCCGCTTCGATCTGGCTGAGGTCGGAAGAGCTGATCTTGATCACGCCCTCGTCGTCGATGTCGACCTTGGCGCCGGTCTCGGCCACGATCTCGCGGATCACCTTGCCGCCGGTGCCGATGACGTCGCGGATCTTCGACTTGTCGATCTGCATCGTCTCGATCCGCGGCGCGTGGGCCGACAGTTCGGTACGGGCAGAACCGAGAGCCTTGGTCATCTCGCCCAGGATGTGCGCACGACCGGCCTTCGCCTGCTCGAGCGCCTGAGCCATGATCTCCTTGGTGATCCCGGCGATCTTGATGTCCATCTGCAGGCTGGTGATTCCCGCTTCGGTGCCGGCTACCTTGAAGTCCATGTCGCCGAGGTGATCCTCGTCGCCCAGGATGTCGCTAAGGACGGCGAAGTCCTTGCCTTCGAGGATCAGGCCCATCGCGATACCCGAAACCGGGCGAGCGATCGGCACGCCGGCATCCATCATCGCCAAACAGCCACCGCAAACGGTCGCCATCGAGCTCGAGCCGTTGGACTCGGTGATGTCGGACAGAATGCGGATCGTGTACGGGAAGTCTTCCTTCGACGGCAGCATCGGGCGCAGGGCGCGCCAAGCGAGCTTGCCGTGTCCGACTTCACGACGACCCGGAGCGCCGAAGCGGCCCACTTCACCGACCGAGTAGGGCGGGAAGTTGTAGTGAAGCATGAAGCTTTCGTACGACAGGCCGTTGAGGCCGTCGATCATCTGCTCGGAGTCCTTGGTGCCGAGCGTGGTGGTGCAGATCGCCTGCGTTTCACCGCGGGTGAACAGCGCCGAACCGTGCGTACGCGGCAGGAAGCCGACGGTCGCTTCGATCGGGCGAACCTGATCGAGCTTGCGGCCGTCGATGCGCGAGCCGTCCTTGAGGATTGCGGTACGGACGATGTCCGCCTCTACCTTCTTGGTCAGCTTGTTGGCGGTCATGCTCGTCTGGCCGTCGGCCTCGGCATAAGCAGCCTTCACCTTGGCGCGCGCTTCGTTGAGCGCGTTCGAGCGGGCCGACTTGTCGGTCAGCTTGTAGGCGGCGGCGATATCGGTACCGACCAGCTTCTTGATCTCGGCCTTCATTGCCGAGTTGTCGCTGACCTCGAGATCCCACGGATCCTTGGCAGCCTGTTCGGCCAGCTTGATGATCGCGCCGATGACCTTGCGGCTTTCCTCGTGCGCGAACATCACTGCGCCGAGCATTTCTTCCTCGGTCAGTTCCTTGGCTTCGGATTCGACCATCATCACCGCGTCCTGGGTCGCGGCGACAACGAGGTCGAGGCGGCCTTCGGCGACTTCGGCCATCGACGGGTTGAGCTGATACTCGCCGTCCTTGAAGCCGACGCGTGCGCCGCCGATCGGGCCCATGAACGGAACGCCCGAAATCGTCAGAGCGGCCGAAGCGGCGATCATCGCCACGATGTCGGCCTCGGTCTCGCCGTCATACGACAGGACCTGGGCGATGACGTTGATCTCGTTGTAGAACCCTTCGGGGAACAGCGGGCGGATCGGACGGTCGATCAGGCGGCTGGTCAGCGTTTCCTTTTCGGTCGCCCCACGCTCGCGCTTGAAGAAGCCACCCGGGATACGGCCGGCGGCAGAGAACTTTTCCTGGTAGTGGACGGTCAGCGGGAAGAAGTCCTGCCCTTCCTTGACCGACTTCGCGGCGGTGACAGCGCACAGCACCACGGTTTCGCCGTAAGTGGCGAGGACCGCCCCGTCAGCCTGACGGGCAATGCGGCCGGTTTCCAGAGTGAGGGTCTTGCCGCCCCACTCCAGCGATACGGTTTTCGTGTCGAACATGTGTTTTCCTTACGAGTTCCGCGGGCCAGATTGCGCCGCGGGGCCTCAAATGCCGGGTGTTCCGTCCCGGTCCGGTGCGGGGCCTTTTCCTGCCCCAAGGCTTCCTCGCCGAATTGCGAGGCCTGCCCCAAATGCGAAAAGCGGCCCACTGAGGGGCCGCTTCCCATCAAATTCTTACTTACGCAGACCCAGCTTTTGGATCAGACCGTTGTAGCGCTCGACATCTTTCTTCTTGAGATAGGCGAGCAGGCTACGGCGCTTATTGACCATCATCAGAAGGCCGCGGCGCGAATGGTTGTCCTTGTGGTGATCCTTGAAGTGCTCGGTCAGGTTGCGGATGCGCTCGGTGAGGATCGCGACCTGGACTTCGGGAGAACCGGTATCGCCCTTGGACTGGGCGTTGCTGGTGATGATTTCCTGCTTCTTTTCGGCGGTAACCGACATTCATTTTACTCCGCGGTATCCGTTAGGTTAAACCCCCGGACGACTTTCGCCGTACCGCCCGAAAGCTCCATCAGCGCCACCGGAACATTGCCGGATATAGCGAGGACGAGCCCATCGGGATGGGGCATTCCAGAAAGGACCCGGCCCTGACGGGCCGCCTGCGCGCTCTCTGGATCGAGGGTAAGGGCCGGGATACCGTCCAGCCCCGCCTCCAGCGGCAGGAGGTGGTCTTCAAGGCGCGCGCCGTTGCCGATTTCCTCCAGAATGTCCAGCGAAATCGCCTGACTTTCGGTGAAAGGCCCAGCCTTAGTGCGCCGGAGGTAAGTCACATGACCGATCGTGCCGAGCGCATAGGCGATGTCGCGCGCCAGGGAGCGGATATAGGTACCCTTGCTGACGTTTGCCACCAGGGTGACGCTATCGGCGAGAACGAGCGGAGCTGTGGGGTCGAGAAGATCCGGGCGGGCGGCTGTTTCCGCGAAGGTAGACCACAGTTCCTCGCCGGTGTCGGGAGGGATCAGTTCGTGGATCGTTACCTTGCGGCTCTTGAGCTCGACTTCCTCGCCGGCCCGCGCAAGATCGTAGGCCCGCCGACCGTCGACCTTGATCGCGGAATAAGCCGGTGGGACTTGCTCAATCTCACCAGTGAAGTGCTCGCAGACCGCGGCCACGGCAGCCAGGGGCGGCCGATGGTCGCTGCTCGCAATCACTTCGCCTTCGAGGTCGAGCGTGTCGGTTTCCTCGCCAAAGCGGATGGTGAAGGCATATGTCTTGCTGGCATCGAGCATTCGGCCGGCGAGCTTGGTCGCCTCGCCCAGCGCGATCGGCAAGACGCCTTCCGCCAGCGGATCGAGCGTGCCGCCGTGACCGATCTTGACCTTGCCGTAACCCGCCTTGCGCAACACGCGCTTGACCGCCGCCACGGCCTGGGTTGAGCCCAGCCCGCGCGGCTTGTCGAGGATCAGCCAGCCGTGAGGTTGAGGTAAGGTCATTCGGGAAACGCTAGCCTCCGGCCATGATCGCGGATTGCGGGTGGCCAATCGTAGGTGAAGTGATCGTAGCCGACCTGGTTCCCGGCATAGAGCTCGCGCACGGCATCCTCGAACGTGGGTAGATCGCCGGCTATCGCGCTAAGGAAGCGGTAGGCCGCGTCATAACCTTGCTCAGGCCCCTTCGCGCGCTTGCTGGCCTCCTCCACCAGGCGCCGAAGCGCCGCCGAGGCGCCGCCGCGCTGGGCGTTGAGCCAGTCCCAGTGCCGGGGAAGCAAAGTTACCTCTCGGGCTTTCACCCCAAGCGAGGGGCGCCCGCGAGTGCGCGCTGGTTCTTCTTCCCGCAAATCCAGGTCGATCTGTCGGCCGGTGTCGTCATCGAACACCAGCAGGTCCGAGGCCCGTTCAAGCGGTTCAAGCGCGCGCATTTGCGGCACGACCTCTTGCGCTGTTCCGCGAGCCAAGAGCTCGCCTTTGTGAAAAACCGTCACGCTCATTAGAGCCTCCTTATGACGGCCAATATACACCCGGATTAAATTAATCAATATGCCCGGATAAAATTATCCGCCCGCGACCCAGTAAGCCAACGTGAGGAACTGCCGCTGCGCCCATTCGAACGGGGGAACGACAACCCTCTCAACGATCCCGAGGCCAGGGAAGAAGTAGGGAATGACCAGCAGGACCAGGAACAGCAGCATGAACCCGAAGGGCCGTAGCTTGTCGTAAACGACCGCCGCCTTTTCGGGCAGCAGCCCCTCGACGATGTGCGACCCGTCGAACGGCGGTATCGGCAGGAGGTTGAAAAGCGCCAGGAAGATATTGATCCCGATGAAGTAGGACAGCGTGAGAAGGCCGTAACGGAGCAGCCCCTCCGGTTCCACGGTCAAGCCGCGGGCCAGCAAGCCCAGCAGGAGAGCCCCTATGGCAGCGAGGATCAAGTTGCTCGCCGGACCGGCCGCCGCCACGGCCATCATCCCGTATCGCGGGTTCTTCAGACGCCACTTGTTCACCGGCACGGGCTTGGCCCAGCCAAAGGCCGGCAAGCCGCTCAAAGTGAGCAGCCCGGGCAGTATCAGGGTCCCGAATGGATCGACGTGGGGGATCGGATTGAGCGTAAGCCGCTTGCGCTCCTTGGCCGTGGGATCGCCTAGCGCAAGCGCTACCCACCCGTGTGCGACTTCGTGGAATACTATGGCAATGACCAGCGCCGGGATCAGCGCGAGGGCTTGTAGGAGAGTTTCGTTCATCGCGCCTGAGATAGGGACAAGGCCTGCCCGGCGATAGGGGCCGGACTATTCCTCCCCAAGATCGCGCGCGACCTTCGGATCATTCAGCAGCCGCTCGATCCGGTCTGCCTCGTCGAAGCTCTCGTCAGCGAGGAAGCGCAGCTTCGGGGCAAACTTGAGGCCTAGCCGCTGAGCCACTTCGCGCTGGAGGTAGGCGGTGTTCCGGCGCAGCGCCGCGAGCACTTCTTCCTCCTCGCCGCCCAGCAGCGGCTTCACGTAGACTTTGGCGATCCGCAGGTCCGGCGACATGCGCACTTCGGTGACTGACAGCGTGCGCGCAGTCAGCGTATCGTCGTGGACCTGCTGGCGGGAGAGTAGCTCGGAAAGCAGGTGGCGCACGCGCTCGCCCACTTTGAGCAGGCGTACCGAGCGGTCTTCATTGCCTTGGGTTGGGCGGGGCATGGTCAGCTATCCATCTTGTCGAGCATGCGTTGCAACGAGCGCACATTGCGGGCGGTTGCACGCGATTTGATTACCTTGGCCTTCTTCATCGCTGGGTCGAGCTTGGACGGCCCCACCCCTTCGCGGAAGTCGACGTAAAACTCCATAGTGCCTGCGGCCAGGCGTTCCGGACCGTCATAGCCATTAGCGAAAGCTTCGAACGCTTCCCGGTCGAGCGGTTCGGCCAGGAAGATCGTGTGGACGAAGTTCGGCTCGCCATCCTCGGTAAAGGGATTGTCGCTGATGGCCGCCTGCAGTTCGTCCTTGCTCCGGACGGCGGCGAAGGTGTCGATATCGAAGCGATCGCGGATGATGTAGGCGATCTTTTCCGCCAGTCCCGTGGACGGTCGTTCGTCATGCGAGAACAACACGTTACCGCTGGCGACGACAGTCTCGACGTCCTCGAAGTCCTCGCGCTCAAGCGCCTCGCGCAAGTCAGCCATCAGCAGCCGATTGCCGCCGACGTTGATGGAACCGAGCAAGGCCACGTAGCGCGCCATCTCCCTACTCCCACCCCGCGATCCACGAGCGCAAGACGCGCGTGGCTCGGGTCTCCAGCTGTGGGCCGAAACGAGCGGCATCGGCACGGATCGCGCGCGGGTCGCGGCCGCTGGCGATGAGTTCGGCGCAATGGCCGACCAGCCAGCTTTCAATCTCACGGGCATCGGCCTCGAGGTGGCATTGCAGGCCGAGGACGTTGGGCCCGATGGCAAAGGCCTGGTTCGGGCATTGTTCGGTCGATGCCAGCAGGGTGGAGCCTTCAGGGAGATCGAACTGGTCGCCATGCCAGTGCAGTACCGGCCAGTCTTCGATGTGACCCAGGGGCGATGCCAGGCCCACCTCGGTAAGCTCCAGCGGCGAGAAACCGATCTCCTTGTCCGCCATCGGTGCGACCTTTGCGCCAAGAGCGCGAGCGATAAGCTGCGCGCCCAGGCAAATGCCGAGCAACGGCCGAGCGACGGCCAACCGCCGTTCGATCAGCCGCACCTCTGAGGTCAGGAAAGGATAAAGCTCGTCATCATAGGCTCCGATCGGAGCGCCGAGGATGACGAGCAAGTCCGGTTCGACCGCATCGATCGAGTCCAGATCATCGACGGTGGGGTCGCAGTAGAGGACCTCGAAACCGAAGTCCGCAAGCGCCGCGTCCCACACGCCGAGGTGTTCAAATCCTAGATGACGAACGGCGAGGACAGTCTTCATTTCTCCCCTCCCGCTTGCGGGAGGGGCCGGTGGTGGGCCTATTACCGGCTCACCCCCAAGCTCTCCCTTGGCTTTCCCCTATCCCCTCCCGCGAGCGGAAGGGGAACAGGATCACAGCGTCCGTTCGCGTTCCTCGACCTCGAACACTTCAAGGTGGTCACCCGCCTTGATGTCGTTGGTGTCGGCCAGGACCACGCCGCATTCGAGACCGGTGCGGACTTCGTCCACGTCGTCCTTGAAGCGCCGCAGCGAAGCGATCGTCGTCGCGCTGACGATGACGTCGGCACGGGTGAGACGCGCGTAGAGGCCCTTGCGGATGACGCCTTCGAGCACCAGCAGACCTGCCGCCTTGTCGCGCTTGCCGGCAGGGAACACCTGCTTGACCTCGGCACGGCCAAGGACGTTCTCGATCCGCAGCGGTCCGAGCACGCCAGCCATTTCGCGGGCGATCTCTTCGGTCAGCTTATAGATGACGTCGTAGTACTTCATCTCCACCTTGTGACGCGCGATCAACTCGCGCGCCTTGGCGTTCGGACGCACGTTGAAGCCGATGATCGGCGCCTTCGAGGCCGAGGCCAGGGCCACATCGCTTTCGGTAATCGCACCCACGCCCGAGTTGAGCACGCGCACCTTGATCTCGTCGTTCGAGAGGTTGTGCAGCGCGGTCACGATGGCCTCGGCCGAACCCTGCACGTCCGCCTTCACGACGACCGCGAATTCCTTCACGTCGCTCTTGAGGCCGGCGAACATCGCATCGAGGTTGGCCGGTGCCGTGGCGGTGCGCTTGGCAGTCGCTTGCTGCTGGCGATAGGACGCGACTTCACGGGCACGCTGCTCGTTCTCGACCACCGTCAGGTGATCGCCGGCGTTCGGCACGCCGCCGAGGCCGAGGACCTCGACCGGCATCGAAGGGCCGGCTTCCTTCACCTGCTGCCCCTTGTCGTCGACCAGCGCGCGAACGCGGCCGCTCTCGTTGCCGACAACGAACACGTCGCCGCGCTTCAAGGTGCCACGATTGACCAGCACGGTCGCGACCGGGCCACGACCCTTGTCGAGCTGAGCTTCGATCACGGTGGCATCGGCCGCGCGGTTCGGATTGGCCTTGAGTTCGAGCAGTTCTGCCTGGAGCAGGATCTTCTCGATCAGTTCATCGAGACCCGCGCCAGTCTTGGCCGAAACCTCGACGTCCTGCACGTCACCGCTCATCGCCTCGACCACGATTTCGTGTTCGAGCAGGCGTTCGCGGATCTTCTGCGGCTTGGCTTCGGGCTTGTCGATCTTGTTGATCGCCACGATCATCGGCACGCCGGCTGCCTTGGTGTGCCGGATGGCCTCGATCGTCTGCGGCATCAGGCCGTCATCGGCCGCTACCACCAGGATGACGATGTCGGTCACGTTCGCACCGCGCTGGCGCATCTGCGTGAACGCTTCGTGGCCCGGGGTGTCGAGCACAGTGATCTTGTGCTTGTCCTTGGTGGTGATCTGGTAGGCGCCGATGTGCTGGGTGATGCCGCCGGCTTCGCCCTTCACCACGTCGGTACCACGCAGCGCGTCGAGCAAGCTGGTCTTGCCGTGATCGACGTGACCCATGATCGTAACGACCGGCGGACGCGACTCCTGCGTCTCTTCGGAATCGACGTCTTCAGTGGTGTCGATATCGACGTCGCTGTCCGAAACGCGGACGATGTTGTGGCCGAATTCCTCGACCAGCAGTTCCGCCGTGTCCTGGTCGATCGTCTGGTTGACGGTGACCATCATGTCCATGTTGAACAGCGCCTTCACCAGGTCGGCGCCCTTCTCAGCCATGCGGTTGGCGAGCTCTTGGACGGTGATCGCTTCCGGCACGATCACATCGCGAACCTGCTTTTCGCGCGGTTGCGACATGCCACCCATATGCGCGCGACGTTCCTTTTCGCGGGCGCGCTTGAGCGCTGCCAGCGAGCGGGCCCGTGCACCCTCGTCCTCGTTGAGGGCGCGGTTGACCGTCAGCTTGCCGCCGCGACGGCGATCGTCGACGGCAGCATGACCGCGGCCGGCCGGCTGCTGTTGCTGCTTGCGATCGTCGCGCTTCTTTTCCGGCCGCTTGAGCTCGGGACGCGCGACAGGCGTGAACTTGCGCGGAGCCGGGGCACCCGTTGCAGTCGACTCGGCGTCGCTACCTTCAGCGCTTTCCTCGGCCACAACTTCGGCGGGTGCCTCAGCTTCGACTTCAGCCGGAGGTGCGGCGGCAGCAGTGGCTGCAGCGGCAGCCTCTTCGGCGGCGACCCGGCGGTTTTCTTCGGCGCGGCGCTTCTCATCCTCGAGAGCTTGGGCCCGCGCTTCGGTGTCGCGGCGAGTGGCCTCCTCAGTCAGGCGCAGACGCGCTTCTTCGGCTTCACGCTGAAGGCGCGCGACACGTTCCTGTGGCGTTTCACCAGCGGGAGCCTTGGCGACCGGCTTCTTCGGCTGGGGCGCGGGAGCGGGCGGAGGCGGCGGCGGCGCAGCAACCTCGACCTCGGGCTCAGGAGCGGAGGAATGACCTTCTTCACCAGGGCGCTTCAAGGCGCGACGGCGCTTCACTTCGACCGTCACCTTGTTGGTGCGGCCGTGACTGAAGGTCTGCTTGACCTCGCCGGCGTCGACCGAACGCTTCAGCCCCAGCGGCTTCCGGGTAAGCGTCGGTGTGTTTTCGTTATCGCTCATACGCCTTCAATAGTCCTTCAAAATTCGTTCGTCGCCATGCTTGCGGAAGCGGCGTCATCGCCAGCCCTACAAGCATCTTCATCGAGAGAAGCCGCAGGGGCTCCCAGAAAGATCACGAGGCGCTGCAGCGGGATAGCAACCCGCCCGGCCGATGCGGCATCGGCCAACGCCAAATGGACGACATTGTCACGGCCCAATGCCACAGACAGAGCCGCGCGGTCCAGTGGCAGGCGAAGGCCGGAAAGGCCACTGCCTTCCGCTTCACTTCCCACACGCCAGGCCTGGTCGAGCTTGCGGCTGCCGTCGTCGCTGGCATCCGCCGCATGATAAAGCGCCGCCACACGGCCCATTCGGGCCTCGCTGGCAATGCGTTCTGAACCCAAGATAAGCCGTCCGCTGCGCATTTCGAGTCCCAACCGGTCCAGAAATGCACGCGTAAGAGCCTGCTCGGCCAAAACCGGCAGAGTCTCTGAAATCGCAATCTTGCCGTTCTTGAAGGCCCGGGCCAGCGCGCCCTTGAGCTTCCCGTTCGCCAGCGCTTCAGTCAGTTCGGCTTGAGTGACACCCACCCACGCGCCACGGCCAGGGGCCTTGGCGAGAGCATCGGGCAAGACGTCACCATCGGGCGAGATCGCCAGGCGCAGGAGTTCGTCCCGCGAGGCGATCCGCCCGCTGAGTATGCAGCGGCGCTCCGGCCCGTTACTCGGGTCGGTCGCTTCCGCAATGTCGTGGTCGGCTAGCGGCTCATTGCGAGGATTCCGCATCGGCGGCCTCCTCTTGAACGGGTGCTTCGGCTGCCGGAGCAGCTTCGTCTTCACCCTCGAACCAGTGAGCGCGGGCAGCCATGATGATCTCGTTGCCCTGCTCTTCGTTCAGGCCGAACTCACCCAGCACGCCACCCTTGTCTTCGGTGCGCTGCTGACGGCGCAGCGGCGGACCGGTCTCGGCGTTACGGCGGCGCGGAGCTTCGCGCTTCTTGGCGATCAGTTCGTCCGTTGCGAGGTCGGCGAGATCGTCGAGCGTCTTGATGCCCGCCTTGCCGAGCACGACGAGCATCTGCTCGTTGAGGTGCGGCATTTCGGCCAGCGCGTCTTCGACGCCAAGCTCACGACGCTCGGTGCGGTAAGCCTCTTCCTGGCGCTCGATAGCTTCGAGCGCGCGGTTCTGCAGCTCTTCGGCCAGCTCGTTGTCAAAGCCTTCGATCGAGGCCAGCTCGGCCAGTTCGACGTAAGCCACTTCCTCGAGCTCGGCGAAGCCTTCGGCCACGAGCAGCTGCGACAGCGTTTCGTCGACGTCGAGCTCTTCCTCGAACATCTTGGAGCGCTCGGCGAATTCCTTCTGGCGCTTCTCCGAGGCTTCTTCCTCGGTCATGATGTCGATCTGGCTCTCGGTCAGCTGGCTGGCGAGGCGCACGTTCTGGCCGCGGCGGCCAATGGCGAGCGACAGCTGGTCATCGGGAACGACGACTTCGATGCGGCTCTCTTCCTCGTCGAGCACCACACGGCTGACCGTTGCCGGCTGCAGCGCGTTAACGACGAAAGTCGCGGTGTCTTCGCTCCACGGGATGATGTCGATCTTTTCGCCCTGCAGTTCCTGCACGACGGCCTGCACGCGGCTGCCCTTCATGCCGACGCAGGCGCCGACCGGGTCGATCGAGCTATCGCGGCTGATCACGCCGATCTTGGCACGGCTGCCCGGGTCACGGGCGGCGGCCTTGATCTCGATGATGTTGTCGTAGATTTCGGGCACTTCTTGCGCGAACAGCTTCTTCATGAATTCCGGATGCGCGCGGCTGAGGAAGATCTGCGGGCCGCGGTTGTTGCGCTCCACCTTCATGATCAGCGCGCGAACACGTTCGCCGACACGAGCGGCTTCACGCGGGATCTGCTGGTCGCGGCGGATGACGCCTTCGGCCCGGCCGAGGTTGACGATCACGTGGCCGAACTCGACCGACTTGATCACGCCGGTGATGATCTCACCCGAGCGGTCCTTGAACTCTTCGAACTGACGCTCGCGCTCGGCATCGCGGACCTTCTGGAAGATCACCTGCTTGGCGCTCTGCGCGTCGATGCGGCCGAGGTCGACCGGCGGCAGCGGATCGACGATGAAGTCGCCGATCGCAGCACCAGGCTGAAGCTTCTCGGCCTGCTTGAGATCGACCTGCTTGAAGTAGTCTTCAACCAGCTCGACCACCTCGACCACGCGCCACAAGCGCAGGTCGCCGGTGAGCGGATCGAGCTTGGCGCGAATGTCGTTCTCCGCACCGTAACGGGCACGGGCGGCCTTCTGGATCGCCTCTTCCATCGCCTCGACGACGATCGCCTTGTCGATCATCTTCTCGGTCGCGACGGAATGCGCGATTGCTAACAGTTCGGCCTTGTTGGCGGAAATCGGACTGGCCATCAGTCTTCTGCCTTCTCTTCTTCGAGTGTTTCTTCGATTTCGTCCACGCCGCTCGTATCGAGCGGACGGGTAGCGGCGATGAGCTTGTCGGTGAGGACGAGCTTCGCCGAATGAATGTTCGCCAGCGCCACTTCCAGGCGGCCGGCCTTCTTGTCTTCGACGGCGACCGTATCGCCTTCGATGCCAAGCAGTTCGCCGCGCAGCTTGCGGTGGTCGCCCACCGGCTCGTTCAGCGAGAGGTTAACGTCATGCCCTGCCCAGTTGGCAAAGTCCTTCGCCCGCGTCAGCGGACGGTCGATGCCGGGAGAGCTGACTTCGAGGTTGTAGGCCCCGTGAATGAGTTCTTCGCCCAGCTCTTCAAGGTGATCGATCCGGTCAGAGATGCAGCGCGAAAGCGTCATGCACTGTTCGACCACCAGCTGCCCGGTGCCCGGATCTTCGGCCATGACCTGCAGCGTCCGCTCTTCACCCGAACCCGAGAGCTTCACGCGCACGAGATCGAATCCGAGAGCAGCTACTTCGGGTTCGATCACTTCGGTAAGGCGCGTAACGTCGGCCATAGGTCTCCAAATACCGGACCATTGTGACAAAAGGCTTCGGGCCGGCCCCCGAGGGCGCCAGCACCAGACCTTGTCACGACAATGTCAGGATGGCGGCTAGATAAGCGAGCCGTCCCGCAATTGCAACCGGCATTCGCTGCGCCTTCCCACAGGGGCATTCAGGCATTTGACAGCACGACTCCAAGATGACAGCATCGCGTGATGAATAAGGCACACTTTCGATTTCACGGGGGACAGCTTCTCGAGGGCATCTAGCCCCGGGTCCGGTGCGCTCGCGCCCCGTGCCCGGGGCGAACATCAAGCTGCTGCTGCGCCATACGCGCCAATTTCCCCTGTTTCGAAAGTTTCCAGTCATGACTGTCAAGAAGGCCGCAACTCGGCCTCCCATCGTCCTTATCGAAGAGGAGGCCGACGCTCTCGCCGACCTCGCTATCAGCATTCAGGACCGCCATCCCAATGTCGGCCGACTCCTGCTCGAAGAAATCGAACGCGCAGAAACGCTGTCTGCCGCGGAGATTCCCAACGACGTCGTGACCATGGGCTCCACTGTCGCGTTCGTGGATGAAAAGACCGGCGATCGGCGCACCGTAACGCTGGTCTTTCCCAAGGATGCCGACATTGCCGAAGGGCGTCTCTCGATCCTGACCCCCGTCGGCGCCGGGCTGATTGGCTTGCGCACGGGTCAGTCGATCAGCTGGCCCGACCGCAGCGGCGAAGAACGGCTGCTCACCATCGAAAGCGTCACCCGCTCCAACTGACCTGTTACTCGACCTCCCCGTTGCGCTCCGCGAGCCCGTGCTTGCGGATGCAATGGCGCAATTGGTCGTAAGTCAGCCCCAGTGCCTTGGCCGTCTGCCGCTGGTTCCAGCGGTTGCGGCCAAGGTGGTGCTCCAAGATCGCTCGTTCGTGAGCTTCGACCGCAGTCCGCAGGTCCTCAACCGTGTCGTAGTCATGGGCCATCGGACGTGAGCCGTTGTGCGCTGACACAGCTTCCACGCCCTTGCTGCTGTGAACGGCCACCGGCTTCCAGGGGCTTTCGAAGGGATCGAACTGGACGTAGCCGATCGCCTCTTCCCAATTGGCCCAGCGATAGACCGCGCGTTCGACCACGTTGCGCAGCTCCCGCACGTTGCCGGGCCAGGGATGATCGTCGAGCTGGCGGCGAACGTGGTCGGCAAAGCCGGGCCACCGCTCCCAGCCGATCTCCGCCGCCATTCGCCGGCCGAAGTAGTCGGCGAGCACGTCGATATCGCCCTCGCGTACTCGCAAGGGTGGCAGCGTGATGACTTCGAAGCTTAGCCGGTCGAGAAGGTCGGCGCGAAACCGACCCTCGTCGGCCAGCTTGGGCAAGTTCTCGTTAGTGGCGGCCACGATGCGAACGTCGACCCGGAGCGGGCGCGAGGAGCCGATGCGGGTGACCTCGCCATACTCGACCGCCCGCAACAGGCGCTCCTGCGCTCCCATCGACACCGTTGCCAGTTCATCGAGAAACAGGGTGCCTCGGTCGGCTTCCTCAAAACGGCCGGCACGGGCGCGCGTGGCGCCGGTGAATGAACCCGCTTCATGGCCGAACAGCTCTGCCTCGATCAGCGTCTCGGGAAGCGCCGCGCAGTTCATGGTGATCAGCGGCTCTTCCCAGCGGTTCGACAGGCGGTGAAGGCGTTCGGCGATCAGTTCCTTGCCCGTTCCGCGCTCCCCAATAACCAGGACAGGACGACGCATCGGGGCCGCGCGGCTTGCCCGTTCGACCGCGTCGAGAAAGGCCCCTGATTGGCCAATGAACTGGTTTTCTCGCTCCATGAACCAAGAGATAGCAAAAAACGCCACAAGGTGGCAATATGCGCCACATAGCCCGCTAAGATATATCCCAAAATTCGAGCAAGGCGGCGCATTTTCCTGATTTGGCATGCTCCTTGCTGATATACTCGCATAGGTTTGGTCAGGGGATTGAAGACCATGTTTGACCGCGAGTTCTTCAGCAGCAAGCTAGGCATCGCCGCGTTGGCGAGCATCATCGCAATGATCTCGTTCAACGCGTTTGCGCTGGACCAGCAGATCTGCCTGGCCGCCGACGCCAACCCCGTCGACGCGCCATTGGTCGAATTGGCATGAGCCCCAAGGACGACAACCCCCTGCGCCCGATCGGCGAGGCAGCCTCACGCGCTGGCTCACGCATCGACCGCGAAATCGAGCGGCTACGCACCAGCCCCCAGCCGGGTATAGGCAAACCGGCCGCTCAAGACTTTAATGCTGCCGTCAATTCATTCGTTTCCGGAGTACCCTGGATGGGCATTTTTTCCCGCACCCGAGACATCATCGCCGCCAACTTCAACGAGCTGCTCGATCAGGCCGACGATCCGGCCAAGATGATCCGCATGATCATCCTGGAGATGGAGGAAACGCTTGTCGAAGTCCGCGCCAGCGCGGCTCGCACGATTGCGGACCAGAAGGAAATGCACCGCCACACCGTCAAGCTGGAGAAGCTCCAGGCCGACTGGGGTGAGAAAGCCCAGCTGGCCCTGTCGAAGGACCGCGAGGACCTGGCCCGTGCAGCGCTCGTCGAAAAGAAGCGCGCTGCCGACATGGGCGACCAGCTCAAGCAGGAGATCGCCGTACTTGACGACGCCCTGCGGGCTTACGAGCAGGACATCGCCAAGCTGCAGAACCGCCTGCGCGAAGCCCGCAGCCGGCAGACGCAGATCGCGGCCCGCCTGGAAAGCGCGGAGAACCGCGTGAAGCTGCGCAGCCTGATGACCAACGAACGCGTCGACGATGCCCTCACCCGGTTCGACCAGCTCGAACGCCGGGTCGACTACGCCGAAGGCCGCGCCGATGCGCTGAGCATCTCCGACGGCACCGGCAAGCCGAGCCTCTCCGACGAGATCGCGGCGCTCGAAGGGGCCGACAAGATCGACGAGGAACTCGAAGAGATGAAGCGGGCGCTCGGCATGGGCGGCTCTGAAAAGAAGGAGGGCTGATCCATGAGCGAAAGCCTCATCATCGTCCCCGCCATCTTCATCGGCCTTCCCTGGGTGATCATGCACTACATCACGAAGTGGAAGACCGCCGCGACGATCACTACCGACGACGAGCGCTTGCTCGAAGAACTCTACAACCTCGCCAAGCGGCTCGACGAGCGCATGGACACGGTCGAGCGCCTGGTTGCGTCAGACAACCCCGAGTTCAAGCCGGCGCGCCTCCTGCCCGGCCGCGACATCGACAACGAGCCGCTGCGCGAACTCGATCGCCTGCTGGCCGAAAAGAAGGGAGCCAAGAAGTGAACACGCCTCGCATGACGCTGTACCGCGACAAGCAGAACGCCAAGCTGATGGGCGTGTGCTCGGGGTTGGAAGACTACACCGGTATCAACGCGATCTGGTGGCGGCTGGCTTTCATCGTGCTGACCTTTGCGACCGGCTTCGGCATCCCGATCTACTTCGCACTCGGCCTCCTGGCGTCGAAGAAGCCCGCCAATCTCTATGTCGACCAGGACGAGCAGAAGTACTGGCAGCGCGTCCGCCAGTCACCGAAGCGCACTGCGCGGGAAATCCGCTCGCAGTTCCGCGACATCGACCGCCGGCTTGCCGAGGTCGAGTCATACTACGTCACTAGCAATCCGCGCCTCTCGGCTGAGATCGAACGGCTGCGCTAGAGCACTACTGAAGGGGACAGGGGATGGATCCGGCAATCATTGGTGTGTTCATTCCGATCCTGGCGATCGGCATGGGAATACCGCTGGCCTTCTACGGCGTGTGGATTGGCCACAAGCAGAAGATGGCGAAGTTCGAGCTTCAGGCTCGCACCCACAAGGCCGACGACGCCCAGGCGGCGCGGATCGAAGAACTCGAAGACCGCATGCGGGTGTTGGAGCGGATCGTGACCGATCGCGGTTTCGACGTCGCCCACCAGATCGAAGCTCTGCGCGATGTGCGGCCTGACGCTGGCGTCCCACTCGAAATGGGCCGCCAAACGGAACGGCAGCGCTGAGAGGAACGACAGTGGACCTGGCAAACATCATCTTCGCCGTCACGCTTCCCATCGCGCTGATGTCGGTTCCGATCTTCGCGATCTGGACGCAGCATCGCCGCAAGCTGGTGGAGCTGCAGAGCCGGACCGAGGCGAGCACGGCCTATCAGGAGCTGGAAGAACGGACCCGCATCCTGGAGCGGATCGTCACCGACAAGGGCTACGGCGTCGCCAGCCAGATCGAGGCACTGCGCGACCGGCATCCGATGAAGAGCCAACTTGAAGACAACAACACGGTCCGTGCCGACTGAGCACCGAGACCTGGAAGAGGGACTACGCTGATGGAATTTTCGCCTTTGATGATCCCGATCTTCGGCATGATGATCCCGATCGTCGCGATCATACTGAAGCATCGCGAGAAGGTGGAACGGATGCGCATCGATGCCGGCGAGCGGTATGCTGCGCCCGACACTTCCAGACAGGACGGGCGGATGGAAATGCTCGAGGATCGCGTGGCGGTCCTGGAGCGGATCGTGACGGACAAAGGCTTGAATATCGCAGCGCAGATCGAGGCACTTCGCGACCAGCGCGGCATCGATGACGCCCTGGCGGCTCGGAGCGAAACGCGCGCTGCTGCCAGGTCTGCGGACCGCGGCTGAGCCAGGCGAGGCAAGGAGCTTTCGAGATGGAAATCATCATCCCAATCTTCGCCATCGCGATGGTCCTGGGCTTCATTCCGGGCTTCGCCATCTGGCTGGGCCACCGCAAGGACATGATGAAGCTGCAGATCCAGGCGACCGCGGAAAAGGCCGCGCAGTATGCCGCCAGCAACAAGGCCTTGGAAGACCGCGTGGCTGTGCTCGAACGCATCGTCACCGACAAGGGTTACGACGTAGCCCTGCAGATCGAGGCCCTTCGCGACCAGCGCCGGGTCGAGGATCGGTTCGAAAGCCGCGAAGTCGAGAGGAGCAACTGATGGGACCGGGTGAAACCATTGCGGCCGTCGTCCTTGGCGGGATCGTGATCGCCGTGGTCTCGACGCTCGGCGAAGCCTTCAAGCGCTTCATGGCCTACAAGGAGCGCCAGGTCGGCGTGACTGCGGACAGCACCGCCGAGAAGGCCGCGCAGTACGCTGCGCATGTGGAACGGCTCGAAGCCCGCGTCCGCGTGTTGGAGCGCATCGCCACCGACAAGGGTTCGGACCTCGCCCAGAGCATCGAAGACTTGCGCGGTACGCCCGTCGAGGCAGTTCAATTCAAGGCAGAGGAGCGCACCTGATGAATCCGATGGATCTTCTTCAGTACCTTCCCTGGATCGTCGGCGGCGGCCTGATGTTGGGAGCCGCAGGAATTCTTGCGTCGGTCCACAACACCCGCCTGAAGATCAAGCACGGCTACCCGCTGGAAGGCATGTGGGGCCAATCGCTGAAGCCCGCAGTGACTACCGAGGCGATGGAACGGGTAAAGCTGCTCACGCAGGAAAACGCGCAGCTGCGCGCCGAGATCGGCTCGCTCCAGGATCGCCTGATCAATGTCGAACGCATCGTCACCGACAGCGGTTACCGCCTCGGCCATGAGATCGAGAGCCTGCGGTCGGACAAGGGGAATGTGCAATGAACATGTGGACCGCCATCATTGTGATCGTAGCGATCCTCGCTTTCGCCGAGGTCATCAAGACAAGGCACCGCGCCCGGCACGGTATTACGACTGACGCCATGGGCAACGAGAAGCCGGTGCTGCGCGAAGATGCGGAACTCAAGCGCGAAGTTCTCGAACTGCGCGAGCGAGTGAAAGTCCTCGAACGGATCGCCACCGAGGATCGTGAGACCAAACGGCTTTCGGCTGAAATAGACAGCCTCCGCGAGAAATAGGCGCGAGAGGCAGGGGAGAACGCGAGATGAGTCAGGAACTGTTGATCGCCGCCAGTGCCCTCTCGGGTTTGCTGGTCGTGGCCTTCACCTTGCTCAAGGGCTGGCAGGATTGGCTGGAGCTTAAGTCCCGCGAGCTAGAGACGGGGCATGGCAAACGCGAAATCGAAGGCGGCGCCCGCGAAGGGGCCGCACGGATCGAGATCGCCGACCTTAAGGAACGCATCCGTAAGCTGGAAGCCATCGCCAGCGGGGTGGACCTGTAACCAATTTACGCTAGGGGGCGCGTCATGCGCTCCCTAGCCGACATTCTCGAAGAGTACGAATTCCTCGATGCCGATGAACGGTATCGGCTGCTGATCGAACTGGGCCGCGAGCTGGACGAAATGCCCCAGCCGCTCAAGACCGACGCAACCTTGGTGCGGGGCTGCTCCGCCAGCGTCTGGGTCTACCCGACCGAGCAGGACGGCAAGCTCCACTTCCTCGCCGACAGCAACGCAGCAATCACCAAGGGCATCGTGGCGCTGATCATCTCGGCGGTTCAGGACAAACAGGCGGCTGAGGTGGCAGCGATGGATATCACCGCCGCGCTCGCGCCGTTCGACCTGAGAAACCAACTTAGCTCAAACCGTACACAGGGCGTGCCGAACATGATCGCACTAGTGCGGCAACACGCGGCGCGGATTGCTGCGGGCTAGGCCTCAGCCGCGTCCCGTACCACGACAGTGCCCGCCTCGCGCTGACGCTTGAGTTCAGCCTTGAGCTGCACCGGATCACGCGCCCAGACGAAGCCAAAGCTAACGCCGCCCTCCTTGCCGCTCGTCGCATGGTGGAGGTTGTGGGCCTGGACCAGCCTCTTGAGATAGCCGCGCCTCGGCACATATCGGAACCACCGTTGGTGGACGAGCCCGTCGTGCACCAGCGTGTAGATGATCCCGTAGCCCAGGATGCCTAGCCCGATCCACGTCCCGGGCCACCAGGCGCTTTCTCCCAGGATCATCGGGCTGCCGAGTGCGAACATCGAAATGCTCATCGCCGCGCCAACCAGGGCGAAGCGGTCGTTCTTCTCCAGCACCTTGCCATGCGGCTCGTGATGGTCGCGGTGCCAGGCCCAGGCAAAGCCATGCATCACATACTTGTGGCTCGCCCATGCGACCCATTCCATCGCCGCGATGGTGGCCATGACGATAGTGAGAGGGACCAGCCAATTCATGCCCGTCTAAATAGGAACTTTGGCCGGTCAAAGACAGCCCCGGCTTGAATTGCCGGCCGCCGTGCGTAACTGCGGTGCATGGCTTCCAAACCTCGCACCCTCTACGAAAAGATCTGGGACGCGCACGTGATCGAACGGCGCGACGACGGCACCTCGCTGATCTTCATCGACCGCCACCTGGTCCACGAAGTTACCAGCCCGCAGGCGTTCGAAGCGCTGCGGCTGAACGGCCGCAAGGTCCGCCGGCCCGAGCTCACTCTCGCCGTGCCCGATCACAACCTGCCGACCACGGCTCGCATCGATGCGGCAGGCAAGCGCATCCCGATCGCCGACCTCGAGAGCGCCCAGCAGCTCGAAGCGCTGGAACACAACGCACCCGAATTCGGCGTGCGCTACTTCGGCGCCACCGCGCGCGAACAGGGCATCGTCCACGTCGTCGGGCCTGAGCAGGGCTTCTCCCTCCCCGGCACCACGATCGTCTGCGGCGACAGCCACACCGCGGCCCACGGCGGCGTGGGCGCGCTAGCGTTCGGCATCGGCACCAGCGAAGTCGAGCACGTGCTCGCCACGCAGACGCTGCTGCTCAAGCAGTCGAAGACGATGGAAGTGCGCGTCGAGGGCGACCTCGGTCCCGGCATCACCTCGAAGGACCTGATCCTCCACATTATCGGCGTGATCGGCACCGCCGGCGGCACCGGCTACGTGATCGAATACCGCGGCAAGGTGTTCGAGGAGATGAGCGTCGAAGGCCGCCTGACGGTCTGCAACATGAGCATCGAAGGCGGCGCCCGCGCCGGCCTGGTCGCTCCGGACGAGACCACCTTCGCGTACCTCAAGGGGCGCCCGCTCTCGCCGAAGGGCGAGGAGTGGGATCAGGCAGTCGCTTATTGGCGCACGCTGAAGACCGACGAAGGCGCGGTGTTCGACAAGTCGGTGGTTATCAATGCCGCCGAAATCGAGCCGACCGTGACCTGGGGCACCAGCCCCGAGGACACCGTCGCGATAGGGGGCGTGGTTCCCGATCCGTCGAGCTTTGCCGACCCTTCCAAGCAGAAGGCCGCCCAGGCCAGCCTCGATTACATGGGCCTGGAGCCCGGCCAGAAGATGGACGAGGTCGAGGTCCAGAACGTCTTCATCGGCAGCTGCACCAACAGCCGCATCGAGGACCTGCGCGCCGCTGCGGCGGTTCTCAAAGGCCGTCACAAGGCGTCGAACGTCAAATGGGCCATCGTCGTCCCGGGCTCCGGCCTGGTGAAGGAACAGGCCGAAGCCGAAGGGCTGGACAAGGTCTTCACCGAAGCCGGCCTCGAATGGCGCGAGCCGGGCTGTTCGGCCTGTCTCGGCATGAACCCGGACAAGGTCCCGGCCGGCGAGCGCTGCGCATCGACCAGCAACCGCAACTTTGTTGGCCGTCAGGGTCCTGGCGCGAGGACACACCTCGTCAGCCCGGCAATGGCAGCAGCGGCGGCGGTGACGGGCAAGCTCACGGACGTGCGCGAACTGGTCTAGTTCACCACAGGAATGGATCGCATCCCACGGCGGCAAATTCGCACTGTCGCTGGCTCTGGACTCTCCGCGAGCCAGCGTTCGCAAAGGGCCCGAACCCATTCCGGACGATCCTTGCCAGCGTCATTGAGCCAATTACCAACCGAGTCCTGCACATAGATGGACGGATCGGCGCGGAGCGGTTCGAGCACCGCGAGCGCCCGTTCCGGTTGTTGCTTGAGCGCGGCGATATGGCTGCACCACACCCCGCGCGGCCGGAGCGCCTCTGTCGCGAACCGGCGAATACGTTCGGATGGGTCAACGGTCCATTTCGCCAGCAAGGCGATGGAGACGTCCAACTCTGCAGCGAGGTGTGAGCGAACCGCCATCCACGACCATTCGCGCACTCCGAAATGCGGATCGTCAGCGAAGGGGCGGATCGCCAAGAGCCTGTCACCAAGCTCCATGTCGGCGGCCCCGAGCATGGCGCACACCCAACCGCGAACGGTGTCAGACGAATGCCGCGCGAGCCGCTCAATGGCAGACGGACCGTATCGCTTTGTGATTAGCCTGGCCGCCAGCAGCATGCGCCGGGAGATACCCGCCTCTCTCGCCTCGTGCATTTCGGCGCAGGGTCCGGACCCAATGTCAGGCAGAACGCTGCCCATGAGCAGGGCGAAATCCACCGCTAGGCATTCGACAAGTGTCGCGGCCTCGACCTCGCCGGCATTGAGCCGGGCAAGATGGGCCGGGTCGATATCCTTGACCCCGCGCCCACTGGTCTTCGTCCCGTTCACAGGTGCACTCCGCTGGTTCGTTTCAGTTGTCCGCTGTGCCAACTCGCTAGAACTTATAACCCACCGTCACGCCAAACGTCCGCGGCGGGAGCCACGTCGCGCCGAGCAGGCGGCCCGTCGCCAGGGCGAAGGTGCTGCTCGGCCGGAACACGTCGAACAGGTTCTTGACCCACAGCTGAGCGCGAATGTTCCCTTCGTTCGTCTCATAGGCGAGTGAGGCATCGACCGTGGCGTAAGCAGGGCTGCTCTCGATCTCGCGCATGAACTCGCTGAAGTAGGTCCGGCCCTTGTACGAGACATCGACATTCGGCGTGAAAGTCCCGATCGAGGCGTCGATGTCGTATTCGCCGTGCAGGTTCCAAGCCCAGCGCGGGGTGTTGCGCGTGTCGTTGCCCGCGAGCTGGATCTCGCCGCCGCCAGGCGCACCATAGGCGGTCGGGTCGGGATTGGTCATCGGGTCGTAGGGCGTTCCGCCAGCGATGTTCACGGGGTTAAGCGGGTCGAGCGTCAGGTAGTCGACGAAGTGTGCGTCGGTATAGGACACCGCTCCGCTCAGCAGCAGGCCAGGCATCGGGTGCGAGGTCAGGTCGAGTTCGAACCCGGTGGCCTTGGTCCGGGCGGCGTTCTGGAAGATCGTGGTGTAGCCCGTCGGACCGCCCGCGATCGTCTTGTTCAACTGCAGCCCGTCGAGCGTGTAGGTGTAGCCGGCAAGGTTCACTGTCAGCCAGCGGCCGAAGCTGCTCTTGATGCCGACCTCGTGGTTGGCGATGGTCTCCGGATCGACGATCGTCTTACTGCCCGAAGCGTTCTCTCCCGAGCCCGCCTTGAAGCCTTCGGAATAGGTGTAATAGACCAGAATATCGCGCGTCGGGGCCCATTCGAGGCCCAGTTCCGGTGTGAAATCGCGGAAGGTCTTTTCCGCATGGGTGCTTTCGGCCGTATGACGCAGCACCGGACCGAGACCGTTGCGGGTGATGACGATCGAGGGGTTCTCGGACTCGACATGCTCAACGCTCCAGCGGCCGCCGAGCTTCACGGTGAAATCGGCCAGCGTCTCGTTGAACAGGCCAAGGCCGACTTCGTACTGGCCGAAGATCGAGAACGCCTCGGTCTTGAGGTTGGACCAGGTGCACACCCGCTTCGGTGCGATCACTGTACTGCCACCAGTCACGCCATTGGGCGAAAAGCCGCAGAGGGCGTAAGCCTCTGCCAGATCGATCCCCGCCGCCTCCAGCACCCCGATATTCTGCGCCATGCCGTTGCGGTTGGTGAGGCCGACATTGTCCCTCGGCCGCTGGCGTTCGTTGAAATAGAACAGGCCGATCGTGCCGTTGACCCACTCTGAGGTCAGGCCGAGCCGCAGTTCGTTGCTCCACTGCTCGCTGTCGATCCGGCGTTCCTGCACGGTGGTGGGCTGGCCGTTGGTCGGCCAGCTGTTGATCACCGCCGAAAGGTCGAGGTCCTGGAACAGCGAGCTATTGAACGAGCGATAATTGGCGACGTTGGTGAGCGTCAGCGCATCGTTCAGCGGCACGTCGAGCGTACCGGTGAAGGAATAAGTATCGGTCTCGGTGCCTGGGCTCGATTCCGTCGCCAGATCGCGCGGATCGGTCGCATAGCCGCCGACCCCCAACGGTGCGAGGCGGGCAACTCCAGGGAACGAGGCCCGCAGATAGTGGATCGCGCCCGAAGCGTCGCTTTGGCGGAAATACTCGCCTGCCACGAGGAAGGTAGCGTCACGACCGAGATCGAATTCGACCTGGGCGCGGGCCATGCGACGGTTAAGATCGTCCACGTCCTTGCCCGAAACCGGATTCTTGCCGAAGCCATCGCGGTCTTCGGTCTTGACCGCGAAACGAGCGCGGATGCCCTCGGTGATCGGCCCGCTGATTGCCGCTTCAGTGACGAGCGCGTTGTAGTTGCCGTAGGTCACCCGGCCATAGCCTTCGAGCCAGTCGGTCGGCTTGGCGGTGATCAGGTTGATCGAACCGCCGACCGCGTTGCGCCCGTAAAGCGTGCCCTGCGGTCCGCGCAGAACCTCGACCCGCTCGACATCGAACAGCGAGGTAAGTTGCGCCTCGGCACGAGCCACGTAGACCCCGTCGACATGGAAGGCGACGCCGGTGGAGCTGCCGGTGGTCGAGGTATTGGCGCCGACACCGCGAATGAAGATCTTCGCCTGGTTGAAGTCGTTGCCGAAGTTCACCGAGGGAACGATCGTCTGCAGGTCCGCGATGTTGTTGACCTGCGCGCTGGCAATCCGATCTGCACTGAGCGCAGTGAGCGCAGCGCCGACATCCTGCAACGACTGTACGCGCTTCTGCGCCGTGACCATGATCACGTCGCCCTCGCCGCCATCCTCGGCGGCCGCTTCGTCTTGATAGGCAGCGTCCGCCGCATCCTGGGCCGAATCAGCTGCGCTCTGAGCAAACGCGCTCGTCGATGCGAGCAGCAGCGCGGGGGTAAACAAACCGACGCTCTTCATTTTCTAGCTTCCTCGTTTTCCTGAGATCGTGGGCCGTCGAAGCGGGACCGTTGGCGCTTGTTCGGCGAGTGCGAAGCGCGGCCGAATGCTACCTCGCCACATCATGCGCCCGCCCAAAACTGACCGCGGCAACACGCGAGAATTCGTTCCATGCGGTGACGTGAAACTCAATAAGTATAGGTACTTATTGGATTTATCCCGCCCTCAGCGAAACGGCGTGGTTGGCGGGCTTTCCATCGAGCTTCGAACCGGCGATGATCCCGTTCGACCCGTGACCCGCAAGACTTCATTCCCTCCAGTCGTGGCACCCGACACCCGAGTACTGATCCTCGGCAGCCTGCCGGGCGAGCGGTCGTTGGCGGTGGGTCGATACTATGCTCATCCGCAGAACCGCTTCTGGCACCTGATCGGCCACGTCATAGGAATCGACCTTGTGCCGCTCGGCTACGAAGCCCGTCTCGCTGCCCTGCTCAGGGCCAAGGTCGGCTTGTGGGACACCGTGGCCTCCGCCCGGCGCCAAGGCAGCCTCGACGCCTCGATCCGCGAAGCAGAGCCCACAGCCTTGCGTGAGCTGACCGCCTCGCTGCCTGAACTGCGGGCGGTCGGGTTCAATGGCAAGACCTCCGCTGGTATCGGCATGCCACAGCTCGCCGGACGCGGCCTGGCGCTCGTCTCCCTCCCCTCTTCCAGCCCGGCCCACGCCGCCATGCCGCTCGCGGAGAAGGAAAAGCTGTGGAGCGCATTAGGCGAATTTCTCCGTTGAGGGTTGCCACCGCCGACCGCCCGCCCCATTGAAAGGAGCATGACCAAGCGTCTCAACTCGGGCCATGCGGCCATTGCCGGAGCGATCGGATCGGCCGCGGTTGCCGCCGCCCTGCTCTACGTCAACCGCCGCAAGGAGAAGGCCAAGCAGGCTCAGAAAGCTCCCACGATCCCCAGCGGCGAGCCGCCGGAGACCGACTGATGGAAGCCGTCCGCGAGGTTGAAGGCCGGGCAGTGCCGTTCGGCCGCAAGAATATCGACACCGACCTGATCATTCCGGCCCGCTGGCTCAAGACGGTCAGCCGCGAAGGCCTCGGCCGCGGCGCGTTCGAAGCGGTGCGCGAAGATCCTGACAACGTGTTCGACAAGCCCGAGTTCGCCCGCGCGCCGATCATCGTCGCGGGTGACAACTTCGGCTGCGGATCGAGCCGCGAGCATGCCGCCTGGGCCTTGCTCGACATGGGCGTGAAAGCCGTGATCGCGCCGAGCTTCTCGGACATCTTCTCCGGCAACGCGTTCAAGAACGGCATTCTCACCGTCGTCCTGCCGCAAGCGCAAGTCGACCGGCTGCTGGAAGTGGCCGAGACAGATCAGATCACGATCGACCTTGAACACCAAGTGGTGACCACGCCGTTCCAGGACCGCTTCACGTTCGAGATCGACCCGTTCCGCAAGCACTGCCTGGTGAACGGGCTCGACGAAGTCGGTCTGACGCTGGCCCGCGACGCGGCGATCACCGACTACGAGCAGCGCATGCAGGCCGAGAAGCCCTGGCTAGCGCACGGGACTGGGCTTGCGGCCTGACACGGCGCGGCGCTATTTGCCACCGGCAGCATTTTTGAGGGAATCCTGACATGACCGACTTCAACGATCGCGAACGCGCCGAGGAAGCCAAGTTCGCGATGGATGCAACGACGGCCTTTCGCGTGGCCGCTCGGCGCAACCGGCTGCTGGGCCATTGGGCAGCCGAAAAGATGAGCCTGACCTCCGAAGAGACCGAGGCTTACGCCAAGGCCGTGGTCCAGGCTGACTTCGAGGAAGCCGGTGACGAGGACGTGATCCGCAAGGTCCTGGGCGATCTCACTGCCGCAGGCGTCGACGTTGACGAAACCGCTGTGCGCGTGGCGCTCGAGGAAAAGTCGGTCGAGGCCAAGCGCCAGTTGATGAGCGAGTCCTGAGGACACCACGATGGCCATGCCCGCCGCAGAAATCGAAGCGCTGATCAAGGTGGCGCTGCCTGGCGCGGAGGTCGTGATCGAAGACCTCGCGGGCGACGGCGATCATTATCGCGCCCACGTCACCTCGACCGCATTTGCCGGCAAGAACCGCGTCCAGCAGCACAAGATGGTCTACGAGGCGCTCGGCGGGCGCATGGGCGGTGAGCTTCATGCCTTGCAACTGACCACCTCGGTTCCCAACTGACTTCCATACTCACTTCATCAGATCAGGCCTGCCACATGTCCGATACCAACGAGCGTCTCTCCAAGATTGTCGGCGACAACGACGTCGTCCTGTTCATGAAGGGCACGCCCCTGTTCCCGCAGTGCGGGTTCTCCAGCCGAGCGGTGGCGATCCTCGACCATTGCGGCGTCGCTTATGAAAGCGTCGACGTGCTGCAGGACATGGAAGTGCGCCAGGGCATCAAGGCCTTTTCCGATTGGCCGACCATCCCTCAGCTCTACGTCAAAGGCGAATTCGTCGGCGGCAGCGACATCATGATGGAGATGTACCAGGCGGGCGAGCTGCAGCAGCTGCTCGACGAAGCCCAGGTCGCCAAGGCGAACTAGCCAGCTTTGGCGGGCCCCTGCCCGCCAAAGCTGCGTCTCTGACCGGTCACCGCCGTCAGTCTCGCTTTTCAAGAGCATTCCGGGCTTTCGGATATTTCCGTGCATGCTTGTTCGATGGCAGGGTTCCCCCTCATCTGCCGCCATGTCTGCGCGACGTCGCGAAGCTGCTTTTCCCAATCCTGGTTCGTCCCGCCGCGAATCCGCTGCCATTCCTCGGCCGTGATATCCGGGGGCGTATCGTTGGTGAGGCCCATCGTCTGGCGCAGGCATTGACGCATTTTGGCGTAGGCCCGCTGACAATTGGGGGAGAGATCGGAAATGTCCGGCGCCGCCTTTGCCGCTGACTGCTCGCTTTCGGGCGCACTGGTCGCCTCTTGCGGCGTTCCATGACAGGCGGCGCCTACCGTGCCCACCAACATAAGGGCGGCCGAACGGACAGCCACCCGAAAGAAGCCGGACATCTTGCTCTTAGCCACCAGCGATGCGGGCCAAGAAGAGCGCTCGAACATGGTCATCGAATTCGGTCCTATGGCGTGGATAGTCGTCGCTACGTGAAGCGGCGTTGTGGGCTGCCGGTAGCGGCCTATTCCAACACCGTTGCGACGCAGCGAGGCCGCGGACAATACGGGAGTTTACCGAGGATCATGTCGCGAGGGCAGCCTGAACGGCGGTCGCTACACTCTGAATTCCCGGTCAACGCCTATAGCTTTGAGGAATGCCGGGTCGTGGCTGACAACCATCAGCGCCCCGTCGAATTCGCGTAACGCCTGCTCCAGCAGTTCGATCGACGCCAGGTCGAGGTGGTTGGTCGGCTCATCGAGGATGAGGAGCCATGGCGGCCGCTCACCCGCCAGGGTGCAGGCAAGACCCGCGCGGAGGCGCTCGCCGCCTGACAGCGTGCCGACACTCTGTTCGGCATCGCGATTGCGAAAGGCGAAGCGAGCACAGGCAGCATAAGCGTCTTGCACGTTGAGCGACGGATTGAGACGGCGGAAATTGGCCAGGATACTGGTTTCGCGATCGAGCAAGGTGACGTGCTGGTCGAGCATGGCGATCCGCCCGTCGAGCCTGCGCACCGTTCCGCCAGCCGGTTCGATAGCACCCGCCACAACCTTAAGCAGCGTGGTCTTCCCCGCGCCGTTCGGTCCCGCGACTGCAATCCGTTCCGGCCCGCGAAGGTTCAGTGTCCAGGGCCCGAGACGACGTTCACCGAGGTCGATCGCGACCTCGTCCAGCGACACGATTTGCGCACCGGAGGGTAGGTCACTCGGCGGCAGTGAAATGACCAGGGGCGTCAGCACCTCGACCTTAGTGCGGGCGCCTTCCGCTTTGAGTGCGGCCTCGCTGATCGAGTTCTCACCGAGGCGACGTATCCGCCCTCCGCTGTTTTCGGCTCGTGCAGCCCGAGCGCCGAGCAGTATCTTGGGTTCCGAGCCCTTGGCCGCGAAATTTCGCCCCGCTTTGTCTCGACGGTCCTTGGCTTCGCGCTGACGCTGGGCAGTTCGCTCCGCCTCGCGGAGTGCCGCTTCCGAGCGTTCCAGGTCCTGCGCCACCCGTCTTCGCTCCGCCTCGCGTTGCGCTGCGAACGCTGTCCAGCCGCCGCCGACGATGTGGATACCGACCGGCGTCAGTTCGACGATACGGTCCATCAGTTCGAGAAGTTCGCGATCATGGCTGGCGACCAGCGCCCCGCCACTCCAGTTGCGGACCAGGGCGTGGATTGAAGCGCGGCCGGCGGCATCGAGATTGTTGGTGGGTTCGTCGAGTAGCAGCAAGTCCGGCTTTTCGATCAAGAGGCGGGCGATACCCACACGCGTGCGCTCTCCGCCCGAAAACGAACCCATCGGGCGGTCGAGGGCGATTTCCCGTGCTCCGGCGTCGGCCAGCGCGGTTTCTACGCGGGATGCCAGGGTCCAATCCGCCGCGTCGAAATCGTCCGCGTCACCCTCGCCTGCCAACACGCGCTGCAAGATGACCATGCCCGTGCCAACGCCAAGCGCATCGCCGACCGACATTTCAGGCGGCCAGTCCTGCACAAGCATGCCGATCGACCCCGACCGCCGAACCGCGCCGGTCGCGGCATCGGTTTCTCCAGCGACGATACGAAGCAGAGTGGACTTGCCTGAGCCGTTGCGGCCCACCAAGCCCACGCGTTCAGCCCCTACGGATAAGGTCAGGCCCTGAAATAGGACTCTGTGTTCAGGCGTCTGAGCGGAGACTGAATCGAGCGTGAGAAGAGCAGACATGGAAACTCGCGTGATAGGATGATGCAAAACAGGGCGCTTTCCTGGTCTGATCGATCACGACACATGCTCCTTCGTTGACTGCCCGGCGCGAAGTAGGGCCCTCATCGCCTCTCCACAAGCTCGCCTCTCATTTCCCCGCGCGGAAACCCTTTCGCGCAGCCATCGTTTTTCGCCCGGGAGGCAAGCTGAGAAGGTTGCCAAATGCGAAAAACCGTCACTTTTGCCATCGCTGCTACGATGGCCCTCGCCGCGGGTCCTGGCTTTGCGCAGGCTTCGGGGCAGCAAACGACCCAACAGGATCCTTTCGGGGTCATTTTCGGAGCCCTTTTCGGTGACCGATTGGGCAACACCTCTTCGATTGAAGCGCAGTGGGCCGCCGGGCAAACGCCACTAGCAAACCAGCGCAGCCAATTCGAAAGCCGCGTCGATAATCAAGTGCGTGCAGGAGCCGTGAGCCAACAGACCGCGGTCCGATTGAAGTCCGATTACGCAGAACTGGTTCAACTCGAAAACCGCTACGGCGCTGACCGACGCTTTACCTCGACAGAGCGGTCCGATCTCGCCGACCGCTACGGGGCTCTTACCCAGGTCCTCTCAGTGGGAGCCTATGAGGATGGCCAGACCGCCCAAACTGCCGAGATCGCTGACGGCCGGGCCGAGTTCGAGCGCCGCGTCGATGCCGGTGTCTCCGCGCGCCGCCTGAGCCGCACGCAAGGCACCCGTCTCAAGTCCGACTATGCGGCCTTGATCCGTGTGGAAGACGGCTACCTGCGCGATGGCGTAATCAGCGCTAGCGAACGCAGCGACCTGGATGCGCGCCTTGATGCGCTCGACGTCAGGGTAGGCGATACGAGCTACGGAGGCGTGACGCAGACGCCCAGAGCGCGGCTCGATGCCATTGGGCGGGCCCTGCCCTCCAGCGGCCTATCGAGCGCGGCCCAGGCGCAATTGCGGGTCGAGTACGAGGACGTCTCCCATCTGGAAGCCGCCTACGCCCAGCTCAACGCTTCGCCTCAGGACCAGGCCTATCTGGAACAGCGGCTGACGGACCTGGAAACTCGCACGCGGATACGCCGCTAAAGGCGCTGCGCGCTTTTTCCAGTTCATCGCTATGTTTGGAGGGTTCTTCGGGGAGGCGGGGCCGGGAGACCGGTGGGGACCAATGGGCGGCCCCGCCTCGTTCGAAGACTTGGTTGGGTATCCAATACTTTGCACGTGGCATGCCAGTTTCGGCAAACGGCACTTTTCTGCGCGTTTCAATGGTTAACGAGGATTCGCGTTCAGCTCCACCTGTCAAGAAATCCGACAAGAAACGGTGACTGGCGCGTTAGGATTTGCCTGCCTAAACTCCGGCAAAAGGCTCGCCGTTCGGGAGAAGTGCATTGGCGAAAGATAACACGATCACGCTTTACGATCTCCAGCTGGCGAGCGGAGCGACAATCAGCCCGTTCGTGTGGGCGACCAAATATGCCATTGCCCACAAGGGTTTCGAGATGGACATCGTGCCGGGCGGCTTCACCGGAATTCCGGAGCGTACTGGCGGCCAGACCGAGCGCTTGCCGGCGATCGTGGACGACGGCCAGTGGGTGCTAGATAGCTGGCTGATCGCAGAATACCTCGACGAGAAATATCCCCACCGCCCGACCCTGATCGGCGATCCGTCGGTCAAGGTCTGCGGGCAGATGCTCGAACAGTGGCTCTGGCAAACCGCGATCGGCCCCTGGATGACCTGCTACCTCAAGCAGTACCGCGACCGAGCGCTGCCGCAGGACCACGGTTACGTGACGGAATCGCGCGAACGGATGTTCGGGGGGCAGAAGATCGAGGACATCATCATCGGCCGAGAAGACCGTCTTCCGCAGATTCCGCCGAAGCTGGAACTCATGCGCAATACCCTGCGCGAACACCAGTGGTTCGGCGGCGAGAGCCCGAACTACGTGGATTACCGCCTGCTCGCGGTATTCCTCTTCCTTGCCTCGGTTGCCGACATCCCAGCCCTTCCGGCCGACGATCCGCTGCGCGACTGGATCGATCGTGGCTTCGACCTCTACGGCGGGCTCGGGCGGCATCCTGGTATGTCACCGATCTTCGGCTTGCCCCGGCGCGAGAACGATCCCGAACCCTTCGTACGCGACCCCCAGGCCAACGGCCTGACCAAGCGCAACACCGGCCCGCAGTCCACCGCCTCCGAAACGGCGCGGCTTAAGGGTGAGGCAGCAAGCGCGTGAAGATCGACTTGTGGCGCAAGCCCGTCCTTGATTGGGCGGTCAACAACCTGGTCGAAATCGCCATTGCGCTAGCGATCGCTGCGGCGGTCGTTGCCCTGCTTTACGGCATAAAGGCGCTGGTGCTGCGCGCGGTAAAGAAGCTCGGCGCGCAGAACGGCCTGACCGAAGTCTTCGCCAGTGTCGTGCGCAAGACCCGCCTGTGGTTCCTCATCGCCCTCTCGCTGCGGATGGTTCAGGGGTATCTCCACCCACCGGAGGATGTCTCCAAGACCATCGTCTTCCTGTTCACGGTAGCGGTCGCGCTGCAGGTGGCGAGCTGGGCGCGAGCGCTGATCCTCGGGGTCATCACCCAGCGGACAAGCAGCATCGAAGGCGATCCGAACAGCATGGCCAGCGCCATGGGCATCATCCGCCTGCTGGTCTCGGTGGTAGTGTTTGCGATTGCCGTGATCGTCATCCTCGACAACCTCGGCGCGAACGTAACCGGCCTCGTTGCCGGCCTAGGCATCGGTGGCATCGCCATTGGCCTTGCCGCGCAAGGGATCTTTTCCGATCTCTTCGCGGCGCTCTCGATCATCTTCGACAAGCCGTTCTGCGTCGGGGAGACGATCACTTATCAGGGCAAGGAAGGGCCGGTAACCGGCGTAGTCCAGCGCATCGGGCTCAAATCGACGCGCATACGCTCGCTCTCGGGCGATATGCGCATCATCGGAAACACGCAGCTTCTGGCGCAGGAAGTGACCAATTTCTCCGGCCGCGAGATGTTCCGTTTCCAGCTGCCGATCGGCGTGATCCACCAGACCGCCCACGACGACTTGCAGGCGATCCCGTCGCTGCTTGAGGCCGAAGTCGACCGCCTAGGCTATCGCTTCGTTCGCGCCGGTTTGCGCGCCTTCGGTCCAAGCTCGATCGACTACGACTTCATCTTCGAAATCACCACCGACGACGTCATCGAAGCTCATGCCGCGCTGCAGGAAGTCGCGCTGGCGGTGCTGGCGCTGTTCCGAACCCGCGGCATCCGCTTTGCCTATCCCACTCAGACCAGCTTCACAGCTGCGCCTGACGGATCGCTGGTCATGCCCTACCCTGACGTCATGCCGGTTATGCACCACGAACCGGAAAGCTGATTTCGGTCCTCCGGCAATCTTAGGGGCCGGGAATGGCTGGCTCCCGACGGCAGTGAGCGCTAGAGGCGCCACTGCTGGACGGCCCCCGAAATGAACAAGAGCTACGATGTAATCATCCTCGGCGCCGGCGCAGCTGGCTTGATGTGCGCTGGCCAGGCGACCCAGCGAGGCCTTCGCGTGCTCGTGATCGAGCATGCCGAAAAGCCGGGCAAGAAGATCCTGATCTCCGGTGGCGGCCGGTGCAACTTCACCAACCTCCACACGGCGCCTGAGCGCTTCCTCTCGGCCAACCCGCATTTCGCGAAGTCGGCGCTCAGCCGCTACACTCCGCAAGATTTCCTGGCCCTC
Organism: Altererythrobacter sp. Root672; assembly: GCF_001427865.1. Lineage (NCBI taxonomy): Bacteria > Pseudomonadati > Pseudomonadota > Alphaproteobacteria > Sphingomonadales > Erythrobacteraceae > Altererythrobacter > Altererythrobacter sp. Root672. The sequence goes on from NZ_LMHH01000001.1 coordinate 1,913,150, forward strand.
GTCGAACGCTACGGCATTGCCTGGCATGAGAAGACACTCGGGCAGCTCTTCTGCGATAAATCCGCGCAGCAGATCGTCGATCTGCTGCTCGCCGAATGCGCGGCGGGGGATGTCGAGCTCTCGTGCGGAGAGACCGTTCGGCAGGTCGAACATGTCGACGGGCGTTTCACCGTCACGACCGATCGGCATGTCGCCGAAGCGCCCGCGCTGGTGATCGCCACCGGGGGACCCTCCATTCCTAAAATCGGAGCGACCGCCTACGCCTATGAGCTTGCGCGCCAATTCGGCCTGAAGGTCGTCGAGCCCCGCCCTGCCCTTGTGCCGCTGACGCTTAGTGGTGAGGACGCGCTGTTCCGGGAATTGTCGGGCGTGGCGACCGAAGTCATCGCCCGCTGCGGCCCGGCCGCGTTCCGCGAGGCCGCCCTTTTCACGCATCGCGGCCTCTCGGGCCCTGCCATCCTGCAGATCTCATCCTACTGGCGCCGTGGGAGCCCGGTAGAGATCGATTTCCTGCCGAACGCGGGTACGGGATGGTTGCTTGAGACGAAGCATCAGAACCCGCGCTCCACCTTACGTAGCACCCTGCGAGCCCAGCTACCGGACCGACTGGCTGATGCCTTGAGCGACCGCCTGAAGCTCGAAGGGCCGCTCGCCAATGTGACCGATGCGGCATTGCAGAGCGCTGAAACCCAACTCGGTAGCTGGAACTTTCAACCCAATGGAAGCGAAGGCTTCGCCAAAGCCGAGGTAACGGCAGGGGGCATCAGCACGGCCGAGCTGTCGTCGAAGACGATGGAAGCCAAACGGGTGCCGGGCCTCTACGTCATAGGTGAGGCGGTGGACGTCACCGGCTGGCTCGGTGGCTATAACTTCCAGTGGGCCTGGGCCAGCGCCTGGGCGGCGGCACAAGCCTTTTAAGGGCGGAACGCCGAACCGTTCCGGAGCCGCCGCAAGTCGTTCATTTCCTGCCGCATTGTTGCCACCATGTCTCAATAGCCATCGAGTGGCAGACACAGAAGGGCGAGCCTATGCGATGGAAACGGAGTCTCGAGCACCTTGAGCGTCGGATAGACCGGTACTACCGCCTCGCCGCCGCCGCCAAGCTCCCCGATATACGCCAACGCTATATCGAACTGGCGCGCCGCTATCGCGTACTCTGGGTCGAAGCCCTGACCTTTGGCAATTTGGATCAGCGGGCTTTAAGGCCGAGCCTCACCTGATCGCGAGAAACCGCTCTCGCATGCGAGATCCATCCGCTTTGTGGCCGGTAAAGATCTCAAACGCTCCCGCCGCCTGAAACACCGCCATCCCGCCTCCATCGAGCACAGCACAACCAATCGCACTCGCCTTCTGCAGGAGCATGGTTTCGAGCGGGAAGTACACGATGTCTGAAACCCAGTGGTCGGGTCGCAACAAGTCCACCGGGATAGGCGTTCCGGGATAGCCCGCCATGCCAACAGGGGTGGCATTGATAATCCCGTCGGCCTGAGACACGTCCGCGCGGATGTCGCCAGACACTCGCGCACGCTCTATTCCAAAGGCGTGCCGAAGTGCTTCGCAGAGCTGTTCGGCTCGAGTTTCCTGGGGGTCGTGCAATATGACGGTATTGGCGCCCATTTCGAGCATCGCATAGGCCGTCGCCGCCCCAGCGCCTCCAGCACCCGCCTGGAAGACCACTTTCACGCCCGCTGAAGGCAGGCCGTTGCGGAAGCTCTCCGCAAAACCCGTCACGTCGGTGTTGAAGCCAAGTCGCTTGCCGTTGCGGAATGCGATTGTGTTTACTGCCCCTACCCGCTCGGCACCGGACGAAAGCTCGTCCAGAAGTGGAATGACCGCCTGCTTGTAGGGGTGTGTCACATTGATGCCTGAAAACCCGGAGGCTTGCAGAGTCTCAAGGAAAACCGGGAGGTCCTGCTCAGTCATCCCGAGCGCGGCGAAATCGAACAGCTTGTAAACTAACGGAATGCCCTGCGCGCTGGCCTCGTCTTCATGCATCTGGGGAGAACGGGAGAGCTGGATGTCCCGCCCCAGCAGGCCAACCAAGACTTGCTCTGGCGATCCGAACTCAGGCAGGCGATCGAACTCTTCCAATGATTTTCTCCGGAACGAGAATGCTCGCGGTGAAAAGAGCGCTCAGCCATCTAGGCCGAGCGCTCTCCCCCCTCAAAAGCCGAAGCGCACGCCGACATAGAACGAGCGACCAATGGCGTCGTAGAGCGCCGTATCGGTCCCGTTCTGAGAGCTCGCGACAAACGGCAGTTCTTTGTCGAACAGATTGTTGATGCCCGCCCGCAACTCGAACTCGTCCTCGATTCTGACCGAACCGAACAGGTCGAACAGCTGGTATGACGGCACCCCGACCTGGGCGTTCGCCGGGGTGAGGACGGAACTGACGTCCTTCAGCTTGCTTTGATACCGCCAGCGCAAACCGATCCCGAAGGTGTCAGTGCGATATGCGACCGTTGTGAGGGCCTTCCACACCGGGGTGGCGCGGGGAGGTACGGAACTCGTGCCCGCCCCACCTACGCTCACGCCGGTGTAGTCAACCGGTGGCACACCGGGGAGCTGCTGGATTTCGTAGTTGTTTAGCCATCCGATCGCCGAGTTGAGATCGATGCTCCCGCTCTCGTCCAACAGTCCCAGCGGGATGTTCCACGATAGCTGAGCTTCGATCCCATCGGTCTTGAGCCTGCCAAGGTTCTGGTACGGCGTGGCGACGTTCAGGATCTGCCCACTCAGCGTGTCGCGCGTGATCAGCGTGCAGAAATCGTTCGAGTTCGAATAGGTCGGGTTCGAACCATCCAGATTGAAGCAGCTGGAAAGGACGGTCAGGCCCGGGACGGTGGAGATGACGTCGTTGATGGTGATGTTGAAATAGTCGACCGACAGGGAAATGTCGGAAAACACCCCGCTGCTGATCGGGGAATCCAACACGAACCCGAAATTGAAGGTGTTAGCCCGTTCCGGTGAGAGAGCGGTACTTCCCGATATGACCTGGCCCGTAGCTGTCGTCGGGAACTGGTAGGAGCTTATGGCAGCTGCCGGAACGCCTTGCGCGACGCACAGCGCCGCCACTTGTGCGCCGTTCGCCCCCGTCCGCGCCGTCGACCTGACGTCACAAGGATCACCGAGCGCGCCCGGCGGCGTGCCGATGACCAACTGCGCACCCTGTGGTGGCGAGAACAGTTCGCCGATGTTGGGAGCGCGAACCGCCCTTTGATAGCTGCCGCGGAACAAGAGCGCTTCGACCGGCCGCCACCTGGCATCCAGTTCGTAGCTGGTGACAGACCCGGTGACCGAGTAATCTGAAATGCGGGCCGCGCCCCCTACCGCAAGCTCTTCTGCGAATGGGACATTGGCCAGCAGAGGGATATCGATCTGGGCAGCAAGTTCCTTGACGTTGATCGCGACCGGAGGGACCGGAAGCGTGTTGACCACGCCTTCGATGTTACCGCCCGGATTTGATGGAACGATCAGGTTGAATGCATTCGGCGAGACCAGATCGGAGTCAGGCGAGAACTCGTAAGTGTTCTTGCGGTAGGCGGCCAACAGCGCGACTTGGACCGGGCCTGCGCCCAGATCGAAGATCTCGCCGTTGATCTGCCCTTGGACCTGGGTTTGCGACAGGTCTTCTACGCTGCGCGCATTCTTGGTGATGAAGCTGACGCAGGCGTCGGACAGTGAGCGGGCATTGGCGTCACCAAATGGATTGAAGCCACCGGCGCAAAGCGATGCTCCGCCATCGGGAGCGTTGAGCAGCCGGTAGACTTGAGACTTCAACACCGCGTTGTGCATCGTCTGGTTGTGCTGGGATTCATCGTATGAGGCGAAGACGTCGAACGACCAGCCGTCGGTGATGTCTCCTCGCAAACCAGCGAGATACTGCGCTACCCGATAGTTCTCGTCCCAGTTCTTGTCCGGTACGCCGACATACCGTCCGTTCCAGGTGAACGGAGCTGTCGCCTGGGGCCGCGAGGCCAGGACTGTGCGCAAGTCAGCCGGAATGAAGGGATTGGTGACCGGGATCGTGGTCAACGCGGGAAACTGCGTCAGACTGCCGCCGCTCTCGGTATTCACCGTCAGGTCGACGTACATGAACTGACCGTAGAGGTTCAGGGACGAGGTCAGATCGTAGTCGCCTTTGACGAAGGCGGTCTTGCGTTCGAGTGCGTTATGGAACTGGATCTGTTGGCCCACCGGCATGCGGACGTTGCCGCCGATGACCATGTAACCGTTTCCGTCCGTCGGTCCGCGATAGTTGACCGCGCCAGTCTGCACGAAAAGCGTCTGGTCGTTGTTAAAGCCGAGATTGAGCAACGGATTGCGCGTGCCGGTTATGCCGTACTGCGAGAAAACCGTTTGCAGCACCGCGGCGCTGGGAGCGTTGGTGGCGCTGGGAACGAATGTTCCAGTTCCGATGAACGACGATGGCGTCTTATCGTGGAAGAACTCCCGTCGACTGCCATCAACGGGATCCTGCTTGCTGTAGCTGAAGGCAGTAATCAGGTGGCCGCGATTTTCGGCAAAGTCCGTCCCGAAGGCGAGCGCGCCATTGAACTTGAAGGCATCTCCTCGTTCGCTGATCGACGAAAGGGCGTCGACGCGGAAGCCGTCTAGTTGGGGCAGCGTCTTGAAGTTGACCACGCCCGACATGGCGTCAGAACCGTAAATCGCAGACGCGCCGCCGGTAATCACGTCCACTCCGCCGATGATCACTTCCGGCAGAATGTTGATGTCGACGTTGCCTGCGATATCCGAGACGGGAAGCCTCCTGCCATCTAGCAGCACGAGATTGCGATTGGTCCCAAGGCCGTGGAGGTTGATCGATGCGCGCCCACCGGTACCCTGGCCGCCCGTCGCAGCGTTTCCGCCGACGGTGAAGCTCGGAACCTGATTGAGCGCGTCTTGTAGCGTCGCCGTACCAGCTTCGCGGATGTCCTCTTGCCCTACGGTGATGATCGGGCTGACCGAAGTGTTATTCGGACGTTGAATTAGCGAGCCAGTGACGACGATGACGCCACCGGCATTGTTCGTCTCTTGCTCATCAGCTGCGTCAGCTTCTTGGCCAAATGCCGGCACTGCCGACGTCGCAAACGCAAGCGCGGCAAGCGAGCCTCCTAGGCGCATTGCGCTGAAAACGTTCCTGTTCATCCCATCTCTCCCCGTAGATAACGAACGATTTAGTTCATTCCTCGACCAAAAAAATCACTGCAACTCGATGCGCTTCACGTCTCCGATGACGAAAACGTAGGATGCGGCCCCAACAAGGGCGAGCACGCCGATGAATGCGAGCGCCCCGTAGAAAGACCCGGTCTGCCCAACGATGATCCCGATCACGATGGGCGTAACGATGCCGGCCAGATTGGCGCACAGATTGAAGACACCACCTGTCAGCCCGATCAACTGCTTGGGCGCCACGTCGGAGATGAGCGTCCAACCGAGGTTGACCATGCCCTGCCCGAAGAACGCGACCGACATGATGGCGATGATGATGAGGTTATCGTCCACGTAGTTCGCGGCGATGATCGTCGACGCCAGCAGCAGCCCCGTGACGATCGGCAGCTTGCGCGCGATGTTCGCCGAGGCCGTGCGCCGCAGAAGGACGTCGGACACATAGCCACCAAGCAGCACACCCACTGACGCGGCAATGTAGGGCAGCACGGCGTAGACGCCCGACTTGATCCAATCCATGCCGCGTTCGGTTGCCAGATAGGTAGGAAACCAGGTCAGGAAGAAGACCAGGGTGGAATTCCCGCAGAACTGACCGATCGATGCGCCGAGAATCTGGCGCTGGCTCAAAAGCCGGCGCACATTTGACCAGCTGAAGGGCTCTGATGGTGCAGAGGCCGAAACGGCGAGGCCGCCTCCCGCCTTGATGTGTTCGAGCTCGGCCTGGTTGGCGCGCTTGCTCTGATGGGGCTCCCGGTAAAGCCCGTACATCGCCAGGCCAAAGAGGATGCCGATACCGCCGGCAATGAAGAACAGCGATCGCCACCCGTAAGCGCCAACGATCCAGAACAGGACCGGGCTGAAAAAGGCGAGCCCAGCGTACTGACCCACTGCGAAGACCGAGTTGGCGCGAGCGCGTTCGTCCTGCGGAAACCAGGTACTCAGGATCCTGCTGTTGCAGGGGAAGCAGGGGGCCTCGGCGACGCCCAGCGCCAAACGGAACCCCAGCAGCATCCCAACATTCGAGGCAATGCCGTGGAAGAATGTCGCGACCGACCACAGCAGAAGGGATGCGCCATAAGTGATGCGAGTACCCAGGCGATCGAGGACAATTCCGCCAGGTATTTGAGCAGCGGCATAGGTCCACGAAAACGCCGAGAAGATCAGCCCCATCACTTCCGGGGAGATCTTCAGCTCCTCGGTCATCGAGGGCGCCGCAACGCCCATGACGGCCCGATCCAGATAGTTGAGCAAGGTCGCAAAGCTAATCAGTGCGAGAATGCCAAGACGAGCCTTCGTGGCGCGCTGGGAGCTTTGGATGGTGCCCGAGTAGCTCATGGCTCTACGCAGCTGCCAACGGGGATCGCGCGATGCGACGCACCGCAAGCAGAGCCGAAAGGTTCGGATTTGGCCCGTTCAGGACGTAGACTGTTTGCGCGGCCATCGAAACGCCGGCCCTCTCCCTTTATGTTCGCGCTCCTTGGCACGAATCTCTCGTTGAGCGTGTGATATGGAACGCCGGTTTCGGTCGCAAGTGAAATTAACGAACTAGTTCGTTTTTTCCATAGCTGTGAGCTTTCTGACGGCAACACGGTCTGCTTGGTACGAGCCAAGCCAAAGATCGCCGTCCACGACGAGCGCTGCCGAAACGCCATTGAACGATGGATTTGGGCCGGCCCTGACGAGCACCTCCCAATCCTTCGATGTCGGGTCAAGCAGTGCCGCGACATAGCCCCGATGACACTGCATAGTATCCGCCACGCCATCGATCACTTGCCTTGGGCCGCCGCAAGCCGGCTCGTCGCGAACCATGCCTGCGGCGAGGAGCCGGCCGCCGTACCAGTGTATGTTGTCGGGCATGAATTCGGGGGCTGTGGTCCTCCAAGCCGGGCCTGACGCGTCATTCCGGTTGAAACGGACGATCTCGCGAGACCCGAAGGAAACTACGTAGAAGCCATCGTCCGTCGGGGAGGCCTCGAGACCGTTGTTGCCCTGCAGTTCGGTCCCTTCGATCACATGGAAATGCTCTGCGCCCGGCGGTCTTTCGAGAACGTACCCAGTCTTCTGTCCGAGAACGAAGTCGGTGATTGATGTGCCCGGTCTAGTGAGGACGGTCACCAATACCGTCCCATCGCCGTAGGTTGCGACACTGTTGCCGACGTCGCCCTGCGGCAAGAGCAGGCAACCGCGCCAAGCCAGCTTGGGCGGCCGAGACCGATCGCGGTTATCAACGGCGAACACCTCGATGGACTCGCGCCCGCCGTGGTTGACGACATGTAGCTCGCCCTCTCCGGTGCTGGTCGCGCGAAAGCTCAGTCCGCGGGCGTTGAAGAGCGCGGGGTCAGGTGGAGTGGCACAATCGGGAAACCGTTTCCGATCCGGAGCAATTTGATGCCGCTTGCCGGTGAACCAAGATTGCAGGGTCCGTCGCCTGGTATCGATCAGTTTGAGCCCCGAGCCCGGCGCGAAACCGCTAGCGACTATCCAACGGCTGTCGGGGATCTTGGCGAGATCCTCCGGCTTGGCGGCTCCGCAAACAAACGTAAGCTCACCGTCGGCGGTGCAAGGTCCAACGGACGAAGCGGATTCAACGGCCGGTGCGCAGGCTGTCGCGCCGAGCAGGATAGGCCACGCGAAGCTGCCTCCCCTCAGCCAACTCGCGCTCACGGCTTCGAACGGAGATGCTGGTCAAAGAAGCGATAGGTGTGATCAAGAGCACGCAGCGACGCCTCGCGGGTCTCGGCCTCATTGGCCCCTACCCAGCTATGTCCTACGCCCGGAATGATCTCGACTTCGACCGACGCGCCGACAGAGTTCAGTTTCTGTGCCAGCCTCTCAGACTGCGCTACCGGGACCACACGATCTTCAGTGCCGTGTAGGAGCAGGATCGGCGGATCTTTCGCGTCCGCGTGCATTATCGCACTCGCGGCATCGAACTGCTCACGCGAGCAACGGCCGGGCTCGCAGCCAAGATAGTCGAATTCAGCCCGTTGTCCGCCAGTCTGCGGCATGGCCGGAAAGTCATAGATGCCATACCAGCCAGCCGCGGCTTGCGGACAATCGGACATTTCGGAGTTTGCCTTGTCCGCTCCGCTTGGGGCCGCACCACAGGTCAATGCCTCCAAGATCGCAAGCTGGCCCCCAGCCGATCCGCCGAAGATGCCGGTTCGCGCGGTATCAATTCCGTACTCCTGGGCATTCGCCTTCAGAAACCTGATCGCCGTCCGCACATCGTCCAGAGCCGCCGGAAACGGCGCTTCGCCCGAAAGGCGATATTCGACGGACGCAACCACGTATCCCCGGCTAGCGAGCTCGGCGAGTACCCCTGGAAAGTCGGCAAAGGCGCCCGACTGCCGCGTGTGGCCACCGCGCCATCCACCCCCGTGAACATAGACGATGAGCGGCTTGGCCTCGACGCGGTCAGCCGGGAGATAGACATCCAGGATCAGCGGCCGGAAACGTTCGATCCTGGAAAACTCCACATCGGCCAGCGCCAGAACACCCTTCGGGTACGGAACGACGCGACTGGGCATCGGATCTCCGAGCGCAGGCTCAGGCAGTGTGGGCGGCTCTGCCCTCTGTGCAGAAGCTGCGGCCGAACCGACCAGAAGTGCGGCGACCACAAGACTGTGGAACTTGCTCATTCATCTCTCTCCCTGCGCGAACCGGTTAGTTCATTGCAATGTTCTGCCACAGCCAAGACTGACCCGGTCTAGACTACTTCCCGTAGCCCCTCGTTCGACGGCACATACGCGACAGACACATCGAGGAGGCTATCGAGTTGCTGGGCCAATATCCTGGCGGCTGGCTCCTCCATCGCGATCGACCCCACCACCAACATGGCCTTGCGTTGGCCGAGTGAGATCGCATCCATCACGTAGGCCGTGGTCTCGGTTTCGTGGACTTCGCCGCAAATCAGCAGGTCAACGTCAGATCGCGATATCAAAGGCGCGAGGGCGTTTGGCCGATTGGTTTCGGTCGCGACAGCGATGCCCGACACCGCGAGTGACGGGTCGCCGACCAGACGCACAGTCTGTGTCGGCAAGATCTCTTTGACGCGCCTGACCACGTCGATCACGCGATAGGGCGAGTTTCGATAGATCAGCCCCGCGGCCGTATTGGCAGTTTGTTCCGGTGTTTCGAGGCCAAGCGCGCGCGGAAAGGCAGTCGTCACAGCGAGACCAGCCGGGCCCTCTCGCGGATCCTGTAGCCTGAGAACGGCGAGGCCATGGCGGTCGATAAAATCGAGTTTGGCCGCAAGGGCCGGTTCGGGCTTGGCAACCGGACGATCCTGACTGTCGCCAAGGAATGCACTGCGGGTGATGATGATGTTGGCGCCAAGCTCAACGGCTCGCTCAAGGACCGCGGTGCTCGCCCTGGCAGCCACGACAACGCCCGCAACCGGCACGTCGGCGTCACCCGCACGGTACCCATCAACCAACGCCCCGACAGCCCGATAGGAGCCGCCGGCAATGGCCAGGTCGCGTCGGCCGGGCGGATCAACGCCGCGATGCCGCCGCGCTTCGGGGCCGAGGGCAGCCTGTATTTTCACGAACAGTTCGTGGCCGGTGATAGGCATCATGCGATCCTCAGTCGGGATTGGTGTACGGGTCGGTGGTGGCGAACCACTGGCAGGGCATCCCTGGAAAGACGCCGCCGAGCCACTCTGCGATATTCCTCATCCCGAAGTCCTCCGCCGTATGGCCGGCAAGGAACACGACTACCGGCTTTGAGGAGGCTAAGTCCTGAGCGTAGCCAAGGACTTCTGGTTCGCGCACTTCGCCGAGCAGGACCGCATCAACCCCTTCGACCCCAAATTGGGCGATCTGCACATTTTCACCCGGCATTCCCGCAGTAATGCTGATCTTGGAGATGACCTGATCCGGGTTTCCGAACATGCGTAAGGTGCGCCTGCCGCAGGCCTGCTTGATATGGCGCCCCACCTCGAGAGCGGATGCGCTGGGCAGCGTCACGAGCACGCCTGGCCTTTCAGTGTCGCGATATCGAGTCCAGTCGAGGCGCTCCAGCAAGCCGGTCATGATCGCATCGCCTGGTCGCGAATGGGCGTGGCCGTGCATTCGTTGGATCACCATCCCGTTTTCGTCGAGAAAACGCTTCTTGGCGGTCAGGACGGGGTCCGTTTCCGGGAGCACGCTTTCGGCAAAGTCGTCGTACCGCTCGTAGAAGCTGGCCTCGTGAGGGATGATGTAGTTGAGGCCCGCCGCTTTGGCCTGGCGCAAGACATCAAGAGAGGCGAAAAAACAGGTCGCGATCCCGGTTATCTCGGCGTTCCGGTCACCGTAGATGATCCGATCATCGGTCGGGTTGGGATCCCAAGGCTGTCCGGACGCGAGCCTTATTTGTCGGAACACCTCGCGAGCCGTGGGGCGCGTGGATTGCCCAAGCGCCATGGATGAGGGCAGAGCCAGCGCAGTTGCAAGGCCGGCCACTGCGCTGCGCCGGGTGAGTGAGAGCATTCTGGAATTCCCTGCCTGTTCGTCTGCTTGCCCCATCGCGCTAGAGCGCGTTTTCCTGGTCGGTTTTGAAGCGGGATTGCGTGGTGAGCTTGATCACTTCGTTGGCGGCACCGTACTGGTCGTAGCCGCCGCGCCGCTCGACGATCTCGAAGAAGAAGCGCTTCTCGAAAGCCCGCGAATTGAGTTGGAGGTATTCGCCCTCCCCGTCCTGGTCATACAGGATGTCCCAGCGCGCGAGCTTGCTCACAAATTTTGCCGCGAGCCCGAAACGGGTTTCAATGTCCTCGTAGTAATTGCTCGGAATCTTGAGCCTTTCGAGGCCCAGCTCTTCCAGCCGCTCTGCGGTATGAAAGATGTCGGACGAGCGCAGGCTGACGTATTGAAGTCCGGCCCCCCAGTATCGCCGATGCAGTCGAGAAGTGAGGGTATTGTCGGAGACCGATCCGTTGAGCAGCAATCGCAGCCTGCGATCGGCGCTCTCGATCGGTTGCGAGTGAACGAGGCCAAGGGGATCGAAGATCTCAACCACTGGCTTCTTCTCGACATCGAAGAAGGCGAAACTGTGCAAGAGCCAGGAAAGCAGCTCTTGGTCGCGCATGGCATAGGCCAGGTGATCGATTTCAAGCAGGCCGGTGTCCTGATCTTCAGGGGCCGCGACGGGTTCGAAATCCCGCCGCCACATGTCCGCTTCCTGGCTTTCGTCGACCAGATAGATCAGGCTGCCACTGACGTCGCGAATGGCGCGGACTGGCATCTCCCCGCGCCCGATGCGCCCTTCGAAGCTGTTGATCGACAACGCCTCGGCGCGCGTGACTGCGGCAGTTACATCATTGATACGCAGAGCAATCGCACAGGCCGATGGCCCGTGCACCAGATAGTGAGAGTGCGCGAAGCCTTCCGGGTCGCTGTTCACGACGATGTTCACCTGACCCTGCTGCCATCGCTCGACCGCTTTGGATTTGTGTCGGCCGGCGAGTGCGAAGCCGAGTGAGCGAAGCAGTTCGGCAAATGGTTTGGCCTCGTTGTCGCCTATGGCAAATTCGACGAACACCACGCCGTGGCACTCAACGCGCGGCGGGAGCGCAGCGGGGAGATCCACGCCGGCAGCACGGCTCGCTTCATCGATCGTCAATCGCAGGGAGCGAATGCCATCAAGCGCGACCATCCACGACGGAATTGATCGAAAGTAGTCGTTGAAAATCTCGAGCGAGAGTGGCCCGCGATAGCCGGCTTCGACGAGCGTAGTGACGAAATCCTTGACCGGGATGTCCCCCTGGCCAGGCAGGTTGCGGAAGTGCCGGCTCCACGGCAGATATTCCATGTTGAGCCACGGGGCGTCGGCAATCTGGACAATGAATATCTTCGCCGGATCGATTTCGCGAAGCGACGCCATCGGGATCCGGCGCACTAGCGAGTGGAAGCTGTCGAGGATCAACCCGATCGCCGGGTGATCGACGGCTTTGACGATCTCCCACGCCTGCCGATGGTCCCAGACATGTCGGCCCCAGGCCAATGCCTCGTAACCAACGCGTATTCCATGCGCGGCGGCGCGTTCCCCGAGCTCGCCAAAATCGTCGACGATCCGGCCCCGATCGGACGTCGAGGCCAAAGATACGCTTGAACACACCAGCAGCAGATCGGTCCCGAGCTGCTGCATGATCTCGAACTTCTTTTCGACGCGATCGAAGATGCGAGCCCGCAATTCCTCCGGGAGCCCTTCGAAGTCTCTGAACGGCTGGAACAAAGTGCATCGCATGCCGAGATCGCGGATGATCTGCCCCACTTCGGCAGCCGATCCCGGAAAGGCGAGCAGATCATTCTCGAATATCTCGACGCCCTCGAAACCCGCGCGAGCCACCGCCTGCAGCTTTTCCTCGAGAGTCCCGCTCAGCGAAACGGTAGCGATCGAGGTCAGCACTGGGGTGTGATCCGTTGACCGATGGCTTCCACAAACCGGGCCGGAATACCGCTCACGCAACCCTCTCCGTCAAAGCGTCCGCCCGTTGTCCTCCGGCGTTTCAAGCTCACGATACGCAATCGGAATCGAGTTACAAGAAGAATTGTACGAACTGGTTCGCACATCGCTTGACGTTATCGATTTCGCACCGGATTAGAAGCTGCCCCCTTTCGCGGCGAACGACGGGAGTTTATCGGGGTGTTTGAAAGTTCGGACGATCCTGTCCACGGAAGCGAAGGTTCAATGAATGGCCGCGAGCATCAGCACTCGACGCGTACCGGATGACAGCCCTGTACCGCGCAGGATCGGTCGCCGCCGCGATGTCGACCGGGCAGCCGATGCCGAAGAGACCCGCGAGAACATCCTGAAGGTCGCGACGCGCGAGTTCGCAGAGAAGGGCCTGAGCGGCGCGCGTATCGACGAGATCGCCGAACAGACCAGCACGTCGAAACGGATGATCTACTACTACTTCTCCAGCAAGGAGGGGCTGTATCGCGCCGTCATCAGTCGTGAATATGGGCGTATCCGCGACGCGGAGGCCGAACTGCGCCTTGACGAGATGCCCGCTCTAGAAGCCCTCGCCCAGCTCATCGGGAAGACGTTTGACTGGCACTTCCAGCATCCGGACTTCGTGCGGCTGGTCATGAACGAGAACATCCACTTCGCGGCACACCTGGACGACGTCGAAGGTATCCAGGAGCGGAATGAATCGGTGATCGCTACGCTTAACTCGATCCTTGGCAGGGGTGCTGAGGAAGGCTCGCTCCGCACGGACATCGATCCCGTCGAGCTTCATATGAACATCAGCGCCCTGTGCTTCTACACAGTGTCCAATCGCTATACCTTTCGAAAGGTCTTTGGCCGGGACATGGGAGCGCCGGGACTGGCGAAACGGCGGCGCCAGCAAGTCATCGAGATCATCTCAAACTGGTGCAGAACCCCCCACGCCTAAGCGAGCTCGATGAGCGCGCTAAGTTACTGGAACACGCCTGCCGAACGAGAGCTGAGGCCGCTCTCCGGCAGCTCAGCGCTGCTTCTTCGCCGTGGCCGCGTTGAAATCGGGATCCTTCTTCGCGACCCAGGCGACAAACTTGCTCACATTAGGGTTGGCCAGAAGCGCATCCACATCCATCGCGTGGCGCTGCAGTTCTGAATTGGTAAAGTTGGCGATCAGGGTCTGTTGGCAAATGGGGTGCATGGGCACGACATCACGCCCGCCCCGGCTCTTTGGAACGGGATGATGCCAGACAATGGTCTTGCCCGTAGGCCGGCCACAGAGCCAGCAAGGCACGACCGCTGCTGGGGTCTCCTCCTCATCGAGGGACGGATCCTCGTAGCGACCATGTTTTGAATGTTTGCGGGCCATGTGCCTGTGCTTGAATTGCCTGAACTTGCGCTGCCCACCTAAAGGGATGCGGTCGGCATGGCCATAGCAGCGACGTTACCTGGCCAGCTGAAATATGGCGCGCCCGGCAGGACTCGAACCTGCAACTCCAAGCTTAGAAGGCTCGCCAGGCGATTTCCGAAAGCGTCCGGAGACGTCTCAGTTAGGCGTAAATAGTCAAATCAACGTCCGAAGGTGTTGCGTGATATCCGGGAGGATGTTACCTATTCCGTTACCTACCGCCTATTAGGTAACAGTGAACCCGAGGGAGGCGACTGCTATGGCCGAGGAATATATCCCCGATGAGATCGCAGCCGGTTTAGATCTATTTGCCGCAACATGGCTGCAGCAATGGAGCGAAGCCGGTGGATCGGTTCAGATAGACGCAGCAGGAAGGGCCTCGATTGGTTGGCCCTCGTACAGCCATAGTCCCGAGTGCGTGGAGGTGGGCCACGACCTGCCCGATACCGTTCGCTCCAATCAGCGTACCTTTAGAAGCGGCATGTACGACGGTAAGATGCGAGCGCTGCTCGAATTGATCGACGCAGTTCCCTGTGGCCACGACGCACTGAAACTACACATGCGTCAGCATGGCCTCGCCCACTATTTGGGGCGTCCTGGAACGCCAACGTAATGCTGACCGACACGAAGATCGCAGCCATCAAGGCGCCAGCAAGCGGCCAGGACGAGCATCCTGACCACAAGGTGACGGGGCTGCGACTTCGTGTCGGGTCCAGCGGCAAGAAGGCCTGGATCGTCCGCCGCCGAGTGGGCGAAAAGGTCGTAAACAAGAAGATCGGCAATTACCCGGCGATGGGCCTGGCAGCTGCTCGCAAGGCCGCTGAGAGCCTGATCGGCGCGCTCGAGCGAGACGGCAGCACAGAAGCGATCGACCGCACGTTTGGCGCCGTGGCCGATCTCTGGTTCAAGAACGTCGCAAAGGAAAATAACTCAAGCTGGAAACTCCAGGAGCGACGCCTGGAGATGCACGTACTGCCGGCATGGGGCGACCGAAAGATCGTCTCAATCAAGCGAGCAGACGTGCGCGATCTACTCGACGGGATTGAGGGCGATGTCCTACCCAACCGAGTGCTGACACTGGTGAAGACCATCTTCCGGTACGCCCTGTCGCGGGACTGGATTGAGGCATCGCCGATCGAGGGCATCGCCAAGCCCAAATCCGAGACCCCGCGGGACCGAGTGCTCGACATGCCTGAGATCGTCCGCGTCTGGAACGCCGCGGCGCTGATGGGCTACCCCTTCGGCCTGTACCTCCGAATGCTGATCCTCACTGCTCAGCGCCGCAATGAGGTCGCCGGCATGCGGTGGGCCGATGTCGATCAGGATGCCGGCACATGGACGCTTCGCAGCGAGGCGACCAAGAGCGATCGCGCTCACCTGATTCCGCTTTCGCCCCCTGCCCTGGCGATCCTAAAGGCCGCACCTGAACTCGGTCCACACGTGTTCACGACCGATGGAGAGACGCATTTCCACGGTTTCGCCAAAGCCAAGCAGCGGCTCGACCAGTTCATAGGCGCCTCCGGGGATCCCCTAGCACCCTGGACGCTCCACGACCTGCGGCGATCTGCGGCAACTCACATGGTTCGGCTCGGCGTTACCGAGACGATCGTCGGCAGAGTGTTAAACCACGCGCCCCAGGGGGTGACGGCGCAGGTCTATGCCCTGCACAGCTATGCTCCCGAGAAACGCAGCGCTCTCGATCGATGGGCTGCGGAGGTTGAGCGAGCGGTCGAAGGTAAGCCAGCTGAGAAAGTGGTGAAGCTACGTGGCTGACGAATTCAAATCAGCCGAAGCCATGGCGCAGGAGGAAAACGACCTGCACATGGCAGCAATCGATGCTCTTTGCGGAGTAGTCGGCCGACACGATGAAACCGCCCTCGCCCGCCTTTTGCGGTCTGACTACGCGCTGCACCCGGTCATTCGGCGAACATTCGCTGAAGCTCTGGAAAATGGTCAACTTAGACTCGTGAAGGGCCGCCGCGGTAAACCCGTGGCAGTCGTGGAAGCCTTAGAGAGGAATGCTTACAGGCTAAAGGTTGGCAATTTCATTCTCAATCGTATCACTCCCACTTACCCGCAAAAGGCTGCCGTCGCGGACGCCTGTGACGAGTTCGGGATCAGCGATCGTACGGCGAAGATAGCCCTGAAATACGCGCGAAACTGGCACGTCCAGCTTGAAGCATTCAGGGAAGCCAAATCCTGAATTAGGTACCCTGAGAACTTGCTGCGCATCCAGTAAATCTGTGTAGTTTCCAGAACCGTCCACCCAAACAAAGAGGGACGGTAGATGACTACACTTCTCAGGTTGCCGGCAGTTACCGCCCGCACGGGCCTTAGTCGCAGCAAGCTCTACGAATTGCTGGAGCGCGGCGAATTTCCCCGGCCAGTGAAGCTTGGCGGAGGTCGGCTCAACGTCTGGCCCGATAACGAAATCGCCGCCTGGATCGAGTCTCAGATCGAAGCGCGGGAAGTAGCCTGATGGATACCGATTGCCCCCGCACCGGGAGAGGTGCGAGGGCTGGGAGGTCCCTGAGGGATAGCCACGGCTCTATCAAAAAGCGCCCCGACCTTCAACGAGATCCCTATACGATCGTCGTCACCGCGGGCCTCTGGAGGGGCCGCGACGTGTCGATCGAGCCTCCCACCAACTCAGGCCCCCACATGCGGCATTTCGCTGCCCATGCGGAAGCGATGCTCTATGCCGAGCAGCTTGCCCAAGTAACGGGTTGGCCGCTGGTCGACCGGACGGGCGACCATCCCGAGCCGCCGAGGGCGGCATGAACGCGGCTGACACCTTTTCCCCGCTCATGCGGGACGTCGCGACAGCGCTATTTGGCAAGCCCGACACGACGCTCAGCAACGGTTCGGTCCTGCGATGGGGCAGCCGTGGGAGCTTCAAGGTCGATCTCGAAGGAGGCGTCTGGCACGACAAGGAAAAGAACGAGGGCGGCGGCGTCATTGATTTAATCAAGCGGGAGCGCCGCTGCGAAAAGCCCGGCGCGATCGAATGGCTTGTCGAACAAGGATTCATAGATCCGCCCGCGGCTCGCGAGAGGACCTTCTACGACTACACCGACGAGCGCGGGACTATCCTGTTCCGGGTAGAACGATGCGGGTCAGGCGCCAACCAGCGCTTCCTGCAGCATGGGCCGGACGGGCAAGGTGGTTTCGCCTGTCGCAGCGGTTGCATGAACGGTGTGCGCCGCATCTTGTACCGCTTGGACAAGCTCGCCGTTGCCCCGCCGAAGACGCTCGTATTCTTCACGGAAGGCGAAAAGGACTGCGACAGGCTCCTATCGCTTGGCCTGGTCGCCACAACCAATCCGGGCGGTGCTGCCAAGTTCAACGGTCTCGATGCTTGTATCTCGCAGCACCTCTCCGGCCGGCGTGTCATAGTCCTGCAGGACAACGACGAAGCCGGTGCGAACCATGTCGCCGGGGGCATTCAGGCGATCCGTCCTCACGCCAGGGCTGTGGCCGGCCTCAAGCTTCAAGGGCTCTCGCCCAAGGGCGACGTATCAGATTGGCTGAACGCGGGTGGCAGCGTTGTCGAGCTCGTGAGGCTGGCGGAGGCTGCACTGTCCGAGCCTCAACCGGATGAACCAAAGCCCGCGTTCATGCGCGGAATCAGCGCATCCGACCTCATGGCCAAGCACTTCGAGCCCGTGAACTTCGTGGTTCCCGGCCTACTCGCGGAAGGGGCCACCCTGTTCGCCGGCAAGCCCAAGATCGGCAAGAGCTGGATGGCGTATGACTTCGCCCTGGCCATAGCCAGTGGCCGGCCTGTGTTTGGATCCAT
Source organism: Altererythrobacter sp. Root672 (assembly GCF_001427865.1). Lineage (NCBI taxonomy): Bacteria > Pseudomonadati > Pseudomonadota > Alphaproteobacteria > Sphingomonadales > Erythrobacteraceae > Altererythrobacter > Altererythrobacter sp. Root672. Next base: position 1,930,957 of record NZ_LMHH01000001.1, read on the forward strand.
TCCCGTTACCCAAGGTGACGTGCTCTATCTGGCCCTGGAGGACAGCGAGCGCCGACTGAAAAGCCGCCTGCTCAAGAAGGGTATTCGCCAAGCGCCCGACCGCCTGACCCTCGCGACCGAATGGCCAGGGCTGGACGAAGGCTGCATCGCGGAACTCGAGGCCTGGGCCGACGCGGTTAAGCGCCCCAGCCTGGTTATCGTCGACGTCCTGAAGATGGTGCGCGGCGTCACGCGTGGGACCGAGAGCCTCTACGATGCCGACTATCGGGCCCTGACCGGTCTCGCGACCTTCGCCCGCAACCGCGGCATTGCGGTGATGATCGTGCACCACGTCCGCAAGATGGAGGCCGACGATCCGCTCGAAAGCATCAGCGGCACAAACGGACTGACCGGTGCGGCGGATTGCGTGATGGTCCTGAAAAGGGAGTCCGGTACCGGACACTGCACGCTCTATGTCCGGGGTCGCGACGTTGAGGAGTCCGAGAAAGCTGTCCGGTTCAAACCGGACAATGGGACATGGGAACTGCTTGGCGACGCGAATGAAGTCGGCCGCACGAACGAGCGGCAGCTTATCCTCGATGCACTACGCAAACACGACAAACCATTGTCTGTGCGTGATATTTCCGACCTGGTTGGCAAGAATTACGACGCCATTCGCAAGACGCTCGTGCGCATGTGGGACGCCGGCGAAGTCCTCAAAGAGGGGCGTGGCCTATATGCCTGTCCTATGTGTCCGGATGTCCGAAACACATCAGAACCGGACAACCGGACAGACCGGACAGGGGGTATGAGTCAGGAAGAAGATGACGGCTGGATCGGTGAGAGCCCTGCCGAGACAGCAGCACGCACCGGGAGGTCAGGAAGATGACGCGGGGGGAGTGGGCAAAGCCTGGCGTGCGCCTCACGGACACCGCCGCCGTCCGCAAAAACTTACGCAACTCCGATTTCCCTCAGGAGCATTGCGGGGGGAGTGACCTATCCTCGGACGGGAGCCTCAGGACACCGACGCCCGCCCGCACAAACTATAAATTCCCTCTTTTTAGGTTTTTGCAGATTGGGCGCCTCGGGGATTTCTATCTGCAAATGCGAAAATTTCAGATCGGCGTCGGTGTCCTGATGTTCGCTCGGCGGGTTTGCACCGCCCCCCGGGGGGTAGTCGCAATCTTCCATCCGCATCCTCGGACACCGATGGGCCCTGCAAAAAGAACGCTAATACAGTTTTTTCGCGCGCGCCCGCGCGCGAGGCAGCGCGCTGAGTGATGACCGCCGCTGCCTGCCTTTGTCCGAACTGCGGAACCGCGCTGGCAGTCACGCTGGCGGCGGTTCCTATCGCGCCTCTGGAACCGCCAACGCTAACAAGCGACGCGATCGAACCTTGCCTGATCGCCGACCGGCTGGGGTTGTCCGAAGGCTACGTGCGCAAGCTCGTCAAACGTGGGTTGGCCCAGGGGCTGGCCGGATTCGAGAAGCGCGGCGGACGACTTTACGCCACGACCGAAGCAGTGAAGCAGCTATGGGGCGGATAGGAGCGTTTGGAGCGTTTGAGCCCGTTTTGCAGGCGCGTTTCGTGGCGACAATGGGAGGCCAGTTCAAGGAGACTGGCATGACCCGGCAAGTATATTCCCGCGATACTCGTTTCGACGCCGTCAAGACGGCCGTGGCTTTCGCCGCGACTGGCGGCGGCACCCCACAAGTTCGCAATTGGGCGGTTGGCCGCTGGGGTGAAGCCGGCGCGCCTCTGACGATCGAGAAAGCCGAAGTTCCGGCCCTCAGTGTTGGCGATATCGATTCATCCTCGACTGATGGCCTGGTCGATCGGGCGCTGTTTACCGCCGTTCGGGAACGCGCGGTGCTCCTCCGGTTGAAGGGTCTCCGCCGCACTGGCTTTCGCATTCGCTCAACCACGATTTCCAACTCGACGGCAGCATGGGTCCGTGAAGGCGGGGCTATCCCCCTGCTTCGCGCGACAGTCGATAACGTCGGTCTGGATCCGGCCAAAATCGCGGCCTTGTCTGTCTGGACGAAGACTGCGCTGGAATCCTCGCCGGGCATCGAAGAACTGGTCTTCAACGATCTGGCCCGCGCGTTCGCCGATGCGCTCGACCTGGCGCTGCTTGACCCGTTGAATGACGGTTCGGGTGTCGCACCGGCCTCTCTTACCAACGGTGCCCCTTTCATTGCCGCCACCAGCGACTTCGGCGTGGACCTGGCGGAACTGCTAGACGCATTCGACGGGAGCCTCGCCGACGCATATTTCGCCACCACACCAGCGATAGCGGTCGCGCTGTCCTCGCTACCCGCTGGCCGTGATCTGGGGGCCCGCGGCGGCGATCTGGCCGGCATCCCGGTCCTGACCTCGAAAGCGGCGCCCGCAGGTCAACTGAGCCTGATCGATCCCACCGGAATCATGGTCGCATATGACGGCGACCTTGAGCTCGGCACTTCCACCGAAGGCACGGTCGAAATGCTCGACAGCAGCCTTACCGGCGACAGCATTGCTGTGGTTCCGGGAACGGCCGCCTCCACTATCCCGCTTTGGCAAACTAACTCCGCCTCGATCCGCGCCATCGGACGATTTGCGTGGGCGACCGCCAAACCAGGCTCAGTTGCCAGCATCGCCGGCCTCTACCCGACCGTATCCTAGGAGCCCGACTGATGACTCCTGAGCATCCATTTGTGACGCACATGCGGGGTACGCTCGGCGGCGAGTCCATGAAGCGTCCTATCTCCAAGACCGCATTTTACGACTTCGTTGGGATGACCTTCGATCAACTCTGCGACGAGATTAGGGCGCTACGAGTGCGCTTGGAGACGCTTGAATCGGCCGACACCTACAAGGGCATTTGGCAACGCGCTCTGCCCTACCGCAAGGGGGCGCAAGTGTCGCACCAGGGCGCCCTTTGGGTCTGCCTCAGTGACAGCAACCCGGGCCTACAGCCCTCGCAAAACCCGACGCATTGGCAACTGGCGGCAAAGCCCCGGACTAAAGGAAAGCTACCATGAACGGAATCCCAATGCTCTTCGGCATGGACGAAGCAATCCGGCTTCATGGCATCGCACAGACAGCCGCAATCCAAACCGGCGCTAAGGGGCACGAATTGGACCAGGTCATTGCGTTGATCTTCGACGTGTTGGTCGCGCAAGCGAACCGCGATGAGAACCGCCCTTCGCTGAAGTTGATCGAGGGCACGAATTGATCGGGGTTCGTCCATCGCCCCACCCCCCGAGGGACGTTCGCCGCAGGAATTGGCACTGCGGGCCTCCCTCAACTTGGAGACTTTGAATGTCAAAGACGCTCAAGACCATCGGCCTCGTGCTCGGCGCCGCCGCGCTGCTCATCGCGCTTCCAGGTGTGGGGGCAGCGCTGGGCTTAGCCACCTATGCCGGGACGGCCGGGCTCTCCGTTGCGACGGTGACGACAATCCTGACAGTCGCATCGGCGATGCCAGGCTCGGCCTTTGCCGCTCTAAGGAGATCTGACGAATGACGCTGCAGAATGGTTTGGTGTGTGGTGATAAGGCCTATCTCTGGTGCGATACGGCATACTTCGACTACTCCACTGGCGAGTTGTTGGGGTTCGCATCCAAGGCGCTGCAGGGTCTCAACTGGCCTTTCGCCGGAGTGCTTTCGAGCATTGGCGGGGATCAGCACGAAATCGCGCGGGACATTGGAGAAGCTTACCCTCAGGACGTGCCTAGTCTGTTGTCTGCCGCAAGCGAGGCGCTGCGCCGTTACGCCGCGAAGGGTTTCATGGCACGCGTTCTACTAGCCACATGGGAGGACCGTCCGAAGCTCTGGCTTGTAGCCACCGATGCCTGCACCCGCGAAGGGCCATTCATGCCCTGCGAGGCTGTGCATTACCTCAGCGCTGGCAACGATCTCCCGGAGTATAAGCGCGCGGTCCGCAAAGGACTAACTCCCAAGCGCATGGCGCGAGTGATCCACGCGCAGCTAAAGCACCCGGTCGAAGCTGCAGGTCCGCCGGGGGCGGCCGGCTATCGAATTCAGTATGGCGGCAACGTCGTCGAAATCGAAATTTCTCGCCACGGTGTCGATAGCCGGGTGCTGCGAGCAGTCCATGGCAAGGCGTAACGGCCGCCGTCGTCCAGTACGAGGTTTCTATCCCACCTGTGGAGAAGTACGCGACGTATGGGACGTCATACGCGACCAGCTAGGGTAACCCCTTATTGATTTAGTAATGTACGGTCGCTACATCGACCTCATCATCCTGGTGGGCAAGATCCTGCCAGACAGGCCGGGGCTTCACCGCTCCGGCCTTTTTCGTTTATGACGTCGTACATGAAACGTGTCATCGTCTATATCGACGGCTTCAACCTGTATCACGCCATCAACGACCTGAGGAAACCACACCTCAAGTGGCTTTGCCTTCGCGCACTGTCGGAATCTCTACTTCGCAAGGACGAAGCGCTTAAGGCAGTGAAGTACTTCTCTGCGTACGCGACCTGGATGCCAGACCGATTTGCCCGCCATAGATCTTATACTGACGCCCTCATTTCCCGCGGTGTCATCCTTCACATGGGGCAGTTCAAGGAAAAACCGCGAAAGTGCCTGTCATGTGGAGCCCGTTGGATGGGGCACGAGGAGAAGGAAACCGACGTACAGATAGCGGTTCATATGGTGGCTGACGCGCTCAGAGACGAAGTAGATCGGTTGATCGTCATCAGTGCCGACACGGACTTGTCGCCGGCCATTAAAATGATCGCTGTGCACGCTCCGAAGTGTGAAGTCTTTGTGGCCACTCCTCCGGGGAGGTTTGGGCAATGCAGGTCACTTGGCCCCAAGCTCGAGCTTACGGCTGGAAGGCTAGGCCGGTGCCTGTTGCCAGAAACGGTGCAAACTGGCCCCAAAAAGTCCGTTACTCGCCCTCTACAGTATGCGCCTCCTAAATAGAGCGATAGAGTAGGTGCATGGCAGCTCGGAAGCCTAGAAAGCTCTGGGAGGTGCTTCGACCACCTTGCATTGGCCGCGATCTGTCTTCTTGAGCAAGCGAACAGTTCGATCAATGGACAAGTCTGTTCGGCTGATCTTGTAGTCTAGCATGTTGTTGGCGAAGATCACTTCGTCTGGCGTAAACGCCGCGGTCAGCGTCTCAGTGAAACCAGTGCTCGGCACAAAGACGGTCGCCTTTCCTGTCGCCTCATCCGCAGTGATCTTGATCGGGACGGCGCCGGGAAAACGGCAGTCAAGATACGTTGGCGCCGCGAAGGCCGGCGACGAAACCAGGGCGGCGGCAAGCAGGAACCATCGCATATGTGGTCTCCAAAGCGGATCGTTCTGAGCATGAACCAGGCCAATCGATGGGACGACTGGCGAGGCTAGTCTACTTTGCCGGCCATATCCCGAGCTGATGGCCGTGAACCGAACTGCAGACCCTTGGCTGCGACGTTAAGCAGCCGCTAGGTCGGCCTCGTGAACGACGTAGCGCTCATCGCCGTCGACCACGCAAATCCTCCAACTAGCGAAGGCAACGAGTCGGTCAAACGGAGGGATTCCCTCGATCTCACCATCGAGAGCGACGAAAGACGTTGCGTGGTTTTCCGCAACCGCAAGCATTGGGCGCCCTCCAATGAGGCAAAAGGCACCTATCGGGATGTCCCGTTGCATTGGGCTGATTATCTTGTCCGGATCAACTGTAACTTCAAATTTGTCGACGGCGAGATATGGCCCCATGTTGATAGCCATCCTGCTGAGAATAAATCCAGATTTTCCCATTTCGCCGAATTGTACGTAACTTTTATTGTCGCTGGTGCCGCATATCAGCAATGGCGGACGGTCATATTGAGTGTGTCGGATTAGCAGCGTTCCGGGGGGAGCGAGATGGGGCTGAGTGACACTGAAGCGTCCAATCGGAACCTGCACTTTTGCCCCCATTGATGATTCGTTCGAAGGCAACGTACACCGGAACGAAATTGGTACAAAGCACTTGCGCCGAATCGGAAACGGCGTGTCTTTGGGCGCATGGACCCCAACGAACTAGCCGATGAAATGCAGCGCCAGTACGACCGCTGCAAGCTGTTTCCCGAGACGAAGGAGGGCGGCTGGATCGCGATGATCGAGCTGCGTAACCTGGCACCCAAGGCGATCGATTTGCTACGGAAGTTGGGAAGGCATTAGGCGCGCCGCGTAGTCGCTCCAAACAGACGCGACGCGCCCGGCCCGATTGTAGCGAGTCTTGCGTCGCTGGCCTTAACCTGGATCGATCGAGGGGGAGGATTGGTGGACGCGCCGAACTTTGGGGGCCACGACGCGTCCAGACCGGCAATGCTGCTATCGCTGACCCGTTCCGCATTTCACCTAGGATAGGGCGGCGACCCGCTGGCGACGCCCCAGAAGCCGAAGTGGATCGTGGCCTGGGGGAAGTCTGGGGATTAGTATTGAGACGATCTAGCCAACTTCCCAGCCAAATCTTAATCAGTGGGTTGGAAGCGCCGCGCTCTAGTCATTCCGCGGCGGATACCGGCACGGCGCACCTTTAGATAAGCGCGCCCTGGTTTCCGCTTCCAATCACTGCAGTAGGCCTATTGCGCCGTTCGTACTGCCGGCGCGCGTGTCCGGTCATCGAGGAAACTCGCATGACCAAGAAGCGAAAACGCGACTATGAGATGTCACCCTGGTGCGCACTCCTTATCGCGATACTGGCGGCTCTGATCCGCCAGATTTAACGAATCCGGCGACGCGCAACCACGCGTCGCCGGGTTTGTCATTGAAGAACGACGCCTGGCGTCAGTAGTTGGTCGCTTCAAATTCCTTGGCTTGATACCGCGCTTTGCTCTCAGCGGCGCGTCGATGTGCCTTGGAAGAGTATGGGCCAATCGCGAACTCGCACTCAGCGTTAACCGTGCAGGCGCCCATCGGTTCGTCCCCCGACGTATGAGAAATCTGCCCATCATCAGGGTAAGTGCAATGCCACCACACACGCCGAACGATAAAATTCTCGGATCCCAAACGATCTTCGTCGGTGGGGTCCAAGCCTTCGCGCATGACCGATATGTAGTCCCCTTCGCGCGGCAATGCCGGCATCAGCATCTTTAGGCCGTAGTCCACTTCGCCGCCTCCAGGCGGGACAAACGACAGATGTACTTCGATCATGGATTCCCCTCCAGTTTGTTACCTATGCGTTACCTAATGACAGCAAAGGTAACATGTAACTTCTTGAAATCATGGCGCGCCCGGCAGGACTCGAACCTGCAACTCCAAGCTTAGAAGGCTCGTGCTCTATCCAGTTGAACTACGGGCGCGTCGCGGCGGGCCTTAGCGTGCTTTGCGGCTCATGCAAAACGCGATAGTCAGCCGCGATGGACGGGATATCGGCAAGGCTCGAAGGCGAAGCGCTCAATCACGCGCGGTTTCGCTATTTTCCTTACATCATGGCGGCTTTCGTCGCGATCCTGCTTCTGTCCAACATGATCGGCGCATCCAAGCCGAGCTTCGTTACCCTTCCCAATGGCACGCAGTGGTCGTTCGGCGCCGGCGTGCTGTTCTTCCCGTTCAGCTACATCCTCGGCGACGTGCTTACCGAGGTCTACGGATACGCCAACGCGCGGCGGGCGATCTGGACGGGATTTGCGGCGTTGCTGTTCATGGCGTTCATGGCGGCGGTGGTCGTGGCGTTGCCGCCCGCGGCCGACTGGCCGGGGCAGGAAGCCTACGAGTTCGTGTTCGGCAACACCTGGCGCATCGTGCTGGCCTCGATCACCGCCTTCTGGGCTGGCGAGTTCGCCAACAGCTTCGTGCTGGCGAAGATGAAGGTCATGACCGGCGGCCGGCACCTGTGGACGCGGACCATTGGTTCAACCATCGTCGGCCAGGGGCTCGACAGCCTGATCTTCTATCCGCTGGCGTTCTATGGACTGGCTGGCTGGCCGCCCGAGCAGCTGTGGCAGGTCGTGCTCTCGCAATGGCTGATCAAGACCGCCTGGGAGGCGCTGCTCACGCCCTTTACCTATGTCGTGGTGGGCTTCTTGAAGCGGCGGGAGGGCGTCGACGTGTTCGATACGGACACCGACTTCTCGCCCTTCGCGAAGGCGCGCTGACGGATCAATCCGCCAGCAGCGCAATCGCGAGATAAGCGACCAGGAAGGTCCCGAAGCCGAACACCGTGCCGACGACGAACACTGCCCGCACGATCAGCGGATCGACGTTCATGTAGTTCGCCAGGCCGGCGCAGACGCCGAATACCTTGCCGTTGGTCCGGTCGAGCCGAAGCTGGCGCGACGGCTCGTAACCGTTGGAGCGACGATCTACCGGGTTCATGCCAGGATACCCGCAACCGAGTGAACATCAGACGCCGAAGTCGCGAGGACATTGGCGAACAGCATCGTGGAAATCGCAAGCGCGCTAAGAGCGGCAAAAGCGTGGCGAGCAAAATTCGACAAACCAGACATCTCAAAAATTCCCCTTCGTCTCAACTCGGCGGGTCATTCCGCCGACGCAGGGGACGTTGCATAGGGCGTGCCAAACTGCGGAAATGGCGGATTTGCGTGGTTCTTGTCGTTATCGGAGAATTACCATGTGCCAACACTCCCGCAACTTGGTGAAAAATCCCAAATAGCGGTGAGGCCGGTTTTGCAGTGGTCTAGTTCTCGCCCTTCGCCTAACGCTCGACCGACCCATGGCGCTCGACCGGATCACCCTCAGCCACTTCCGCAATCACGCCGCTAGCCGCCTGGACGGCAGCGCGAAGATCAACCTGCTGTTCGGAGAGAACGGCGCGGGAAAGACCAACGTGCTCGAAGCCCTGTCATTGCTGGCGCCCGGCCGGGGTTTGCGAAGGGCTGGACTGCCAGAGATGGCGGGGCATGGCGGCACGGGCGGCTTTGCGGTCAGCGCCCAGCTCGATTGCGGTGACGGGAGCGGCGCGGTGCAGCTTGGGACTGGCACGACGCCGGAGCGTCCCGGCAGACGCCTGGTCCTCGTCAACGGCGCCGAAGCGAGCGCGGTGGCGCTCGGCGAATGGCTGGCGGTTGGATGGCTGACCCCCGCGATGGACCGGCTATTCACCGACAGCGCCGGGGCACGGCGGCGCTATATGGACCGCCTTGCGCTAGCACTCGACCCTGCGCATGCCCGTTACGCCTCGCGCTACGAAGCGGCGCTGCGCGAGCGCAATCGCTTGCTGGCGAGTGATGTCGATCCCGATCCGCAATGGCTGACCTCGCTGGAAACGCAATTGGCAGAGAGCGGGGCTGCGCTGGCCCTGGGCCGGGTGCGAATGATCGAACGCTTGTCAGAGGCGCTCGAGGCCCTGCCGGAAGGGCCGTTTGCCCGCCCTGCCCTTACCTATCTCGGAGGCGGCGCGCTCGATGCTGGAGAACTGGCGTCGGAACTTGCCCGCCAACGGCCGCGGGACCGGGCGGCGCAACGGACCCTGACCGGACCGCATCGCGACGAGTTGGAAGTGGCGATGGCCGGAAGCGGCATGCCGGCGGCAAGCTGTTCAACCGGCGAGCAGAAGGCGATGCTGATCGCCATTACGCTGGCCCATGCCGAACTTGCCGCCGCCGGACGTCCGGGCGTCCTCCTGCTGGATGAAGTTGCCGCACATCTCGATCCCTTGCGGCGCGAGGCTTTGTTTGAGCGCCTCAGGACCGGTGGGGCGCAAGCCTGGCTAACCGGTACGGAGTTGGCTCCGTTTGAGGCGATCGAGCGAGAAGCGGCCGTATGGCGCGTCGCTGGCGGTGAAGTGGTGAGGCTGGGCTAGCTCCGCGGAGGCAGAGCCGCGGCCACCTTGCCGGCTGTCGCAGCGACCAGCGCATCGATCCCCTCGGCCGTTGGATGAATCCGATCGGCCTGGATCAGTTGCGGCTTGTCGTAGACGGGTTCGAGGAAGAACGGCACCAGCTCCGTCGAATAGCTACGCGCCAAGGCGGGGTAGATGCCGTCGAATTCTGAGACGAACTGTTCGCCAAGGTTGGGCGGCGCCCGCATGCCCATCAGCAGGACCGGAATCTTGCGCTTCGCCAGCTCCTGCAGAATCGCTTCCAGGTTCTCGCGAGTTTCCGCTGGCGAAATGCCGCGCAGCAAATCGTTACCCCCAAGTTCGACGATGGCGAGCTCGGGTGCCTCGGCCTGGCTATCGAGCACAAAGGCGAGCCGCTGCAGCCCCGCCGCTGTCGTATCTCCCGACACTCCTGCGTCAGCCACGCGTGCGTTGATGCCCTTCGCGCGCAAGGCCGCTTCCAGCTTATCCGGATAGCCTTGGCCCTCTCCCAGTCCGTATCCAGCGAACAGGCTATCGCCAAATGCGAGGATGCGTCGTTCAGGACCGGTGACCGGCGCGGCCTCGATCGATGCCTTGGCTTGAGGCTCTTGCGCGGGAGGTTGCGCGGGCTCGCTGCTGCAACCCGCAAGGGCCAGCGCCGCCACAACCATCGACAAGCCGCCAATACGCATCGTCCAAGCCTCCTTGCCCGCCATCTTTCCCTATGCCATCCAACACTTGTGACAAGACCTCCTGCAATCGAGGCGCGAGATTTGCGGCTTACGCTCGGCGAAGGCGAAGCTGCCGTCGAAATTCTCCGCGGCATCGACCTCATCGTTCCGACTGGCGAGACTCTCGCCCTGCTCGGCCCGTCCGGCTCCGGGAAAAGCTCGCTGATGTCGGTCCTGACTGGCCTCGAACGGGCTGGCGGCGGGACGCTGAGCGTGGCGGGGGCCGATTTCACCTCGCTCAATGAAGATGCGCTGGCCCGCGCCCGTCGCGGCCGGATCGGCATCGTGCTGCAGGCTTTCCACCTCCTGCCGACGATGACCGCGCAGGAAAACGTCGCCACCCCACTGGAACTGGCCGGCGAACCCGACGCTTGGGCACGCGCGGCCGCGGAACTGGAAGCCGTCGGCCTTGGCCATCGCCTTACCCATTACCCGGCCCAGCTTTCAGGCGGCGAGCAGCAACGCGTCGCCATTGCCCGCGCCATCGCGCCTCGCCCGCCGCTGGTGTTCGCGGACGAACCGACCGGCAACCTCGACGTGGCGACCGGAGCGGGGATTATCGAACTCCTGTTCGCTCGCCGCGAAGAGACCGGGGCGACGCTGGTCATCATCACTCACGACGAGCACCTGGCCGAGCGCTGCGATCGGATCGTGTCGCTGTCCGACGGACGGATCGCCAGCGACACCCGTGCCTAAGCGCAATCCCACACCCCAGCCGTGCCGCCACTCTGAGCGCGCGGCATGACGCTTTCCTGGCCTGCTGCCTGGCGCCTTGCACGGCGTGATCTTCATCGCCGTTTTCGCGGCCTGAGGCTGCTGCTGGTGTGCCTGTTCCTTGGCGTTGGCGCGCTAGCGGCCATCGGCACGCTGACGGGCGCGATCAGAGGCGAGTTGGCCGAACGGGGCCGGGAAATTCTCGGCGGCGACCTTGAGGTTGAAGTCTGGCAGCGGCCACTGAACGAAGAGGAAAGCGAGTTCCTCTCTCGCTACGGCACGATCTCGCGAGGTCTGCGCATGCAGGCCATGGCTAGCACCGCAGACGCTGCAACCCCGATCGAGCTGAAGGCGGTCGACGCCAACTGGCCGCTTTACGGCACGCTGACGCTCGATGGCGGCAGCCAGATGGGGGCTCCCCCTCCGGGTCAGGCCTGGCTCGCTGAGGGCGCGGCAGAGCGCCTCGGTGTCGGGCCTGGCGACCGCTTCAAGGTCGGCTCCACCGAACTGACCGTGGCCGGCATCATCAGCGAAGAACCGGACAGGCTGAGTGAGGGCTTCCAGCTCGGCCAGACCGTAATCGTACCGCTCGACGTTCCGGCCGCCGCAGGGCTTACCGCGCCTGGCGCGATGTATCAGTCGAAGACCCGGGTGCGCTTCATTGGCAACGACGTTCCCGAAAGCGTCGAGAAGACCCTGACCGAGCGCTTCCCGGATTCCGGCTTCGACATCCGCACGCGTGACCGCGCCTCGCCGGGGGCCGAGCGGTTCGTCGGCCGCATGGGCGAGTTCCTGACGCTCGTGGGCCTTGCCGCGCTGGTCATCGCGGGCATCGGTATCGGCGGCGGCGTCGCATCGTATCTGGAGGCCCGCCGAGCTAGCATTGCCACCTACAAGATCCTTGGCGCTGGCAGCGGCGACATTGTGCGCATCTATGCCCTGCAGGTCGGCGCAGCAGCTTTGGCGGGTTCCATAGCGGGCCTCGCTGCGGGCGTGCTCGTGACGCCGCTCCTGGCGCAAGCCTTGGGTGATTTGCTGCCCGTGCGTACCGGTCTCGTGATCGATCCGGCCGCGCTGTTGCGTGCGCTGCTTTTCGGGCTGCTTGTGGCCCTCATCTTCGCCGCGCCGCCCCTTATGCGAGCGCGTCATTTCCCCGCGATGGAGCTGATGCGTTCGCGCGTCGCCCCCCTGGCGAAGGCCTGGCGTGGAGCGATCTGGCCGGTTTCTCTGGGGTTGGTCGGGATCGCCGCGTTGGCGCTGTTCGGATCTCCGCAACCGGGGCTGAGCGCCCTGTTCATGGGCGGCGCGGTTGTCCTCTTGGTGGTGCTCTGGGGCCTCGGTTGGGCCATTCGCAAAGCAGCCACGCGCGCGCCGCGCCCGGCCAATCCGCTGCTTCGATCCGCGCTCGCCAATCTTCATCGTCCCGGTTCGCAGACCGGCTCGCTGGTGACGGCACTCGGCTTCGGTCTGTCGGCTTTCGTCGTCTTGGCTGCGGTGCAGACCAGCCTCTCGGCGAACATCACCCGTAGCGTGCCGCAGATCGCGCCGGACTACTTCGTGCTCGACGTCCCGCGGGATCGCGAGGCCGAGTTCGAGGCGACGGTGCGCCGCCATGCCCCCAAGGCAGAGATCAACGTGGTGCCAACGCTGCGTGGGGCCATCCTGGCTTATGGGCCGAAAGCCAATCCTACCATCGTCAGCCAGATGGAAGAGTTGCCCGAAGGCGCCTGGGCGCTGCGTGGCGAGCGCGGGCTGACTTATGCGGAGCGGCTGCCGCAAGGCAATTCGCTCGTCGCCGGGGAATGGTGGCCGGAGAATTATCAGGGCGAGCCGCTGGTATCGGTCGACTTCGACCTGGCGCAGGCTGCTGGCCTCAAGATCGGCGATTATCTCACCATCGGCCTCCTGGGTGTCGAGCGGCAGGCAAGGATCGCCAGCTTCCGGCGGATCGACTGGGAGAGCATGGGCTTCAACTATGTCCTGATCTTCTCACCCAATGCCCTGCAGGATGCTCCGCATAACCTAGCGGCGACAGTCTCGCTGCCGGACGACAGTGAGGCGGGCGGCCTCTTGCGCGACCTGGTCCGCACTTTTCCCTCGAGCTCGGTGATCGAGGTCGGCCCGCTCCTGACCCAGGCACGGGACATCCTTGAGCAAGTCTCGCTGGCGATCCTCGCTGCCGCTGGAGTGGCCGTACTCGCCGGCATCGCGGTCCTGCTCGGTGCGATTGCCGCGGCTCGGGCTGCTCGGCTCTACGACACTGTGGTGCTGCGCGTCCTTGGGGCTAGCACCCGGCAATTGCTTACATTGCAGCTTGCAGAGTTCGGTTTGCTCGCAGCCGTCCTTGCCGTGGTCGCGCTCGGCCTTGGCAGCGGCCTGGCCTGGCTGGTCATCGTCCAGTTGTTCGAGTTCGAGTGGCTGCCCGATTGGCCGCGCGTTCTCGGGGTTCTCGGCGCAGGGATCGCGCTGGTTCTGGCCTTCGCGCTCGGCGCCTCGTTGCCGCTATTGCGGGCGAGGCCGGCCCGAGCGCTCAGGTCACTTTAGGCGAAAGCTTCCGCGTCAGCCTCGCCAAGCGGATCAGGACCGTACTTGTTCTGACCCGGTGTGCCTGGCAGGGCCATCAGCACGATCCAGCCAATCTCAAGGGCCAGGACCACGATGGTGCCGAGAATAGGAATTAGGCTCAGGCAGAGCACTGCCACAACAAAACCAGGCAGATACCATCCCGTCATATTTCGGTCGTGTAGACGGCGCACCGTCAGCGCAATCGATGGGATAAACGCGGCCACGACCCAGACCATCAGGCCGACAATACCGACCCAGCCCAAGGGGCCGAACGAGAATTCTTCAAGTTGACTGTCAACCGCGGTTCCCTCTGCGGTTGCGGCAACCAGGGTAACCCACTCCATCCCGCCACCGGCCAGGATCAGGGTGTACAGCACCGCGCCCACTATCAGGCCGAGCAGCTGGAACATCCAGAATTCCATTCTGCGCGAACGACCGGAAAATTCGGCGTAGCGCCGGAAGGGCAACAACATCCATTTCATGATCGATCTCCCCCTCAGGTCACATTGTTGTGTACCTGAGGGGGAAGGCATCACAGAATTCGTCTCCGTGCAAATAAAAAGGGGGTCAAAAGACCCCCTTTTGAACCAGTCTTTGTAGCGGATCAGAACCGGTAGCGAGCACTCGCACCGTAAGTCCGCGGATCGTTTGCATAACCGGAAATTCCCCGCGGCTGCGCCGGCGTGTCAAAGATTACGCCCACGTCGCGCTTGTTGAGGAGGTTACGCGCCCAGATGGTCAGGCTGAGACCGATGTCCATGTCGTATGACAGCGATGCCGTCAGGTCCTGGACCTCGCGCGTGAACGGCGCTGCCGCCTCTAGCGCGGGGGTGGCGTCAGCGATGGTCCCGTCAGGATTGCGAACCACGAAGCCCGGCAGGCCTTCGATCAGCTGCTCTTCCGACTGCCACAGGAACGAAACGCGCGGGATGATCGTGCCGCTGCCGATCTCGTGCTCGTACTGTGCACCGATCAGCACGGTCCAGGTCGGAATGCCCGCGGGACGAGTGCCCGAGAGATCGCCCACGGCCGACTGTTCGAAGCTGACGTAGAGCGGATCGAGGTAGGTTACGCCAAGGTTCAGCGTCAGAGCATCGGCAATCGTGGCCAGGCCTTCGAACTCGACGCCGAAGGTGCTGAGTTCACCCGCATTGCGCAGGGCAAAGCCCGATCCGGTGAAGATGTTCGATTGGAACCCAGAGATATCCTGGTCGAACACTGCGAGGTTGGCCGAGATGTCACCCCAGTTGGCCTTCGCACCGACTTCCATCACCCGCGAGTTTTCGGGACCGGCGAAGCGGCTCCCGTAGACCAGGTTGTTGAGATCGAGGCCCGCAGCGATGATCGCATCGCGATCGTTCGGCGAAGGACGGCTATCGCGCGAGAGGTTGATCGAGCTCGCCTTGAAGCCGGTTGCATAGGACGCATAGACGTTGATCGTGTCATTGAGATCGTACGCCAGGCGAACGGTGTAGGCGAAGTCGCTGTCGTTCGTCTTGCCGTCCTCGACCGAGTTGGGAACGTTGAGGAACGGCGGCATGAACTGCAGCGCGCGCAGAGGTGCCAGCGGGTTCGCCAGCGGGTTGTTGGCATTGGCGCCGGCATAGGCCGTGGCACCGGCCTGGATGACACCATAGGCGGCGGGGTTCGAACCAGCGAAGGCTCCGATTTCGGCTGCCGTCGCCGGCCTGCCGAGCCCGAGCGCAGTACCCACGCCCTGGGCAAGCGCACCTCCGAAGAGCAGCTGACCACGGAACGGCGCGTATTGCGGCGCGTCGAGGTCGATGCCCGAGAAGGTGTCGGTCGAAACGGCGTTGGTGACGAACTTCTTGCTGTCGTCGGTGTAGTTGCCGCCGAGCGTGAGAACGAGGCCGTCGGTGATCTCGAAGTCGACCTGGCCGAAGAACGAGTACGCCTCACTGTCGAGGGTATAGGCCTCGGTAAAGCCCTGGCCCGACGCAAGGAACTGCCCCGAGTAGTTCTGCCCATCGGCAGCGCCAAAGACCGCCTCAAGCGTAGGCAGGCTGAGCGCACCGCCCGAAAGCTGCTGCACCAGGGTGTTGGCGTAAGGCCGGAACTGGGTCGAGTAGATCAGCTGGTTCTGCTGGTCGATATCCTCGTTGATGTAGAAGGCGCCGAGCAGCACGTTGATGCTGTCGCCGATCTCACCCGTCAGCCGCACTTCTTGCGTAAAGCTGCCGATCCCAAGGTCCTGGAAGTTGGGATAGATCAGGTCTGCGCTGGTGAAGTCGGAATCCTGGTTCGTGACGGCCTTCGTCTCGCGATAGGCGCTGATCCAGGTGACGGTGAAGTCGTCGTTGAGATCGAAGTCGAACTGGGCCGAGATGCCGTAGTTCTCGATATCGTTCGTCGAGTTGTAGTTGTTGTACACGAACCCGTCGAAGGCATCGGCGGGCGCGTTCACCTGCCCGCCCAGGGCACGCACGACTGGGGTTGCCAGGCCGTCCTGCACGTTGACGACGGCGCAGCAATTCTCGTCGATGGAATCGTAGTCGGCAATGATGCGGGCGCGGAAGCCGTTGTCCGGATCGACCAGCAATTGCCCACGGGCGAACCAGCGATCGCGCTCATTGGTCCGATCACCCGTGCCGCCATCCTGGAAGAAGCCGTCGCGCTGGTTAAGCCCGGCAGCAACGCTGACCGCAATCGAGTCCGACACCGGACCAGTTACGTAACCGCGCGCGATGATCTGGTCGAAGTTGCCGTAGGTCAGCTCTCCCACCCCGCCGAATTTGAACTTCGGCTCCTCGGTGGTGATGGAAATGACGCCGGCAGAGGCGTTCTTGCCGAACAGGGTGGACTGCGGGCCGCGCAGGACCTCGATCCGCTGGACGTCGGGCAGGTCGGTGATCTGCGCCGCGGTCCGCGAGCGATAGACGTTGTCGACGAACACGCCGACCGAAGGCTCGATCCCGGCGTTGTTGGCGCCGTTGCCGAAGCCGCGGATGAAGAAGTTGGTGTTGGCAACGCTTTGCCGCTGGCCGACGCTGAGCGATGGAACGACGGTTTGAAGATCGCGCAGATCGCGAATCTGCGCGCGTTCGATCGTCTCGGCAGTGGTTACGGAAACCGCCACGGGGACGTCTTGCAACGTCTGCTCCCGCTTGGTCGCGGTAACGACTATCTGGTTGCCCGTGCTGGCGTCCTGGTCCGCGGGGAAGCTATCGTCCGGCGAGGCTTCGTCTACGGGCTGCTCAGGAGTAGCATCGGCCTGCGCCGCTGCGAATGAAGGAATGCAAAGTGTTACCGCTGCCGAACCAGCAAACAGAAATGCACGCGTGTAAGCTGCCGACCCGGCGCCCCGAAACAACATTAGGTGGTCTCCCATCTCCCTGCGCGGGCGCCGCTGTTTACGGTCACACGGGCAGCTCCCCCTTTAAGGCCACGGTGGTAACCACACAATTACCGGCCACCTAGCTAGTGACAACCGCAACCGCTTATGTTGCCTTCCTGCCACGGTAGTGGACAGTGAGTTTTGCCGTTCCTGCGCCCCCCTCTGGCCAAAGCAGCATTGCCGGAGCGCAACACAAGCCTTAGGGGGCCTCGATGGACACTGCCGATCTGCGCGTCGCCCTGTTCAGCGGAAACTACAATTATGTCCGCGACGGCGCGAACCAGGCTCTGAACCGCCTGGTAGACTTTTTGTTGAGGCAGGGTGCCGCGGTGCGCGTCTACGCGCCGGTCGTGCCCCAGCCCGCTTTCGCCCCCACCGGGGATCTCGTTGGTGTGCCCGCGGTCCCGATCCCATTCCGCAGTGAATATCGCTTTCCGCTCGGGCTTTCAGCGAAGAACACGGCGGATCTCGCAAAGTTCGCTCCCACAGTACTGCACCTCGCGTCGCCCGATCCGACGGCGCACGCAGCGCTCAGATGGGCCGAAGCGCGTCACCTCCCGGTACTGGGCTCGGTCCATACCCGGTTCGAGACCTATCCGCGCTACTACGGCATGGCCTTCGCCGAACCCTGGCTCGAGAGGATCCTCAAGCGCTTCTACAACCGCTGTGACGCCCTGGTCGCGCCGTCGGAGAGCATGGCCGAGGTGCTGCGCGAACAAGGCATGAGCAGCGACATCGAAATCTGGTCACGCGGCGTCGATCGCGACATTTTCGATCCCAGTCGCCGCGATCTCGAATGGCGCCGCTCGCTGGGCATCGAGGACGACGACGTCGTGGTCGGCTTCCTCGGCCGGGTGGTCATGGAAAAAGGTCTCGACGTCTTTGCCGACACCGTGTCCCGCCTGCGCAGCCAGGGCGTGCCTCACAAGGTGCTCGTTATCGGTAAGGGACCGGCACACGATTGGTTTGCCGAGCGGGTACCTGGCGCCATCTTTGCGGGGATGCTTACCGCCGGCGATCTTGGCCGGGCCGTGGCCAGCATGGACATGCTGCTCAACCCCTCGGTCACCGAGACATTCGGCAACGTGACGCTTGAGGCCATGGCCTCAGGCTTGCCGGTTATCGCCGCCAGAGCGACGGGCAGCACCAGCCTCGTCGTCGACGGAGATACCGGGCGACTGGTCGAACCGGGCAATATTACCGCCTTCGCCGAGGTGGTCGAAACTTACATCCGAAACGCAGACCTGCGGCAAAAGCATGGATCGGCGGGCGAAGTTCGTAGCCGCACCTACTCCTGGGACGCGATCAACGGCTCTGTTGCCGACCTCTATGTGCGGCTTGCAGAGCGCAAGGCCCTGGTCAGCGCAGCACCCCGGCAGCGGCCATCCGCCGCGCATAGTACCACTGCGCAACGATCAGGATGATGATTACGACCGGCATGATGACTGCCCCGCCGCCTTCCATCGATGCCGGCCTGTCTGACGTGAACTGATAGGCAAAGCTGCCAACAGCTCCCAACGCCGAGACGATGAACGCCGTTACGGCATGGCGCGAACGCATCAGCAGCAAGATCGAGCCAACGATGGAGCCCCACACTCCAATCGCCCACACGGCCACTGCCCAAGCGGGAAACGCAGCGACCCAGGCTTGCTCCTCAGGCCCGAAGCCCATGCTTTCGAGATAGGCGGTATTGCCTAGCGCCGTCATGGTATAGTCGGTCGCCCCGACAGCGTTCCATAACAGCGAGACGATGCCGACCAGCCACAAGTGCTTCGGCGTCTTTACCGGGCTAACAGTTGCCATAGCAGTCCCTCCCACAGGCGCGACCACTCGAAGAGTGTATCACACGCCTGCGGAAGGGAGAAATCGGCTGCTCTAGAGCCGCTCGATCTTCTGCGCCGCTTCGTCGAGGATCTCGGCAATCCGGTGGGGCAGGTCTTCGTCTTTGCCGCCGCTGTTGGCCATGCGCTGTCCGACAGCGGTGAACAGCCCGAAAGCCGCGCGCTCGATCGAAGGCGAACGATGGCGTTCGGCCTTTTCGCCAAGACCGGTCAGACGCTCCATTGCCTGGGCGGCTGCCTCTGCCTCTTCTTCGAGCACGGCTTCACCGGCCGGCGTTATGGCGAACTTGCGACGCTGGTCGTTGCTCTGCTGTTCGACCACGAGACCCTCGTCAGCCAGCAACGAAAGCGCCGGATAGATCACTCCTGGGCTTGGCGAGTAATGCCCACCCGACAGTTCCTCCATCGCCTTGATCAAGTCGTAGCCGTGGCGCGGCTGCTCTTTGATGAGCGACAGGAGCATCAGCCGCTGTTCGTCACGGCCGAACTTGCGGTCACGTCCATGCCGGCGCGGTCCGCCCGGCCCCCATGGGCCACCCTTGGGGCCAAAGACTCCGCCAGGACCGAAGACACCGCCCGGCCCGAACGGACCTCCAGGTCCGAAGGGTCCGCCCGGCCCGCCCCAGCGCACCTTGCCCCACTTGTCAGCCATGGCTTTCCACTCGCGGCCGTCTCCGAAATCGCAATCTGCGTAGATCATGATTGATCCTCCATTCGATATTCCACGATATATCTTAGACAGCCGAAAATTCAAGTCGCCCCTGCGTCGACCAATGTCTATCTGTAGCCGATGGCCGACTTGTTTGCTGACGATCTACCCACTTCTCCGCCCGCCGATGAGCCGCGTGCCGACGCGCCGCTGGCCGACCGATTGCGCCCGCGTTCGTTGGACGAAGTGATTGGGCAGGAGCACCTGACGGGACCGGAAGGCGCTATCGGCCGGATGGTCGCCGCGGGCCGCCTCTCAAGCATGATCCTGTGGGGGCCACCTGGCACCGGTAAGACCAGTATCGCCCGCCTCCTGGCCGATGCCGTTGGTATGAGGTTCGTGGCCATCAGCGCGGTGTTTTCGGGTGTAGCCGACCTCAAGAAGGCGTTCGCCGAGGCGGAAGTGGCCCAGCTGGCGGGACGGCGGACCTTGCTCTTCGTGGACGAGATCCATCGCTTCAACCGCGCGCAGCAGGACGGCTTCCTGCCCTTCGTCGAACGCGGCACCGTGACCTTGGTCGGCGCGACGACGGAGAACCCCAGCTTCGAGCTCAACGCGGCATTGCTCAGCCGGGCGCAAGTCCTCATCCTCCACCGGCTGGACCCAACTGCACTCGGCAAGCTCCTCGACCGCGCGGAGGTGCTGGAAGGCCCCCTTCCCCTCACGGCAGATGCTCGTGAGGCGCTGGTCGCTTCAGCGGATGGCGATGGCCGCTTCCTGCTCAACCAGGCGGAGACGCTCTATTCGGCGAATATCCCCGAACCGCTGACACCTGCAGAACTCGGCGCGTTTCTACAGCGCCGAGTGGCGGTCTACGACAAGGATCGCGAGGGCCACTACAACCTGATCTCGGCGCTGCACAAATCGATGCGCGGCTCGGACCCCCAGGCAGCGCTGTACTACCTCGCGCGAATGCTGGTGGCGGGTGAGGAGCCGCTCTACCTGCTGCGGCGCATCACCCGCTTCGCCAGCGAGGACATCGGCCTCGCCGATCCCCAGGCGCTGACCCAGTGCATTGCCGCCAAGGACGCCTACGACTTCCTGGGCTCGCCCGAGGGCGAACTCGCGATCGTGCAGGCCTGCCTCTATTGCGCCACCGCGCCCAAATCTAACGCGGCCTACATGGCCCAGAAGGCTGCCTGGAAGAGCGCGCGGGATACCGGCAGCCTGATGCCGCCGCAAAACATCCTCAATGCGCCCACGAAGCTGATGAAGGACATCGGCTATGGCAAGGACTACACTTACGACCACAACGCCGAGAGCGGCTTTTCGGGCGACAACTACTGGCCCGCGGAGATGGAGCCGCAGACCTTCTACGAACCGGTCGAGCGCGGGTTCGAACGGCAAGTGAAGGAGCGGATCGAGTGGTGGGACAAGCGCCGGCAGGAGCGATGAAACCGGTGCGCAAGCGGAACAAGTGAGCCCCCGTTTTCGCCATTTCACCGCGATCGACTGGTCGGGCGCGGCGGGCGAGCGGCAGCGGGGGATCGCCGTGGCCAGTTGCTCGGTCGGCGACAAAGCACCCAAGCTGGTCAGGCCGGGCCACACATGGTCCCGGCTTGAGGTCCTGCAATGGCTTACCGACGACTTGCCCGATGACACTCTCGTCGGTCTCGACCTCGGTATCTCGCTACCCTTCACTGACTGCGGGGCCTTCTTTCCCGGCTGGGAGGAAAGCCCGCGAACAGCGCGCGATCTATGGGCCCTGATCGATCATCTCTGCGGCGGCGATCCACACTTGGGCGCGACGAGCTTCGTCGATGACCCCGTAGCTAGCCGCTATTTCCGCCGCCATGGCGGCCGCGAAGGACCGCACTTCCACCACTCCGCCGCCACCCATCGGCGGGGCCGTTTCCGCCTCACCGAAGAGGCGCAGGAGCGTATGGGCTGCAAGCCCTACAGCAACTTCAATCTTGTCGGCGCCGCGCAAGTGGGCAAGTCGAGCCTGACCGGCATGCGCCTGCTCCACAGGCTCGATCGCAGGTTGCCCGTCTGGCCAATCGACCCGCTCCCGCCAACCGGTTCCGCGGTGGTGGAAATCTACACCGCCATCGCCGCCCTGGCCGCGGGACGCCGAGCCGGCGCCTCGAAGATCCGCGACCGCGCTTCGCTCGACCTCGCCCTAGCCGCTCTCGGCAGCCAACCGTGGCGTCAGCGCGTGCCGCTCGACGACCACAAGGCCGATGCCCTGATTACGGCCGCCTGGATCCGCTCCAACGCCGAGCGGCCGGAATTGTGGTCGCCCGAAACGCTCACTCCGCAAATTGCGCAAACCGAAGGCTGGACCTTCGGCGTCGCTTGAAGCAAAGGCACTTCGAAGTGCCGGCTTAGCTCAGTTGGTAGAGCACCTGATTTGTAATCAGGGGGCCACGGGTTCGAATCCTGTAGCCGGCACCATTATCTTTTATAATTAGATGCTTACTGGACTTTGCAGGTAACAAATTTGTTGTCACTCCGCAAAAGGTAACCAGCTAGGTATCGATTGCCTTCGTATAGGCGGCACTGTTCGGACTCGCAGCGTCCTGCTTAACGATGGTCTGCACGGACTCGGTCCAAGATCGCCGCGAAGCACCGCCCCATTTTCAGGGCGGTCGATCCGCGAACGAATCGACACAGATGCTCACTTCTTAGCGAACAAATGTCCGTTATGCGTCCATGCCGGTCGTTCAACGTGGCTTCCACCTCCCCAATGAGGAATGTCCGCCCTGCTCACTGACTAGAGGCGCGTCGGTCCACTTGGGCGAAACGCGGGAGTCGGTTTGCAATCAAACCGCGACGGAACGAGGCGCCAGGATCACGACTTGAAGCCGATCATCCTAATGCCGAGGTAGAATGGTGTTGTGGACAGATCGGGACGCCAGCCCAACATCCTAGTGCAATTTTGAAGCGTCCGCATAAGTTGAAGGAGTGACCGTCCCCGCCTTCATACCTCGCAACCTCGTCTATAGTGTTGACGGCGCGATTGCCGTGATCGCCCATACAGAGCTGCTCCAACGGCCCGAGAATCTTGTCGTCCTGGGTGAAGCAGGAATGGGAAAGAGTCGCCTCCTGGAGGAGCTTGGCAAAGCCAACGGGAAGTGGGTTACTGCGCGACGGCTCATCGGCGCGAGTGACCCACGTGAGCTGCTGGCGGGCAACTCGCTTGTTCTGATTGATGCGCTAGATGAGGCACCTGCGTTTGCGGAGGGTGGGGTTGTTGATCAAATCCTTGGTCGACTCGAACAAGCTACAGTGGACCGGTTCGTATTGGCTTGTCGTTCGGAGGATTGGCAAGCCGCGACCGCAAAATCCATTATCACCGAAACGTATGGTGATCCTCCGCTAGAACTGCGGCTTAAGCCTTTTGACGAAGCGCAGATCGCCGACTTTCTCACTGAACAATTGGGGCGTGAACGCGCGGTCGAGGTAATTGCCATCTATCATTCGCGCGGCTTTCGCGAGTGGTTGGGCAACCCACAGACTCTTATCATGTTGGCCGACGTCGCGAAAAGTGGGGACCTGCCGAAGACGACTTCCGAACTGTTTGAAGCCTACGTTGAGCTATCCCTCCGGGACATGAATCCCGTGAGGAGGCAGCGCAATCGAGAGATTTCGCGGGAGGCGGCGCTGGACACACTCGGCGCAGCGTTCGCCGCGCTGATCTTGTCCGGCAAGTCAGCTCTGGCAAAGCCAGGTGCCGAGTTCTCCGCAGACGACCTGCGTATAGCTGAACTCGGAACTCTGCCGGGCTTCGCCGACTGGACCACCTTATCCGGCAATCGCCTTACAGTGACATATCGCGGCGACAGCGAGCGGCTAACTTATTCTCATCGTCGAATTGGCGAATGGCTCGGCGCACGGTGGCTTGCGAAGCATGCAGGCAGCGTAAGTGTGTCTGAGCGACTGTTCGCCTCACTTACCGTGGAAGGAATTGTTCCGGCTAGCCTTCGCGGCCTGTTTGCTTGGCTGGCCAGCAATTCCACCCTGGCGCTTAGGGCGATTGCCACCGACCCGATGGCCATCATCGAATATGGCGACGCAGATATTCTGAACGAGATTGAAGCGCGCGCGCTGCTCACCGCTCTTGAGAGACTTTCACAAGACGACCCTTGGTTCGCCAGCTGGGGCGACTTCAGGGCAAAATCACTTATCCGAGATTCGCTTGAGTCAGAGACCTTAAGCGTTGTCCTCGACCCGTCGCGTTCTGGCCGCCTTCGGATCCTGCTTGCACGGCAATTCAAAGGCAAAAAGCTTGATCCAGCGGTGTCCGCCAAATTGCAACAGCTAGCGTTTGACCGGAAGGAATTTTACGCCATTCGCGACCAAGTTGCCGAGGCTTTAGTCGGCAACCTCGCCACGGACCAGCTTCGTAGTTTCGTCGACGGACTTAGGTACCAAGGCACTCATGACGCGACCCGCCTCGCCGCAGGTATGATCCTCGATGCTGGGATTGAGCATTTCGATGACGAGCAGGTCGTGCAGACAATTTTCGCGACCTGCGGCCATTCAGTATGCGCGGTCCCACAAGAGGGCGACGATAACATGGCCGCGCGGGTCTGGAGGTATCGCTACGACATCCCGGATGAGCGTATCGCAAATATTCTCGACGTTCTGGCAGACTATGCCACGGCCTTGTTGCCTGAGCATCGGAGCATCGAGTCCTTCGACATAGTCAATCTCGGCGATGCATTAATTTCTCGCCAGCTCGGCCTCGGGCAGGTCAAACCGAAGCGCCTTCTCCATTGGCTCGATGCGTTTGCCCGGCGGGGCTCTGAAAGCGATGACGACAAGAAAATATCGGCATACTTTGCTGCGAATGATGATGTTCGTCGTCAAATTCAGCAGCTTTGGTTGTTGCGCGCAACGGACGCCACCCTTTTTCTCCTGAACTACAGGCTCGCTCAGCTGAACCCGGCACTTCAGCCCGACGATGCTGACGTTGCAGCACTTCTCGAAGCAGTGCCAACGAACCACGAGCTACGGTTCGAGTTCATGCGCCTCACACGGCACACTGAAACCGAGGGGCAGGCCACTCGACGTGCTGCGCTTCGCTTTTTCCCATCGAGAGACGAGCACGAGCAATATTTTGACAAGCTGATCAACCCGGAGAAGCCTGGGTGGCAGTTGGAGGACGAGGCCCGTCACGCGCGCTGGCTGGTCGAACAAGAGAAGCGCTGGACAGCGTATCGGGAGGGGCTGGCGCAGGACGTTCCGGCCCTTGAGCAAGGTCGCTTCGGAATACTCTCCCAGGTGGCGAACGCATACCTGGGCCGATATTCTGACCTGCGCGACCTAAAGACGGCACAGGACCGGCTGGACGCACTTTGCGGTCCGGAACTGGTACCTACGGTCTTTCGAGGTTTTGAGTCTTATCTCAACACATTGCCGCCGTATCCAAATGCCGCCCTTGTGGCCAAGGACTACGGTCGAAGCCGCGTCTGGAACTCGAGCTACGTGTTGATCGCGGCCCTCGCCGAGCGGGTGAGGCAAACGGGAAGTGTCGGCAGTCTGACAACCGATCAGCTCATCTCGGCGCAGCTGCATATCTCCAATCACGTGGCGTCGGGCGACGAGTGGAAACCGATGGAAGCCGCTGTGTGGGCGGCTCTGATCGCGAATCCTTCTGCCTTCGAGGAATATGCGAAGCTACTCGTTGAGCCTTCACTGGCCCGAAAATCAGAACATGTGAGCGGCCTTTACGAGTTGCTCCATAACGGACGGCAAGCCTTTCCGAAGTTGGTGGAGGAGCTGGCCGACGAGTGGCTGCAACGCTTTCCCTATATGCACGAGCGGCCCGAAGCTGAACTGATCGACGTTTTGCTTCCCGATAATCCGGCGAAAATTGCCCCGTTGGTCAAGCGCCGCCTGCGAATGAAAAGTCTGAACGATGAACGTCGCCGAAATTGGCAGGCCGTTGGACTCATTTCTGATTTCAACGCCTACGCGTCGCAGGTGGCGGAACTCGCGAAGCTCGACGCCGGCCTTTTTTGGGCAATCCGCTCGCGGTTGGGTGGGCGGCGACAATACCAGGACGGCGCCGATCATGTCGCAATCCGCCTTGCAGCTTGGCTTGTCCAACATTTCCGCGAGACATTTCCAGTTCGGGAGCGGCCTGATCGAGTGACAATGGGCGAAACGAACGCCTGGGATGCCACCGAAGCCATTCGTAGGCTCATCGACAGGATAGGCAGCGATACCACTGACGAGCCGGCAGAACTCCTCGCGTCGCTTGCGCAGGTTGAAGACGGTTATCGTGAAAGGATCCTCGCGGTCCTAGCTGAATACCGCCGGACCCGTGCCGAGCAGTCGAGGGCGATCGTCACCGTAGATAACTTGCAGGCCATCCTTTCAGATGGACCGCCACAAAACCTCCCTGACTTGCAGGCCAAGGTCCTCGATCTGCTCGCCCAGGTCCAAGCCCGCATCATGAGCAGCGACACGGACATCTGGGCGGTATTTTATCGCGATGATCGCAAGATGCCTCAGGACGAAGAGTTTTGCCGCGACCGGTTGATCGATGCATTGCGCATCCACGAGCAGTCCATCCAGTTTAATCCAGAAAAACACCTCGGCTCGGATCGCGAAGGCGACATCGCTTGCGAATACGGTCAGTTGCATCTCCCGATTGAGGTTAAGGGGCAGTGGCATGACGATTTGTGGCGCGCAGCCGACGATCAGCTCGCGGCGCAGCAAGCAATTGATCACCGCGCTGAAGGCTACGGCGTACTCCTCGTTCTTTGGTTTGGCGAAGCCGGAAAACGACTGAAGGGACCGCCTCGCCAATTGCGTATCCCGACGCCGGGAAGTCCGGCGGAACTGGAGGCAGCGCTGGCGCAAGCCAGCCGAGCGGCTGGAGACGGGAGACTAAAGGTTAAGGTCCTCGATTTGTCGCGTGGCTGACCGGTTAGGGCGAACCAACAGCCCAGGACCTGACCGGATCGAACCGTGGAATTGGCAGCCGCCTTTCGCTGACCTTCCCGAACCCGGCACGGTCCAAGATGTCGACGAGGCCAGGCCGCAGGTTACTACATTCGATTTTGCGACCCATTGGCGTCGGGGTGGTTATCTTAGGAGCCTCAACGCCGACACCGATCAAGGAAGCAGAGATTTCCTGGACGGACTCATTGCTAACGGACTTCTTGCGCTGCCCGCAAGAACGAAGCGCGGCGTCGAAATCGATCAAGATGCGTTTCTTCGGCTCTTAGCTCGGTACAATGGCCGGCAGTTAGATACGCTGTGCCAAAAAACAGGGTGGGACGACCAAACCTTCCAAGCGGTGATCGATTCCCTCGTGGACCGCGATATGATCTTCAGACTCCCGTTCGAACCGCTCATCAATGGACGCTCCGACCTGTACTACTTACGTGACACCGGGGTCCTGCACCGCCTGTTCAACCCGAAATGGGTCGAAGCAGCTTCACCGGGCCGAGGACATTTCGCCCGAAGTTGGGAGGGACTGGCAATCCAAACTCTGATGCATGGGCCGGGGCGTGGTGCAAGAGCCACGATCTGGCGACACGCTGACGATGAAATCGATCTTGTCCTGCGCTGGCCCGATGGAGTTCCCTGCTGGGCAATCGAAATCGGGATGGGCGAAAACAAGCGCCCATCGAAAGGATTTTGGGCTGGTGTGATTGAGATTGGTGCAACCCACCAGTACGTGCTTCATCAGGGTGTTTGTGACCAGCCAGGCGGTTATGAAAGGCTGACGCTAGAACGGTTTTTCGAAAGGTGGCATGCGTCAGCGAACGCCGCGTCAAGCTGAGTGCCAGCCGGGCATCGGTTTAGGTCGATTCCATCGACACGCTTCATCGGCCATGGCTTTGGACTTTTGGCGTTCTTCCAACTTGGAACGCTCAACTCAGGTGCGCTTCAACCTTGGTGACAGCTTCGCGAACCTCCGATTTTCACACTTGGCATTAGTTGGCGTGTGAAAGCTCGGCCGTTACGCTGCTAGGCGGGTTTCGCTTGCGGCATTCTGAAACGGGATTGTTCGCAAGCGGCTAAGGGCAGCCGTTTTACCTCTATAGGTGAGGCCGTTTTCAACCATCCTGAACAGCGAAGTCGGTCATCGGTTGGCGGATTTCCTTGGAGAAAAGTGGTAGAGAGTGGGGCCTTCAAGGCAGGCGCGCCGCAATTAGGTCAAGCGTTCCGGACCCAAATAATTGGCGGTGGTCTTGAGCGCCACCTCTTCCGCGCTGACGCCCGGGGCGAGCTCGATCAGGCGGAACGGGCTCGCGTGGTCGGAGCGGTGGAACACCGCGAGGTCCGTCACGATCATGTCGACCACACTCTTGCCGGTCAGCGGCAGCGTGCATTCGGGGATGAACTTGGGGCTGCCGTCCTTGGCGTTGTGCTCCATCACCACGATGATCCGCTTGACCCCGGCGACCAGGTCCATTGCCCCGCCCATGCCCTTCACCAGCTTGCCAGGGATCATCCAGTTGGCGATGTCGCCATGTTCGGAGACTTCCATCGCCCCGAGCACGGTGAGGTCGATATGGCCGCCGCGGATCATCGCAAAGCTCGCCGCGCTGTCGAAGTAGGCGGTCTGCGGCAGCTCGCTGATGGTCTGCTTGCCGGCGTTGATCAGGTCGGGGTCGACTTCGTCCGGATACGGGAAGGGCCCGATCCCGAGCATGCCGTTCTCCGACTGGAGCGTGACCTCCATCCCCTTGGGAATGTGGTTCGCGACCAAGGTCGGGATGCCGATGCCGAGGTTGACGTAGAACCCGTCCTGCAATTCCAGCGCTGCGCGGGCGGCCATCTGGTCGCGGGTCCAGGACATCAGTGCGCTTCCTCGAAAACCAGAACCACCCTCGTTGGAGACACGGAACGCCTCCGCTCCACTTCCACACCGGTCCAGATCCGGTTCCATGCTTCCTCTTCGGGGATGCCGTCATGGCAAGAAAACGCTCTGGCGGCCTCCCGAATGGCGTCAACCATCAGCGTTCCGAACATTTCGGGCTCCGCAAGGCGACCAGGTTCAATCAGACAAGTGGCGGTTCCCCGGTCCTCAATCCAAAGCCTGGCTACTTCAACCGAACTATCCTTAGGTCGCGCCGTATCGATGCTGATCGCATGTTTGTGCGCAGAGGCCACCATTATGCTGCCTCCCTCTCGCGTGTGGTCGTGAACTCGATCTTCTTGTCGTAGGGCGCGCCGACGATCATCCGCTGCACGTAGACCCCGGGTAGGTGAATGCCGTCGGGGTCGAGGCTGCCGGTCGGGACGATCTCCTCGACCTCGACCACGCAGACCTTGCCGCAAGTCGCGGCCGGCAGGTTGAAGTTGCGCGCGGTCTTGCGGAACACGAGGTTGCCGGTCTCATCCGCCTTCCATGCCTTGACGATTGCCAGGTCGGCAAAGATGCCGCGTTCGAGGATGTACTCTTCCCCGTCGAACTCCTTCAACTCCTTGCCCTCGGCCACCAGGGTGCCGACGCCGGTCTTGGTATAGAATCCCGGGATGCCCGCGCCCCCGGCCCGCATGCGTTCGGCCAGGGTGCCTTGCGGGCAGAACTCGACCTCGATCTCGCCCGCGAGGTACTGACGCTCGAACTCCTTGTTCTCGCCCACATAGGAGCTGATCATCTTGCTCACCTGGCGGGTGCGCAGCAGCTTGCCGATGCCTTCGTTGTCGATCCCGGCGTTGTTGCTGGCGAAAGTCAGGTTCTTGGCCGGCGGCGATCAGCATTCCGTCGCGTAGCAACCCGTCGAGGGCGGCGGCGGCGTCGGGGTAGAGCTTCTTCATGGGCGGGCTGACCGCGGGTCAGTCCGGACGCCAGCACTCCGGCGCGGCCCTTGCCAGTGGCCAGACGTCATCGGGTATGCGCGACCGCTTTGAAGAATGCGCGTGTTTCGGGCAGCAAAGTTGGGGGTTCGGCCGGCGGATAATGGCTCAGTTTCACAATCACGGTGCTGCTCTGCGGATGGACATAGATAAACTGGCCCGCCAGACCGACAGCTGAAAACGCACCGGGCTCGTCGTCAATCTGCCAGGTGAACAGCCCGTAGCCCGGCATCGGACCTCCGGTTGGCGTCATCCGCGCCATCTTATCCACCCATCCAGCCGGCAGGATTTGCCGTCCGTTGCGCTGACCGCCGTCCAGCATCAGCTGACCCAGCCGCGCAAAATCGCGCAACACCGCGTTAAAGCCCATTCCCGACAGTTCGCGGCCCACGCCCGGGGGCCCGTCGGCCAGCCAGAAGCCATCCGCTTCGGCTCCGAGCGGAGCCCACAGGTATTGCTCGGTGTAGGAGGCGAGCGACAGGCCTGTGGCTCTTTCCAGAACCCAGCCGATCACGAAGGTATCGAGCGTCGAATAGTTGAACCGGCTTCCCGGTGTGTGAGCGCGACTGGTTTCGCGCGCGCCATCGGCGAAACGCATCCGGTTGAGTACGATTGCCTGCTCATGCAGCTTCCCAGCGAAGCTGGGGTTGTCGCCAAAGTCGTAACGCTCCTCGTAGTCCACGCCCGAGCGCATTTGCAGAAGCTGGCGTATCGTCGTCCCGTCATAGCCGCTGCCCGTCAGTTCTGGCAGGTACCGGGTCACTGCATCATCAAGTGAAGCTATCTTTGCCTGTTCCAGCGCCACTCCGACCAGCATTGCAGTGATCGTCTTGGCCATCGAAAATGAGATGAACTGCGTCTGGGCGTCGGACCGGTTGCGGTAGTCCTCGAACACAATCCGTCCATCACGCATCACCAGCAGTGCGTTTGTGAACGTATCTTCCGCGAAGCGCTCGTAGTTGCGCACCTCGCCGCCGAACTCGATGGCGGGCATCGTCATCGCGTCACCACGCGCCAGATCCCACACCGGGCCTTCCCGTTTGACCGGACGCGATTCAAACACCTTGTCGGTTTCGCGAAAGGTGAAGCTGTTGATCTCCGGATTAAGCCACTGCCAGCGCATGGCTACGGTGGCCGGCGAAGGACCACCTTGCGGCGCGGTGTCCTGGGCAGTGGCAGGAACGGAGGAGAGGAATGCGACGAGGAGCGCGGCAGCAAGCGCGTTCCCCGGGTGACGTCGCTTCACCTGGTGCAACTGGTCCGATAGTGTCATCGCTTGTGGTCCCGCTTCACTTCGCAAGTTCATCGCTGCCCTCGATCTGCTGATACTCGATGGCAATGCTCGGATCGCAGTCATAGGGCAGCACGTATTGCCCGGACTGCTTCTTCCACTGGATGATCCGAGCCCCGCGATTGTCGAGTACTTCGGGATCCTCAAACCACTGGCTGACAGCCAGCGTGTGGTCGTCGAGCTTGCGATAGCGCTCGACCATATGGACATGATCGGAGTGGTCGAGCCCGTTGTTGGTGATGGTCGAGGCGAGCAAATGGGTGGTGTCGATCACCAGCTCGTCGCCTTCCCAATGACCGACGGAATGGCCCACCTTGGAGTGAGGCGCATTGGCGGGCGGATGATCGCGTCCGTCCATGAAGATCACCCGAACCTGATCGAAATACTCGTACCTGAAGACGATCATTGCATCGGACTGATAGACTTCGAACGGGAACGGACCCTGCATCGCATAGACGATCGAGGGCGCAGCGCAGACGCGCGCGAGAGTCATCTCATCGGCCGGCTTCCACGCCGCGGCGCGGGCGAGGGTTTCGGGCTTCAGCTTGAGTCCGCCATACTCGTTCTCGGGAAACTCGGGGACGCCGGTATCCGCGAGAACCACGGTGTCCGGCGGCAGCGCCTCGACCAGGGCTCCCGTTTCGGGACGCAACGGGCCGAAATCGAGGTTCCAAAAGCCAGTGAGGTCCGGTGGCCCGGCCGCGGCAGGTGAGGCTCCCAACGCCAGAGTCGCGAAAGCGAGGATGAGCCGGCGCATCAGTCCTCCGTCGTGCTGAAGGCGGCTGTGCCGATTAGCTTGCCGCTAGCATCATACGCACGCTTGAGCCGGAGATAGGGTTTGCCATCGCGAGCTTTCCAGCCCTCGATCGTAATGACATCGCCCGCTTTTAGACTCGTGCGGCTCCACCCTCTGCGCACAAGCACCACCGGAGCATTGGTTTCGGCCCGCCAGTGGACCACTTTGCCATCCGCCCCTTGCACGTCGAATGCGATAGTCCCGTGCGGATTGGTGAAGCGGAAAGCAGTGACCGTACCCTTGAGGGTGATTTCAGCCGCCGGATCGAAGAAGGCAGCAAACGAATGATGGGCCTGCGCCGCGCCGCCAGCGAAGGCCACGAGCGAGACGAACGGCAAAAGCCACCTAGTCAGCATTTACTTCACCCTCCCGGAAGCGCCCAACTATCGACAGATCTCCCGAACTGGCGGGCTGCGTCTTCAAGTGCATTGGCTTTCAGCCGCAATCCGTCTTCGGGCAGCAGCCAGCGCTGCTTCACCAGCCTGTCCACTTCCTGGCCATAGGCGGTGAGAAAATGCTCGGGCGTGCCATACCGCCGGACAAGCTCGTCCGGTGACAGCTCGTTCCGCAGGAAGAAGACGAACGGATATTGACGCTCGTCGCTGCAGTTCGCGAGCGCCGAACCGGTGTAACGACCGTAATGCGCGAGCGGCACTTCGAACTCGGCAGGCCGAATGCCGCCGACAGGATTGCCGGTCACGTCACGCGCAAGCTTGCCATCGTCCCATGCGAGCGGCTTCGCGTGCGGCGGCACCTGGCCCTCAAGGATCCACACTCGCAGATTCTCGACAGCCGCTCGCACGAAGGCCCCGTGCGGGACGTCGCTCTGGGGTAGCGAACAGCGGAAAACCGGATCGTTGGGGATCATTTCCTTCGGGTAACCCCGTCGCGCGAGCTGCGTCAGCGCCGGCTCCTCGCTGAACGGAATGCTCGGATCCACAAGGCTAGCGACGTGGATAACCCCGCCCAGTTCGTAGAGGCGATAGCCTCCCAGAGGACCGTCGCGCTCCGGCGGACTGGCTCCGGCGCCCAGCTCGACCTCGGCCTCGGTAAGGAACTCGATCACCTTCGCATCGGTGACTCTCAGATCCCGTCGAGGATCACCGATGGGCACGAATTCTTCGTCGTTGTGCAGCGGGAGATAACCGGGCCGGTTCCACTGCGAGGATACACCGATGAGGTAGCCGTCAAACACTGGCTTGCCGTCCGGCAAGCGCGCACGGTCATGAAAGCCCTCGTTGATGAAGGTACGCTGGAGGCTGCCTGTATACGACCAGCCGCTCACGATAACGGCGCGCACATCCAGACCCCGGAGCGGACTGTCAGGATCGCCGCTCCGCAGCTTGCGTCCGATGTCGCTCATCACCTCCCAGCGAATGCCTTCTTCCGCGGGCCACTCGAGCGCGGCGTAGCGTTCGGGATCGAACCACCGGGCAACCTTGTGCGCGCCTACCGGCGCGGTCTGGTTGGGATATTTCGGACTGCCCGAGTGACCTGCATCCGCGTCTCCGAGGCCAACCGCGACATAGATGTCGCCGCGGGACATGATGTACAGGTCCATCGCCAGCCACGAGAAGGTCACACCGCCGGACGGATGGATCGGCTCGAAGTGCACGACCCCGCTGAATCTGGCGGGATCCGACGGGCGGCGCACAACGATCCGTGTTGTGTAGGGTAGCCGGGCACTGATCGCCTCAGGTCCCGAAACGCCGTGCCGGTAGGCGGCGGCGGTGCCGCTGATGAAGTACTCCTCCTCCACGTAGCCGTAAGGTTTGAGCGGCGTAGAAAAGCGTGCGCCTGGCAATTCCGCGGTCCCGTACACGGCGCTGTCCGGCCCTATCGGGACCGGCCCCGTGACCGAGGTGACCTGCGCTGCAGCAGCCGTCCCGACCGCGAGACCTGTGACGAAAGCGAGGGTCTGAAATAGCCCGGTTCTCACCGGAGCGTTACCTGTGTCGGGTCTGCATCAGGCAGCGAGTCAGCAGAAACGCCTCGGCAAAGCGCAGTAGCCGCGTCTGCAAGGATTGCTTTCGCGGTGCCCAGTTCGTCGCCGCGCAGGCGCTCGAGCCGTTCGATCTCGGCCATGGGAAGATCGGTGAACAATCGCAGGAAGCGCCCGACGTCATCGTCGTGGGTGTTGCGCCAGAACTGCCAGTAGTCCTGCCGCGAAAGCATGTCCCCGTTGAGCCAGACGGCCCCGCCGACCGTCTTGCCCATCTTCTGCCCGTCGGCGGTCGTCAGCAACGGCGTGGTCAAGCCGAAGAGCTCGATACCGTCGCGGCGCCGCGCCAGCTCGATACCATTGACGATATTGCCCCACTGGTCAGAGCCGCCGAGCTGAAGACGACAGCCGGCCCGACGCGACAGCTCCAGAAAGTCGAAGGCCTGTAGGATCATGTAGTTGAATTCGAGAAACGTCAGCGCCTGCTCGCGATCGAGACGCAGTTTGACGGAATCGAAGCTGATCATGCGGTTGATGGTAAAGTGCGCGCCGACATCGCGAAGCAGCGGAAGGTAGTCCAGCTTGTCCAGCCAGTCGGCATTGTCGACCATCACCGCATCGGTTGGTCCGTCGCCAAACCGGAGAAAGCGCTCGAACACGCCCTTGATCGAGGCCATGTTTGCGTGAATCGTCTGGAGATCGAGCAGTTTGCGGGACTGATCCTTGAAGCTGGGGTCGCCGATCTTCCCCGTTCCGCCGCCGATCAACACAACGGGCTTGTGGCCGGCTTCCTGAAGTCGCCGCAGGAGCATAATCGACACCAGATGCCCGACATGCAATGAGGGGGCGGTCGGATCAAACCCGATATAGCCGGGCACGATCTCCTGACTCGCGAGCTGGTCCAGCCCCTCGGCGTTGGTCACCTGATGGATGTAGCCGCGCTCATCGAGCAGCCGCAGCAGGTCGGACGAGTAGATGGGCATGTCCCTCGCCTACCCTGCCCGGAGTCCGCTGCCGTCGGCATAGCGGATACCGTCTCGGAACTGCCGCGGACTGAGATTGGTCCAACGCCGGAATGCCCGGGTGAAGCTCGCGTTTTCGGCATAACCCAGCGCCGAGGCAACTTCGGCGATGCTCATGCGGCTATTAGCCAGCAGCCTCTTGGCGAGGGCTTCGCGCCGGTCGTCGAGCAGGCCCTGGAACGACTTCTTCTCGAGGTTGAGCCTGCGATAGAGCGTGGACTGCGAGACGCGCATTTCCTGCGCGAGCCGAGCGAAGCTCACCTTCTGCTGGATCGATGTCGGCGTCAGTGCGCCCACCACCCGATCGCCGAAGCTCTGCACTCCGACCTTCGATTCCAGACGGTCACGTAGCTGCGATTCGAGAATGACGGCGAGGGCATCGCTCAGCGCTACCGAGCGGATCGTGAGATCCGATGACTTCACGATCACCGCATTGCGGGTCTGTCGAAAATAGACCGGGCAGGAGAAGGCGTGCTCGTACCTGCGGCGCGGCCCTTCGGGGCCATGTTCGAGGTGGACCTCGACAGGATCGCATCGTCCGCCGGCATAGGCCCGGATCAGGCGGATGATGACGCCCAGCGAGTATTCTGCGTCCTGGCGGCGTGGGGAGATCCGGTCATCCCGGATCTGATAGGAAATGGAGGCGAGCTCGCCGTCCACTTCCACCGCGTTGTCGGTCGCGTCCTGCACCGCCGACACGTAGCGGCAGAGATTGGCGAGCCCCTGGCCGAGCGTATCGGAACTGAGGACCAGAAAGCCCAGAGCTCCCAGCGTTTCGGGCCCGGCGCTGGCCGACAGAGACAGACCAATCAGCGGATCCTTCGAAAACTCCGCGGCCGCCTCGAACAGGGCGACGTAGCTTCGCAAGGGTATGTGGTCGTTCACATCCTCGAGGCGCGAGGGCTTGATGTCCACCGAGGCGAGCAGCTTGCCGAGCGGAAGGCCAAGCTCCCGCAGCCGCTCGACGAGTTCTCTCGCCACCAGCACTGACACCATGGGTTCAACTGCGACTTTCATGACCCCTTTCCAATCAGCTCAGTAGGCCACGCACACAGACTTGATCTCTGTGTAGGGTGCAAGCGCGTCAGGCCCGAAGTCGCGTCCCAGACCCGATTGTTTGTATCCGCCAAATGGAAGGTTTGGATCGACCGGTACGTGCGTGTTCACGTAGACGGTGCCGGCCTCGATGCGCGGAATCAGGTCCATCGTGCGGGAAAGGTCATTCGACCAGATGCTGGCGACAAGGCCGTAGGGAGAGTCGTTTGCCAGTTGGACGGCCGCGTCCGCATTGTCGACCGGTGTAACACTCAGCACGGGCCCGAACACCTCCTCGCGCTGGATCGCCGCATCCGACCCCGCGCCGGTAACCAGCGTCGGCGAAACGTAGAAGCCGCTTGATGGGACCGCTGCTCCGCTGATTGCCGTGGCGCCGGCCGCGCCGGCCTCGCGGATCCGTTCCCTGACCCGGTCGCGGTGCTGGGCCGAGACCAGCGGATTGATCTGCATCGCCGGGTCAAGGCCCGGTCCGATCGTCATGGCCTTGACCGCCTCCCGAAGGGCCTCAAGCAGACCTTCGTACGCCGGACGCTCGACGTAGATGCGCGACAAAGACGCACAGACCTGGCCGCTGTTGAGGAACGCGGCACCGAGCAGGCCCGGGGCGATCCGGGCGGGATCGGCGTCCGCCAGAACGATGGCCGGGTTCTTGCCGCCTAGTTCAAGCGAAAAGCGTGCCATGCGATCGATCGCAGCCCGGCCGATCTGCTTGCCGGTCGCGGTCGAACCGGTGAAGCTTACCTTTGCGACGGCCGGATGACCGACCAGCGCAGTCCCCGTTGTCGCGCCGCGTCCGACGGCGACGTTGAATACGCCGGCGGGGACACCCGCTTCGATCGCCAGTTCCGCGAGCCGCAAGGCGCTCAACGGCGTGAACTCGGACGGCTTGAGCACCACCGTGCAGCCCGCCGCAAGCGCAGGCATCACCTTCCACAGCGCGATCATCATCGGGAAGTTCCACGGTGCGATGGCCGCGACGACGCCTACGGGTTCCGGCCGGGTATAGGCGTGGTAGCGCCCGCCCGGCACGACGGGGATCGATAGGTCGAGTGTAAGGCCGGTAGTCTTGGTCGCGAGCCCGGCGATGTAGCGCATGTATTCAACCGAAGCCCCGACATCGACCGCCCTGGCGATGGCAATCGACTTGCCCTGATTCCAGGTTTCGAGCTGCGCCAGTTCCTCGCCATGCTGTTCGACAAGATTGGCAAACTGCAGGAGAATGCGTTCGCGGTCGGCCGGCCTCAATCCCGTCCAGCGCCGGTCCCGAAAGGCCTGGTCGGCGGACGCCACCACCCTTTCAACATCTGCGGGGCTCGCCTCCGGGAAGCGGGCGATTGCTTCCTCGGTCGCAGGATCAAGGAGAGTCAGAGGGTCTCCCGAACCCCTCGCGAAGACGCCGTCGATAAAAAGGGCCGACGGCGCGCTAGCAAACTGCCTGACCTCGGCTGAAAGACTGATGCCGGGCATGTTTTCTCCCCAATGACGCGCGGCTGACCAACTCGCTGCGTCGTCGCAGAATGGCCCAATCCTGCCGATCAGCTGTTGATATTTGCAGTCATAAAATTGATATTTTCAGTCAAACGCCACGACAGGTTTACCCTTCACGCTGCGTTTGGCGCCGCCCTTCTGCGCCTGCCCGGAGCCAAAGGTCGCAAGGCAGCAGATGCCACGAACTGGAGGACGGGCCGGCCGCGGCGATCAGTCCCGTGGCGCGGTGTAGATTTCCTCGCCGTTGATGAAGGTGCGCAGGACCCTGGTGTCGTGAACCGTGGTGATCGGAACCTCGAAAATGTTCCGGTCAATGACAACCAGGTCGGCGAGCTTGCCCGTTTCAATCGTGCCAGTCGCCGAATCCATGTTCATCTGCCGGGCAGAAGCGCGGGTGAACATATCGATCGCCTCTTCGAGGGTGATGCGCTCCTGTGCCCCGAGGACCTCGCCTGTGCCGCCCGGGACCTGCCGAGTGACGAGCGTCTCGATGGCGATCCACGGATTGACTGAGGGTACCACTGACCAGTCCGATCCCGGAACCGAAAGCGCGCCGGCGTCGAGCGCCTCCCTGACGGGAATCCAACGTTTCATCCGCTCCTCGCCGACGGCCTTGCGGATATCTCCGATGATTGGCGACGGATACCAAATGTATGGTGAGAACTCGAAGGCGGCCTCGATCGAACGCGCCCGTTTGATGTCGTCAGGCTGGACCAGACTGTTGTGTCCGACATTGTGATAATAGCCGGAAAACCCGTTGGCATTGCGCGTCGCCTCGATCGCGTTGAGACCGGCCCGCACGGCGGCGTCGCCCGCCGCATGAAACTTCACCGTCAGTCCCATCGCATCGAAGCGCGTGACCATCACGTTGAGCTCGTCCTGGGGAATCATCAGGATGCCCTTCTCGCGTCCCTGATGGTCATCGCCGTGTGCCGAAGGCTCGTAGTCCTCGAGGAGCGCGGCCGTATGTCCGTCGGTCGGAACACCATCGAGGAACACCTTGACGCAGGTCGGACTGAACCTGTCGCGGGCATAGAACATGCGCTGGGCAATGAGGTCCGTCTCGCGAAAGATCATGCAGCCCCAGACGCGCTGTTTGAGTTCACCCCGATCGGCGAGCGTCGCATAGGCAATCGCACCGGGAGTGCTCAGGCCCGCATCCGTGAAGGACGTGATCCCGTAGGAACCCATCAGATCGAGCGACCACTTGAGTGACTCGAGGTACCGTTCCCGGCTCGGCGGCGGCACATGCCGACGCACGAGGCCCGCTGCGCTTTCGCGCAGAATGCCGGTGGGCTCGCCCCGGGCGTCCCGTTCGATCACGCCGTTTGGAGGGTTCGGCGTATCCCGGGTGATCCCGGCAACCTTGAGTGCTGCGGTGTTGGCCCAGCTGCTGTGTCCGCTGATGTCCTCGAAGACGACCGGATTGTCCGGCGAAACCGCATCAAGCATCGACCGGTGCGGTGGTGTGGATCCGAACGACGCGGCTTCATAGGCCCGTCCGGTTACCCATTCACCTGGTTTTGACTTCGCCACACAGGCAGCCGTGACGGCGAAAACCTGCTGTGGCGTCGCGCCATGCGGGATCGCGCACCGGAACTGATCGATGCCCGCACCAATGGGGTGGACATGCATGTCGTGCAGACCCGGGAGCACGGTGGCGCCGTGGAGATCGATGACACGGGTCGAGGCCCGCTTGTGGGGCGCGACCGTGGCGTTTTCCCCCACCGCCACGATCGCTCCGTTCGAGATCGCCAAAGCACTGGCCCAGCCATTCGGCGTGTAGATCCGACCATTTTCCAGGACGGTATCTGCCGGAGCCGGTTCGACCTCTTCCAGCATGCCATTGAGCTGCGCGGTCGCAGGAGTGGCCGACCCAAGCAGTAAGCCGAGCGCAAGTACAATCGTTCTCATGGCAGCCCCATCTGATGACTTGTCGCTGTCCCGCAGGCTCAATTGCCAGCAGGCGCGGTGTAGACCTCCTCGCCGTTGATGAAGGTGCGCAGCACCCTGGTGTCGTGAACCGTGGTGATCGGAACCTCGAAGATGTTGCGGTCGATCACGACGAGGTCGGCGAGTTTGCCGCGCTCGATTGTGCCGGTGGAGGCATCCATGTTCATCTGGCGGGCAGAAGCACGGGTGAACATGTCGACTGCCTGCTCGAGGGTGATGCGTTCCTCTGCCCCGAGCGCCTCGCCGCCGCCGCCAGGAACTTGCCTCGTGACCAGCGTTTCAATCGCAATCCACGGATTGACCGATGGCACCACCGACCAGTCCGAGCCCGGGACCGACAGTGCGCCGGCGTCGAGCGCATCCTTGACCGGAATCCAGCGCTTCATCCGCTCTTCGCCGACGGCCTTGCGGATGTCGCCGATGATCGGGGACACGTACCAGATGTAAGGCGAAAACTCGAACGCCGCTCCGATCGAGCGGGCGCGTCGGATATCGTCCATCTGCACAAAGCTGTTGTGTCCGACGTTGTGATAGGAGCCCGAAAAGCCGTTGGTGTTGCGCGCAGCTGCAATCGCGTCGAGACCGGCGTGCACGGCGGCGTCGCCGGCAGCATGGAACTTAACCGTGAGACCCATGGCATCGTACTGGGTCACCATCCGGTTGAGCTCATCCTGCGGCACGAGCAGCATGCCTTTTTCGCGGCCCTCGTCAGCGTGGAGGTGCGGTGAAGGCACGTAGTTCTCGACCATTGCAGCCGTATGGCCATCGGTCGGCACGCCATCGAGGACGACCTTCACGCAGGTCGGGCTAAACCGGTCGCGCGCATAGAGCATGCGATCATTGATGAGGCTCGCGTCCCGGAACCACATGCAACCTCGAACGCGCTGCTTGAGCTCGCCTCGATCCGCCAGCGTGGAATAGGCGATCGCCCCCGAGCGCGAGACACCTGCATCATCGAAAGCAGTGATGCCGAACGAGA
The DNA here is from genome assembly GCF_001427865.1 of Altererythrobacter sp. Root672. Lineage (NCBI taxonomy): Bacteria > Pseudomonadati > Pseudomonadota > Alphaproteobacteria > Sphingomonadales > Erythrobacteraceae > Altererythrobacter > Altererythrobacter sp. Root672. The sequence continues at coordinate 1,970,891 of NZ_LMHH01000001.1, forward strand.
GCATCAGATCCGTTGACCACTTGTGGGCCAGCAGCTGCTGTTCGGCAGACGGTGGCGGGACTTTCGCGGAGACCAGACCGGCGGCGCTTTCGCGCAGCACGCCGGTGGGCTCGCCGTTCGCGTCACGCTCGATGATGCCGCCCGGAGGATTGGGCGTATCGCGGGTGATCCCGGCGATCCTGAGCGCGGCAGAGTTGGCCCAGCTGCTGTGGCCGCTGATGTCGCTAAAGATCACTGGGTTGTTCGGTGCGACCTTGTCGAGCATCGACCTGTGCGGCGGCGTGTCCCCGAAGGAATCGGCCTGGTACGCGCGCCCCTGCACCCATTCACCAGGCTTGAGCTTCTTCGCGCACGCTGCCGTGATGTCAAAGATCTGCTGCGGGCTGGAACCATGGGGCAGCTGACAGCTGAACTGCTCCATGCCCGCGCCGCCCGGGTGGACATGCATGTCATGGAGGCCCGGCAATACCGTCTTGCCCTGAAGGTCGAGCACCCGGGTGGTTGGCGAGCGGTGCCGCTCAACTGCCGCTGAATCGCCCACCGCGACGATCGCGCCGTGCGAAATGGCCAGCGAGGTTACCCAGCCCGATGGCGTGTAGATCCGTCCATTGGTGATAATGGTGTCCGCCGGCGTGGGCTGAGCGGACTGCTGCACCGGCCCTGGTTGGGAGAGGGCCGGCGTCGAGGTCAGGATTGTGCAGGCAAGGGCGAGAGCAATCTTTTTCATGGTTCTGTCCAGTGTGCGAGGCCGTCAGGGCGAGGCAGGTTGGCGGGACGCGGAGCGTCCCGCCGGAGAAGATCAGTAGCGGCCGATCACGGTGATGCCGAACGTCCGCGGACGCAGGGTCGTGTCGGTGTAGAGCGAGTTCGGTCCCGGCGGTCCCGGAGTGCGCGCCCGCGTGAGCTGCGGGTTGGCGTTGAAGACGTTGTTGACGAACAGCGAGACGTCGAAGGTTTCGAGTTCGATGCCTGTCCGCAGCGAGAGGGTCGTGCTTGACGGCCGTCCAGGGATGGTCGGATCGGTCCCGCCGTTTGCAGGGTTTGTCCCCGGTACGAGTGCGGTCTGACGGCTGAGATGCTGGAAATCGAAGCGGGTGTAACCGCGCTTGTCAGCAATGTCGTAGCCGTACTGACCGTTAAGATAGATCGTCCAGGGGTTGAGCGGAATATCGTCGCCCTCGGTCACGATCGGTCGCACACCCGGCGCACGCGATGGACCGCCATAGACAGTCTCGTTGAACTCCGCCTTGGTGTAGCCAATCGAGGCGCCGAGCGCGAAGTCGTCGGTGACATTGGCCGTCAACGCCACGTCGAAGCCCTTGCTGGTGGCTGACCCAAGGTTCTCGACGAAAGTGAAACCGCACTGGGCCAGTGCGACCGTCTGCTGGATGTTGCTCCAGTCGATGTAGAACGCGCTCGCGTCAACCTGCAGGTGCCGGCCGAACAGCCGGTTCTTCGAGCCGACCTCATAGCTCCACACGCTGTCGGAATCGAAGAAGGCCGGGCGATTGGTCAGGCCCAGCCCTCCAAGCGCAGTGCCCGGAAGGGGATCGGGCCCCGCCGTGACGCCGCAGGGCAGTCCGACCGCGGGATTGTAGCCGCCAACCCGGTAGCCCTTGGCCGCCGAGGCGTAGAGCATGTTGTTGTCGTCGGCCTGGTAGGACACGCCGAGCTTGGGCGTAACGGGCGTTTCCTTCTGTTTGCCGGAGTCGTTCACTTCCGGACCTACAACGGGACCATAGAAGTGCGCATCTGCGGTGAAGCGGGTGTCGGCGACACGAAGGCCCGCCGTCACGGTAAGCTTGTCGGTGACCTTAAAGTCGGCCTGGGCGAAGCCGGCGATCTGTTCGTCGACCGCCTCCATGTCGTCGAGAACGAACGTGTAGCGCCCGTCAACCAGAGGCACCCCGCCGAAGATGATGTCGAAGAGCGTCGGCCCGCCCGGGAAGACCGGATTGCCGAGAAGCACGGGGTCATCAAGATACTCGTTCTCGACGAACTGCGCGGCCCGCTGCTTGTTATGGGAGTAGAACATCCCGACGACCCAGTTGAAGCGGGCGTCGGCATCGGACGACTGCAGTCGCAGCTCCTGGGTGAAGTTCTGCTGCTCGTTGGACTGAAGCGCACGAGCCTCGATGCCGGCTGGATAGAACGGGTTTCCGGCCCAGATCCCCGCTTCGAATGCCGTGTAGTCGTTCACCGCGCTCTGGCTGCGATCGAAGTACGAGGTATTCGAGACGAGGCTGACGGCGCCAAGCTCTAGCTCGATCTTCAGCGCCGGCAGGACGAACCGGTCACGGTTTGTGTTCGGAACGGCGCCTCCAGTTCGGTACTCGCTGCTATCGGGATCCGAGAGCACTTCCCAGAAGGCGTTGCTCTCGTCGTTGGTGACCTTCTGGTAGAAAACCGAGGGCGTGATGGTCAGCGTTTCGGTTGGAGCAAATGCCAGCGAGCTCTGGAGCACGAGCGTGTCCTGCGAATTGGCATTCTTGTCGAGGAGGTTCGTCGGCTCACGCGTGGTCCGGTCAAAGTCCACCCGGTCGATGAAGCCGCCGTCCCGCCGGTAGTAGCCGCTCGCCCTGAACGCGAGTTTGTCGTTGATCAGGGGCACGCTGAACGCCGCGCCGATTTCGTAGCTTTCGTCGCCGCTCTTGGTCGTTGCGAGCTCGGCACGGCCATAGGCCTGCACCTCGTTGAGGTCGGGGCGAGGAGTGATGAAGCGCACGGTCCCGCCTTCGGAGCCCGCGCCGAACAGGGTGCCCTGTGGTCCGCGCAGCACCTCGACCCGCTCGAGATCGAACACCGCAGGAAAGGGAGTGAACGCCGAAAAGCCGATCGAACGGACCTGGATTGGCGTGTCGTCGATATAGATGCCGGTGGTCGCGGAACCCGCGGTCGAGGCAATACCGCGGATCGAGATCGTCGCGGCCGAGGCATTCCGGCCGTCGCCTCTGGTGAGCGTTACACCGGGCGTCTTTGCGGCAATATCGTCCACCCGACGCACACCCTGCTCGTCCAGTTTCTCCTGCGAGAACGCCGCCACGCTCACCGGAACCTTTGACAGGTTCTGGTCCCTCAGCGTTGCCGTTACCACGATGTCGCCGCCCTGTTCGCTGTCACGCTCCTCCGCGGATGACGCGTCCTGGGCGTGACCCGCTACCGGGCTAGCCACAACCGCCAGTGCGGCAGCCGAAATCAACAGTCGCTTCTGACTTTTTCTGGATATGCGCATTTCCCAACCCCTTCGCTAATTAGCTGCCCCCACGGGTTTCAACTTTTTGTTTTTAATGCTTATTTCATGAGATCGTCTCGAAGGCGCCATTGAGCGCTTCGATAATCACGTCCACCTCCGCCTCGGAGATCACGAGCGGCGGAGAGAGGATGAGCTTGGTTCCGACAGGGCGTACAATCGCGCCTCGCGCACGGGCCGCGTCGGCCAGCCTGTAGGCGAGGCCCTCTTCCGGATTGATCGGCTCGCGAGTGGTCTTGTCGGTGACCAAGTCGATCGCGATCATCAATCCCTTGCCGCGAACGTTGCCAACCACGGCAGCGGTCTGCTCGAGCGGTTTCAGCCCTTCGAGAAGCCGCGCACCAGTGCTGGCAGCGCGGCCGGGAAGGTCGTCGCGCTCGACGATATCGAGACACGCCAGGGCGGCGGCGCAGCCAAGCGGGTGGCCGGTATAGGTGTAGCCGTGCATGATCGCGCCGGTGAAGCTCGCGTCGTCATCCCACGCCGAGGCGACCCGCCGGTTGAAGATCGTAGCGCCGAGCGGGATGTAGCCCGAGCTCAGCCCCTTCGCGACGCACATGATGTCGGGTTTGACGCCCCAGCCTCGCGAGCCGAACATCGCACCCGAGCGGCCGAAGCCGGTTACCACCTCGTCAGCGACAAGCAGAATGCCGTAGCGATCGCAAACCTCGCGGATCAGCGGCCAGTAGTTGGCCGGCGGCACGATAACTCCCCCCGCACCCTGGATCGGTTCGGCAAAGAAGGCCGCGACCGTGTCGGGCCCTTGGAACTCGATCTCGCGCGCAAGCGCTTCAGCGCAGATCCGGCCAAGCTCCTCCGGGTCGTCGGTCCACGGGTTGCGGTAGATCCACGGGCACTCGACCTGGAAACAGTTCGAAAGCAGCGGCTCGTAGTTGGCCCGGAACGAGGGAATGCCGTTCATCGAGACCCCGCCCAGGTGAGTGCCGTGGTAGGCATTCTTGAGCGAGAAGAATTTGACCCGCTGCGGCTGTCCCTTGAGACGCCAGTACTGCCGCGACAGCTTCATCGCGGTTTCGACGGCATCGGACCCGCCCTGCGAGAACAGCACGCGGGCCATGTCTTCCTGCGCGGTCATCTCGATCAGCTTGCGCGAAAGAAGGATCGAGGGCGGTGTCGCTGTGCCGTCGAACGGCGAGTAGTAGGCGATCTGCGAAAGCTGCTGCTGTATCGCTTCGATTACCTCGGCCCGGCCGTGCCCGACGTTGACGCACCACAGGCCGGCAACGCCGTCCACGTAGCTCCTGCCATCGATATCCTCGACAACCGCCCCGCGACCTCTGGTGATGATCAGGGGCGGATCCTGCTCCAGCCGTTTCGGATGGACCATGGGGTGCCACTGGTACCGGGCGTTGGCGGCTTTCAGCAGATTGTCATCTGCGCGATCCAGAAGGGCATTCGAGGATTTGTGTTCGGTCATGATACCTCTGTTCATGGCTCCAGGGCCGAACGGAGAATGGCTCAGTGACCGGCAATTGCGTTGACGCTTCCCTTCGTAAAATTGACATTTTCAGTCAGCGCGGCGGACGCCGGGGCACGCATCTGTCGCTCGCCCCGACGCGAGCCTCACGCTGCAGAAGTTGGAGAAAAGGCGCTCCACTCCATGCCCAGACTTGCCGCCACCGGGCGGTTGGTCAGCAGCCCAAGATGGACATTGAGACCTGCGGCAATGTGCGGGTTCTCAAGCGCCCCCAGACCTCTGTCCGCCAGAGCCAGGCCGATCGGCATAGTGGCGTTGTTGAGCGCTGCAGTGGAAGTCCGCGGGACCGCGCCCGGCATGTTGGCAACGCAGTAGTGGACGACGCCTTCCTCGACATAGGTGGGTTCGGCATGGGTCGTAGCTCGCGAGGTTTCAGAGCAGCCGCCCTGATCGATCGCCACATCGACGAAGACTGAACCGGGCTTCATTTTTCTCAGCAGCTGGCGCGTTACGAGCCTCGGCGCGCTCGCACCTGGCACCAGCACCGCGCCGATCAGCGCGTCAGCCCTGGCGGCCTCTTCCTCCAGAGCATCCGCGTTTGAGTATCGGGTTCGAACGCGTCCACCGAACAGGTCGTCGAGCTCGCGCAGGCGCCGGAGTGACGTGTCGAGGATGGTCACCTCGGCGCCAATCCCGACGGCTACCTTCGCCGCCTGAGTGCCCACGACACCGCCGCCCAGCACAACGACACGACCGGGCGGAACCCCGGGTACCCCGCCAAGCAGCAGTCCTTCGCCGCCGCTGTGCCTTTCAAGCGAGGAAGCTGCTGCCTGGATGGAGAGGCGGCCCGCCACTTCGCTCATGGGCGAAAGCAGTGGAAGTCCACCCGCGGCATCGGTGATCGTCTCGTAGGCAATGGCGCTCACGCCGCTTGCCAGCAGCCCGTCGGTCTGCGGCTGATCCGAAGCGAGATGGAGGTAGGTAAAGAGGATCTGCCCCTCGCGCAGCCGCGACCATTCGAGCGGCTGGGGCTCCTTCACCTTGACCACCATTTCGGCGGCAAAGGCGTCCTCCACGGATCCTATCGTCGCTCCGGCCGCACGATAGTCCTTGTCGGAAGCGCCGATGCCGCTTCCCGCAGTGGTCTCCACGACAACCTCGTGGCCGCGCCCGACAAACTCCCGGACGCTGCCCGGGGTCAGCCCGACCCGATACTCATGAACCTTGATTTCCTTCGGTACACCGATGCGCATTTGAATGCTCCTGTCGCGACAAAAGGAATATAGCTGTTCTGTCCGATTTTTGTTTTCATTCTATCGACAGCCCAGGTCAAATTGCACATAGATATTTAGGTATAATGCAGAAACGGCGCATATCCCATGCAATCGCTTGATCGCACAGATCGCAAAATTCTGAAGGTGCTGGCGGAAAACGCCCGCGCTCCCGTGTCGCAGATAGCGCAGCAAGTGAACCTGTCGCAGCCGGCATGCAGTCGACGCCTCCACATGCTGGAGGAAGGCGGGGTGATCACGCGGTACGAGGCCGAGCTCGACCTCCAGCGACTCGGCTTCCGGATCACCGCGCTGGTTGACATTCAGCTTCGATCCCAGAGTGAGGGCGACATGGCCGCGTTCGAGGCGGCAGTCGCCGATCATCCGCAGATCGTCGAATGCATGCTTGTTTCTGGCGAACAGGACTACCGCCTGAAAGTGATCGCCCGCGATCTGGAGGACTATGAGCAAATCCACCGGACGGGGCTGGCCCGCCTGCCTGGAGTGATGCGCATAGCGTCCAGCTTCGCGCTGCGGATCGTATCCCGCCGGCATCCTGTGGATGCCGTCGTCGACGCCGCCTGATCTAGACGATCTTCCCGAGCAGTTCGCCGAGGCGCGCATAGTCGTCCGGCCGCTTCCGCCGCATGCTTGCTGCCGTCATCACCCCCGCCAGACCGATCACCGCGATGATGAACGGGAATGCGAGGATCACCCTCGATTCCGAGCCGCTTAGCAGCTGCAGATTGGAGCACACGAGGACCAGCCAGATGCCCAGACCGAGCGCGCTCAGGAGCGGGGCCACGGCGCGCCGGAACAGTCCGACGCCGCGATCATCCTCCAGGAAGAACCGCCAGGCCGCGATTGCGACCAGCAGCTGCACCACAAGGATGCCGATAGTGGCGAAGGCGCTGAGCCAGGAAAAGACCACGGTGTAGGGATCCATCCCCGCGATACCGAAGGCCATCACCAGTGCCGCCGCGCTCACCGACTGCGCTTTGCCTGCTGCTGCCGGAGCGCCGTGGCGGGGATCGACCTCACCGAGCCACACGGGCAGGAGCCGGTCGCGGGCAAGCGCGAACAGGTAGCGCGTGATCGTGTTGTGAAAGGCCAGAACAGAAGCAAAGAGACTGGTCAGGAGCAGCAGTTCCATCGCCAGCGTTGGCGCGTTGCCAAGCCGGTTCTGCGCTGCGGTGAAGTAGAGATTGGCCGTATCGGCGGCCGCTGCCGCCTGTATCTGGCTCGGCCCGTGCTGGAGTGTCATCGTCCAAGTGGAGAAGGCGTAAAGCAGCGTAATCAGCGCCACGGCAATGAACGTGGCGCGCGGTACCGTACGTTCGGCGTCCCGTGCTTCCTCGCTGAAGATAGTGGTCGCTTCAAATCCGACGTACGAAGCAACCACGAACACCAGCGCCGCGCCCAGACCGGGGCCCAGAAGGACGGAAGGCGAGAACCCGGCAAAGCTGATGCCTTCGGGCAGGTCGGCGCTTAGGAGAATGGCGATATCGAGCACCAGCAGGATCAGCACCTCAAGCGCCATCAGCACACCCAGGAGCACACCACTGAACTCGATGCCCTTGCGGCCGCACAAATGTGCTGCGCCAATGGCGACAAGCGAGATGGCCCACCAGGGAAGGTTGAGGCCAAGATCCTCCAGCCGCTGACCGGCGACGAGGCCGAACAGCGCATAGATCGCAACCTGGATTGCCGAGTAGGCTGCCATCGCCACGAATGCGCCGGCAACGCTGCCAGGCTTGCCAAGGCCGCGGGCAATATAGCCGTAGAACCCGCCCGCCGAGCCGCAATGCCGCGACATGGCGGTGAAGGCCGCTCCGAACAGGGCGTAGACAATTCCCGCAATCAGGAAAGCGCCGGGTACCCCTGCACCGTTGCCAAACGCGAAGGCGGCCGGCGATGCGCCGACGACCGCCGTCAACGGCGCCGCGGCGGCAACGACAAAGAACACGATGTGAGACGTTCCGACGGCGTTCTTTCTGAGCGAGCCAGTCGAATTATCGTTCATGCCCCATATCCCCCAAATGCGGGGGACTGGTCACTGCTGGAAGCAGCCTCCACCCGCGCACCCTGATGTCCCGTAGCTCCCGCGCACGAACCGGCAAGACGGGGAGCTTCCGGACGATTGAAAAAAGTCAGTGAGCGACCCGAAGAGCGCGACTCGCTGTTCGTAACGCACCCGAGTGCGGCCTGTCTGTCCCCAGCTCTGGGGACAGACGAAATCGTCCACAGCACTAGAAACGAGCGCCATCGGGCCGTGTGACCGGCTCCTGGAGTGAGACGTTTCGATGACCAGACCCTTTGCCTCCTCCGCCGACCTGGCGCCCAAGACCGAAACGCTGGAGGTGCTCGCCGATGGCGTGTTTGCGCTCACGGCAGAAGGTGATCCCAACGTCGGGGCTATCGAAGGCGAGGACTTTCTCGTCTGCATCGAGGCGAGGGCCACCCCCGCATCGGCCCGCGACTGGCTGAGGCAGCTTCGCGAGCATACGAACAAGCCCGTGCGCTACCTCGTGCTCACGCACTATCACGCCGTGCGCGTGCTCGGAGCTAGCGCCTTTGCTGCCCAGGACATCATCACCAGCGAAACAACCCGCAAGCTGATCGAGGAGCGCGGCTCGCAGGACTGGGACAGCGAGTACGGGCGGATGCCCCGCCTGTTCAAGGAGCCGAAGGGCATACCCGGCCTGACCTGGCCCACCATCACGTTCGAGGACAGCTACAGCATCGAGCTCGGCGGAAATCGCGGCACGGTGGAACTGCGTTTCTGCGGCAGGGGGCACACGGCCGGCGACATTGTCGTCTGGCACGAGAAGTCCGGCACGCTCTTCACCGGGGACCTGGTGGAGGCTGAGGCCGCGCTCTACACCGGTGACGCGTTCCACTTCGACTGGCAGAGCGACACGCTCGACCGGGTGAAGGAGTTTCGCTCGCAGAACCTCGTCGGTGGCCGTGGGGCAGTCGCGAGAGGCGTCGGGGCCACCGACGCCGCCATCGAGCAGACGCGGGAATTCCTCAACGGAATGATCGAGCATGTCGGCGCGGTCCATCGGCGCGGCGGTACGCTCAAGGAAGCGTTCGAGGCCACCCACGCCGCACTCGCTCCCAAGTTCGGTCGCTGGCCGATCTTCGAGCACTGCCTGCCCTTTAACGTCCAGCGCCTCTGGGACGAGTTCGACGGCATCGACTGGCCGCGGATCTGGACCATGGAACGGGACCGCGAAGTGTGGGCGCAGCTGCAGGGCTAGAGCAGGTCGTGGGAAACGCGGCGGACATTCCGGTCTGGCGGGAAATCGGTGAAACGCCGCACCCCGCCACCGACCGGGATCATGCGACCGTGGCGATCGTCGGCGGCGGCCCTGTGGGCCTCTCGATGGCGCTCGAGCTCGGCCGGCGCGGCCACCGCGTCGTGGTGCTCAATCGCCTCGATTTCATCTCGGCCGGCTCAAAGGCGATCTGTTTCGCCAAACGGACCCTCGACATCTTCGACCGGCTCGGGGTCGGCGATGGAATTGTCGACAAAGGCGTCATCTGGAACGTCGGCAAGGTCTTCCGGGGCGACCGGGACGAGCCCGTCTACCAGTTCGACATGCTGCCGGTGAAACAGCAGAAGCGCCCGGGTTTCATCAATATCCAGCAGTATCACGTCGAGGAGCAGCTCTACGACGCATCCGCCGGGATGGACACCATCGACCTGCGCTTCGGCCACGAGGTGATCTCGCTCGAGACCGGTGAGTCCGGTGTCAGCCTCACCGTGCGGACATCTGGGGACGAATATCGCATCGATGCTGACTGGGTGATCGCCTGCGACGGTAGCCGGTCGCCGGTACGCTCGATGCTGGGTCTCGATTTCGACGGCCGCATTTTCGAGGACAATTTCCTCATTGCCGACGTGAAGATGGAAGGCGAACGCCCGCCCGAACGCTGGTTCTGGTTCGATCCGCCCTTCAATCCCGGTCAATCCGCACTGATGCACAAGCAGCCGGACAATGTGTGGCGTCTCGACTTCCAGCTCGGCTGGGACATCGATCGCGAGGCCGCAGTGACGCCCGAGAATGTCGAGCGCTACGTCCGGGCCATGCTCGGCCCCGAGGTCGAGTTCGAGCGCGAATGGTACAGCCTCTACACGTTCCAGTGTCGCCGGATGGAGCATTTCCTCCACGGCCGGGTGATCTTCGCCGGAGACAGCGCCCATCTGGTCTCGCCCTTCGGCGCCCGGGGTTGCAACGGCGGGATAGCCGACATCGACAACCTCGGCTGGAAGCTGGACCTCGTTCTTCGTGGTGAAGCGCCCGAATGGCTCCTCGAAACCTATGACTACGAAGCTGTCGTGACAGCCGACGAGAATATCCGCCATTCCACGCGCTCGACCGATTTCATGACGCCCAAGTCGGCAGCGAGCCGGGCCTTGCGCGACGCCGTGCTCGAGCTCGCCCGGGACCACCCTTTCGCCCGGCCGTTTGTCAATTCCGGCCGGCTGTCGACCGCGGTCAGCTACCCCTCGAGTCCGCTCAATACGCCCGATGTCGATACGTGGGAGCGTGGCGTTCCACCGGGAAGCCCAGCGCTGGACGCCCCGCTCGATGGCGGCTGGCTGCTCGACCGGCTTGGCGACAGGTTTGTCCTTCTCGCAAACTGCTGGACCGACCCGGTGCCGACGGGTGTCGAGCTACTCGATGTTGCCGATTATTTCTCCGCGCGCCCACTTCTGGCTGACCGTTACGGCCTCACCGAAGGCGCCGCCTATCTTGTCCGGCCCGACCAGTATGTGGCCGCCCGATGGCTCAGCCCGACGCCGGACAGGGTCTCGCAGGCGCTGCGACGGGCGACGGGATTGCAGCCATGAGCCGGCTCATCGTCGAACCCAATCTCGATCAGGTTGATGACGTCTATCAGTGGCTGGTGGACGCTCACGCGGGCCGGAACGAAACCGACTCCATGCGGCTCAATGCACGCCTCGTCCTTCTGCTCGCCAACCACATCGGCGATCCGCAGGTGGTGCGCGAGGCAATCGTGAGTGCCGCCTCGATCCGCGAAGAAGGGACATCGAAATGTACATGACCGGATTTGGCGGTCACTTCTCGACCGAAGCCGTGCCTGGCGCCCTACCGGTGGGACGCAACTCTCCCCAGAAAGTGCCTTACGGACTCTTTGCCGAACAGCTGTCCGGAACGGCCTTCACGGCGCCCCGGGCAGAAAACCGGCGCAGCTGGCTTTATCGCCTGCGGCCGGCGGCGAGCCATTCGCCCTTCATCGCCCTGGCTTCGACCCGGCTGCTGCGGACCGCTCCCTTTGATGCGGCGCCGGCGACGCCCAACCGGCTGCGCTGGGACCCGCTCGCTCTCGCCGGACCCGACTGCGATTTCCTCGACGGGCTCGTCACCTACGCCGGGAATGGCAACATTGCCGAAGGCACTGGCATGGCCGTTCACCTCTACGCCTGCGACCGCTCGATGGCCCGCGCCTTCATGAACGCGGATGGCGAGCTGCTGATCGTGCCGCAGCAGGGCGCGCTCACCCTCATTACCGAACTCGGCATTCTCGAAGTGCCGCCGCTGCACATTGCGCTCGTGCCACGCGGCGTGCGCTTCCGGGTCGAGGTGAACGGGCCATCGAGGGGCTACGTGTGCGAGAATTATGGCGCCTCGTTCCGTCTGCCCGAGCTCGGACCGATCGGTTCGAACGGGCTCGCCAATCCACGCGATTTCGAGACACCCATCGCCTGGTTCGAGGACCGGGACGAACCGACCGAGCTGGTGCAGAAGTTCCAGGGCGGGCTGTGGACTACGACACTCGATCACTCGCCGTTCGATGTCGTCGCCTGGCATGGGAATTTCGCACCCTGCCGCTACGATCTCACCCGCTTCAACACCATCAACACGGTCAGCTTCGACCATCCTGATCCCTCGATCTTCACGGTCCTCACTGCGCCGACCGACACGCCCGGCACAGCCAATGTGGACTTCGTGATCTTCCCGCCGCGCTGGATGGTGGCGGAAGACAGCTTCCGCCCGCCCTGGTTTCACCGCAACGTCATGAGCGAGTTCATGGGCCTCATTCACGGCCAGTACGACGCCAAGGAAGGCGGCTTTGCGCCAGGAGGCGCCTCGCTTCACAACCAGATGAACGGGCATGGTCCGGACCGCGCAAGCTACGAGAAGGCGATCGGCGCGCCGCTTGCCCCCCACCGTATCGAGGACACAATGGCCTTCATGTTTGAAAGTCGGGCGGTCATTCGTCCGACCAAGTGGGCGATGGAGACGCCGGCCATGCAGCTCGATTACGACGAGTGCTGGGCGGGATTCAGCAAGGCGACGCTTCCATCATGATTTTCCCGATCGACGAGACGCACAATCCCGCCCTGACAAGCTGGGTCGAGACGGCACAGGGCCATCCGGATTTTCCGATCCAGAACCTGCCCTATGCCATCTTCGCTCCGCATGTTTCTGATCCACGCCCCGGCGTCGCCATCGGCGATCAGGTTCTCGATCTGCGTGGCGTGGCCGGCCTGGGTCTGATCGATCCCGAGCTGGTCCCGGCCGTGCAGGAGGCTACCCTCAACGCCCTGCTTGCGTTGCCGGTCGAGGTTCGCCGGCGCCTGCGCACGGCCCTTTCGGCGATGCTCTCGAGCGTCCAGCACGAGCGGGCGCTCCGCCCGCTGCTTCATCCCGCAGCCGCGTGCCAGCTCGGTCTGCCAGCCGCGATCGGCGACTACACCGACTTCTACGTGGGCATTCATCACGCCACCAATGTCGGCCGCCTGTTCCGTCCTGACGCTCCGCTGCTGCCGAACTACAAGCATGTGCCGATCGGCTATCACGGGCGTGCCTCGTCGGTGCGCCCCTCGGGCGTACCGCTGGTTCGTCCCAACGGCCAGCGCAAGGCTCCCGACGCCGAGATCCCGGACTTCGGGCCATCGCGGCGTCTCGACCACGAAGTCGAGCTTGGCATCTGGGTCGCCGAGGGCAACCGGCCGGGAGCGCCGGTGCCAATAGCGGCGGCGCCGCGCCATATCGGCGGCTTCTGCCTGCTTAACGACTGGTCTGCCCGCGATCTGCAGGCCTGGGAATATCAGCCGCTCGGCCCTTTCCTCGCCAAGAGCTTCCACACGACGGTGTCTCCATGGATCGTTACACCCGAAGCGCTGGCACCTTTCTGGCGGGCTCAGCCGCCGAGGCCGGAGGGCGATCCCGATCCGCTTCCCTACCTGTGGGACGACGAGGACCAGCGCCAGGGAGCGCTCGGGCTGGAACTGCGAGCCTCGCTCTCGTCGGCCGGCATGCGGAACGCGGAACTGGCCCCCCAGTTGCTGAGCCGCGCCGCGGCCTCCAACATGTACTGGACCACCGCCCAGATCCTCACTCACCATACGTCGAACGGCTGCAACCTGCGGCCTGGCGACCTGCTTGGCACCGGGACGATTTCGGGACCCACGCGCGAGGGGTATGGCAGCCTGCTCGAGATCTCGCGGGGCGGAGCCGAGCCGATAGACCTGCCGACCGGCGAGACGCGTACCTTTCTGGAAGACGGCGACGAGGTGGTCCTTTCCGCGCGCGCCAGCCGCGAGGGGTTTGTCGGGGTCGGCTTTGGCGAGTGCCGCGCCGTCGTGCTGCCGGCACCGGCGCCATGATCACGCTCCACGGCTACTGGCGCTCGACCGCCTCGTGGCGAGTTCGCATCGCACTCGGGCTCAAGGATCTTCCCTACCGACAGGTCACGCATGACCTGCGGACGGGAGAGCAGCGGCTCGGGGCCTTTGCAGACCTGTCACCGCAGGGTCTGGTGCCAGCGATCGAGGCGAACGGGACAATTCTCACGCAAAGCCTTGCGATTATCGAGTGGCTCGAAGAGCAGTGGCCCGAACCGCGTCTCCTGCCCAATGATCCCGCAGGCCGCGCGATCGTCCGGGCAATGTCCCAGATCATTGCGTGCGACATTCATCCGCTCAACAACCTGCGTGTGCTGACCGAGCTGCGCGCGCAGCTCGGTTTCGACGAAGCGAAGGTGAAGGACTGGATTGCGCGGTGGACGCGCGCGGGCCTGGCCGCGCTGGAGGTGCTGGTCGCCAGGCACGGTGGGCTGTTCGCCTACGGCGAAGCTCCTGGCATGGCCGACTGTTGCCTAGTTCCGCAGCTGTTCGCGGCCGAACGGTTTGAAGTGGATGTGTCCGATTTTCCGCATTTGCTCGCCGTGGCCGACCGGGCCCGGCAGCTTGATGCGTTCAGCCGGGCGATCCCCGCCGTCCAGCCGGACGCTGACTAGAGGAATTCGGCAACGAGCGAAGCGGCGCTGCTGATGCCGAGACGCTCATAGGCGCGCCGCCGGTAGGTGATCACCGTTCCGGCCCGGATTCCGAGCGCGAGCGCGATCTCACCCGAGGTCTTCCCGATCATGGTCAGCGCGCAAACCCGGGTCTCGCGCTCGGTCAGGACGGGGAAACGGCTCCGGAGCCGCCTCGCCAGTCGCTCGTCTACGCGTTCGTACCGCGACCTGGTACCGTGTCCGCGGCGACGCAGGAACGGCGCTGCGATCGAGCCGAAAGCCGCCAGCTGCCGGATTGTGTCCTGCCCGACGCCCTGATCGCCGAGATAGACGTTGAGGATCGTCCACTCCTCGCCCGCAGCCGCGTGTGCGACAGAGATCTTTTGGCTGAATGCCGGGTTCTCGAAGCAGGTCTGCCGGTAGGTCGCATCACCGATCCGGTCTGCCCTCAGCACATCGACAAGCGTCGTTTCCTGGCCTTCAAGGATCGGCAGCGAATGCAGGGTCGGATCGAGGCGGTGATATCCGCGGGCATAGCGATCCACCCGGTTGGCCGTACCATGCGGCCGACCGTACCAGCCGAGAGGTAGGGGATCGGAATCCCTCGCGGCGTAATGGAACCCGTTCACCTCGGCGGCCGGCCCCTTCTCCTGCAGGATGCCGAGGAGGATCTCGTCGAACCGGTCGTCGTCGATATGATCGACGAGGCGCGCAATATGCGAGGCTTCCACCCGGGCGTGCGCAGGAATCGGTGTCCAGGCCATCTCACCCCTCCGGGATCACTTCCCAGCTGGAAGCGGCCGAGTAGTCGCGCATCCGGAGCGCGAATTCAACTGATCAAGTCGACGTGTCGTCCTTGGTCGATCGAGCATCAAACCTCGCCTCCTTGTGCTGAGGCGGATCGATCCAGGTTTCCCCCAAACTGGCCTGGTGGTGGCCATGGCTTTTCGGTTCACTGCGGACAACCAACGTGCGTCAATTGAATTTCCGCATTGCGCCCGTGTCAGTCATCTAACTTGGCTTCGTTGGCGCCCGAAAGCTGTCGTTCGCCAAGCTTGCACTGGCCGGTCAGGCGTGCATCCAGCCCGGGTTATCGTAGATCTCGCCATAGCTTCCCGCCTCGATGCAGCGGATGCCGACCGATTCAAGGAAGAAGTGCTTGCCGGCCTGCCGCTCGTCGCGCGGGTCGTCGACATAGATGTACCAGGCATCATGACGCCGTTCGGGGAACATGCGGAAATACTTCGCCCGCTCGATCAGCAGCCAGCGCAGGAAGACCTCGTTCTCCGCCAGCGCGAGGCCGACGAACAGGAGCGGCTTGTTGAAGACGAGGTGCATCCAGGTGCGGGCGCCCTGCCAGTCGCGGCGGTTCTTGGCGCGGAAAAGGCTCTCGTCGCTGCGGCCCTGGATCCAGCCGCCTGCGCGGCGCACCGATTGCATGTAGTGGCTGAGGCCGAGACGGATACTGGTCTTGTACCGGGCCATGCCGTTGATGTGCCAGATGCCGAAGTCGGCGCAGGGATCGTCGATCAGGTGGCGGGCGAAGTGGCAGCCCCAGGGATAAAAAGCGGTAAACTTCGGGTCGGGCGGGAACTGGAACTCGCAGTCGGCCGCGTGGCTGAGGACCTCGTCGAAGTTGGTGGTCAGAACCGGGGTGCGATGACGCCTCGCCCATTCCATGATCCGGCGGTGGTGCGGAAACGGACGCCAGTCGGCCATCGACTGGCAGAACTCGGCCTGCAGCGCGCCGGTGCGGCCATCCGACTTGAGCTCGACGACATCGTAGAATTCGGTGAGCGCGGTGCCCGGCGGCACCTTGGTGACGCCCGGGATGCAGTCGCGCGCGATGCCGATCAGCAGCGCGTCCCAGCTGTTGACCGCGGCGGCATTGGCATGACGGTTAATGCCGTTGCCGATCACGAGCGCCAAGTCCGGCTCGCGCCGTCGCAGCAAGGTCTCCAGCTTCATCCCCGTTCCCTCGTCCTAATATCCATCTCGCCGCCTTCGCGCCGACGACCGGCCCCCCACCGCCTGCAAAGGGATCAATATGTAGCGTCCTCCACCTGCAGGCCGAGATCGAAATCGCTGTCGCGGCCGATGGTGCCGAGGTGCCGGTTGCCGTCGAGATGGGTCAGTCGATAGGCGTGCGCGATGCCGCCTTCGGCGCGCGTGCTGGTAAACCGCTCGGTATGGACAAGGTCGTTGACCGCAAGGATGTTGAGCGCCGGGCGGATGCGATCGTTCGCAACGCCGCAATGCTCGGTGATCTTCTCGTAGCTGATCGGCGCCATGTTCATCGCCCGATTGCGGCGCGCCGCGAACAGGAAATAGAGCTTGAGCGCGTCGAGCTCCGCGCGCGAGCGCAGCCTGAACTCGCTGAAGGCGCGGACGCGGTCGCCGACATACAGGCCGTTTGCGGGCAGCTTCGCCCAGTTGGCGAGGGGATTGTAGTCGACCAGGCGGTAACCGCTGCGCTGGCCGGCGATCTTCTCGATCAGGTCGCGCGTCTCGAGGATCGCCAGACCGCCGGCGACCTTCGCCCGGCTCAGGTCGGCGGCCTGGCAGAGCTGGTCGTAAGTCAGCTTCACCAACCCGTCATCGGGATCCATGTGATGGGCGAGGACGGCCAGCAGCATCAGTGCCGCGGTCTCGTCCGACCCGCCCTGCTGCCACTTGAACGCCTTGAGCCCGCCCGCATCGATCCAGCGGACGGGCAGCTTCACGAACACGGGGCGCTTCGCCTTCACTTCGACTGCCCCTTCACGACACTGTGCACGACGTAGAGGCAACCCGCGGCGAGGGTGATCGCGGCCAACGCGATGAGCCCGATCCACTGTTCGGGCGGGAGGCCGGAGAAATGGGAGAGGAAATCCAGAATGTCCTTCATCGACGATGCTCCTGTCAGTTCGACATGAGCTTTTTTGCTAGATCCTATCGTTCTATATCTAGAAACACTCGCTATCAATCCTGCCGCCTGAAGCGACAATAATGTATTAATTATAATAGCTTGATGGCCAGGATTGCAGTGTTCGGCAGAAACCAATTCAGTTCACGAAGACGCGCTGGTGAACTCCTGGGCATCAAATGGACGATCAGATCCCGAATCGCTCCTTGATCACCACCGCCTCGATCGCCAGGCGATACGGGACATCGCTATCAACGATCGCCGCGAGGGCGTAACCGTAGGGTGGTGTTGGTTTTGCGTCCCCGCACGCCAAAGCAGACTGTCAGCTATCTCTTGGTCCCGATTGGCAAGGAGACCGGCCGATAACGGCCAAAGGCGGCGGTTTGATCAAACTGCCTCCTATGTCTGCATTCAACCCATCTCGGAGATTTCTGGCAATTCGCGATCGTCACTAAAGCGGACGCCGAGGGCCAGCGCTCATTGCAACAGGTGCTCCCATTCCGTTCCGATGGCGGCGTCATGCGCATCCAATTCGGCGAGCGCCTTCTTGCCCAATGAGGCACGCGGTTGCCATTCCGGGCGGCGGGACAGCCATAGCGCCGCAGCGCGCATATCCGGACGATCGGCGCGGGTCGCGGCGCGGTACACCGAATGGATCACCCGAACATCGGCTTCCAGCTCGCCAACTCGAAGTTCGTGTCGGAAATAGCGGCGTAGGGTCGGGGGAGACACATTGAGGAGCAGGCTGATCTGCTCAATCGACTGGCCGAAGCCGGCCATCAGTCTGACCTGCCGCCTGTCTTGCTCTGTTGGTTTGTACTTGGCGCCGCTTCGCATCGGGATCGCTCCGGGATCAGGCCCGGTGCCAGTCTAGCAAAGCGCAGTGAGGCGGGGAAGCCCGCGGCTGGGGCGCCGATTTGGTGAAATTCCGCGCGCATGTGCTGCGACGAAAATCAGCGGTTTAGCCCAAACCTTTTCCGATCTCGCGGGGGTCAAAAAAATCCCTCGGTAACAACTAGGGCGGTGCGGCGGGCCCATCCTGTGAGCGCGGGCCCCGCCCCCCCGGCGCCCGAACTGCCCCGGCGCTCGCGCCTTCTAGGATCCGACGCACACCCGCTGGATCGCACTGAATCGTCGCCTGCTTGGGATCATCGAATGCCCAATTAAACTCAGCTTCCAATTGCTCGACCACTGGCTTCGCGTCAGACAGCAATCCTTCGAGTTGGGCCACACGCCAGCCGGTGGCCAGATGATCCACCGACCAGAGGCGGGCTTCCACTTTGCGCAGTGCCAGAAGCCCGAACACGTGACCTTTGACTGTCACCCAGCCGGCATCGTCGGTTTGCCCAGCAATAGTTTCATGCAACCAGATATCGTATTCGCACTGGCGCCACTTGTTCTCGGCCATGGTCTATCTCCTCGCTGTGCAGTCAGACATGTGCGAACACCTCGGCCACGCCCTGCATCCAGCCGCGTAACCACGACAGTTTTGGGCGCCGGCACCCGAATAGCTCCTCAGCCATCTCGGAGATGTCGCTGCCCCACACGGGCTCGTCGTGCTTTAGAGTGCGGTAAAGGTCCTTTTGCGCGTCGGACCATCCTTCCCAATGAGTGGAATCGATGAGCGCGATGGCTTCAACCTCTCGATAGTGGGCATACCCGGCCCATTCCCTCCCTGCCTCTAGACCCTCGGCGTTCTCCTCCTCCCGCAAATCCTGTCGTTCTTGCCGAAGGCGTTCGATGTGGGGTTCGTCCATGTCACTCTCCTTTGATCGACGCGGTCATCGCGCCCATTGCTGATTTCTTCGGCGTGGCTCGGCTGATCGAGAGCTGGCGGTGCGCGCCGACGTGAGCTGGTCGGCGACAATGCCCCAGCTCGCCCGGCTGGTACCGTAGCGGTCGGTGTATTGGTTCCACTGGAGCCGGCCGAATAGCTGCACCAGATCGCCCTGCTCGTGCTCGACCAGCGCCTTGGCGGTGGTGCCGAACGCGATCACGTCGATCGGCACCGCATCGCCCTCTGGCTTGGGCTTCACCGCGAGCTGCACCGTTGCCATCGGCGAGCCCTTGGCGGTCTCACGCCGCTCGGGGGCCTGCATCAGGCGGCCGATCGCGGCGACGGTAATCACCGGACGGCCTCGAGGCGACCCAGCACCCGGAAGGCGCTGATGCGGTGATCGAAGGTCAATTTCAGGCGCCCGCGGCGTCCCGGCATGCCCATGCGGACCTTGCTCACGATGACCTCGGCCGCGTTCTCTTCCGGATTCGCGCGATGGTAGGTCAGGCCGTAGTCGGCCTTGTTCGCCCAATTCGCCGAGCCCGAGATCGCGTAGAGCCCGGGCGGGCCGCTCTGCCGATCGGGCGGCGGCTTGGTCGGGTGCGCCACCACCCAGAAGCTGACATCGTAGCGCCGAGCGAATTGCTTGATCGCCCGGTTGGCGCGGCCGATGTATTCGGTCTCGGTCTCGTCGGGGCGGCGGCGGTGTTCCAGCTCGTTCCACGGGTCGAGAACGACCATGCGCACGCCGTACTGCAGCACCGCCATCTCGCACAGGCCGAGGAAGTGCTCGAGCGTGAATTCCTCCTCCTCGTCGACCATCTGCGCGACGATCACCAGCCGCTCCTCGAGCAGCGCGTCAACCTCGTCCAGGAATTTGCCGCCCAACTCGTGGATCCCGCAGCCAAGCACCGCGGCACGCAGGTGATCGCGCAGGACCGGCTTCGGCATGGTCTCGAACGAGGCGACGCAGACCGGGAAGTGATGTCGCAGCGCGTGGGCGATGATCGGCGTCATCAGCGTCGACTTGCCGGCGTTGGCGTAGCCGGTCAGCACAGTGAGCGTCCCGGGGACGATCCGCATGAGATCGTCGAGCCCGGCCACCCCGGTCGAGTACGACACCACCTCGCCCCGCTCGGGAAAGTCGGACAGCCGATAGAGCCCCTGCACCGGATAGGGGTTGGCGCAATCGAGGCAACGAGTGACACCGGCCACGCCTTCGACGGCAAGCACGTCCCCGAGATCCTTGCACCCGGCCGGATAGCGCACCAGCCGGCACCGCTCGGCCCCGAGCAGGCGCACGAGGTCCTGCAACAGCAGGTAGCCGGGCCCATCGGCGTCGCAGGCGAGGATGAACTCCTGCACATCGTAGAGCGCGGCCCGGTGGGTCCGAGCCCAATCGTAGCGTTTGGCGGCGTCGGGGTCATCGCTCGCCTCGGCCGGGGCGCCATTGGGGACCGACACGGTCGCCGGGTAGCCCGCCTGAATCGCGGCCAGCGCGTCCCACTCGCCCTCCGTGATCACCACCGACTCTTGCCCGGACAAGACCTCCGGGCGCGTCAGCGCTTCGGCGTTCCACAACACAAGCCGCGCGCCGGGGTCCATCTGATGGTCCTTGCGCTCGGTATTGCGGTGCTTGTGATTCACCACCTTGCCGCCCAGCCGGTACGGCACGCTCAGCCACTGCCCGCCCTTGATCAGATGGGAGGTCAGCCCGAATTGCATCGCCAGTTCTGGATCCAGCCCACGAGCGGCGAGCCATTGCTGATGCTTCTCGTTCAACATGGCGTCGGCCGTCCTTGTGTCCGCAGTGGTGGCAGAATGCAGTCCAGCCCTCGGCGTCGATCTTGACCGACAGACAGCGCGCCTTGGGTTTCTTGCGCTTGGCCGAACAGGCCGGGCAGGTGCTGGCGTGTTCGCCCTGCCCGTAGTCGGTGAGGCGGATGCCGCGATCGGCGAGCTGGTCGGCGATCAGCATAGGATCACCGGCTGGTCATCGCGGTTGCCGGCCTTGAGCACGCCGAGGACGTAGGTCGCCGGATCGACCGCGTGCTCGAGCTGCGCCGCGGTGATCGCCTTGAGCACCGCCGGCCGGCCATAGTCCTTGACCATCCTGCCAATCAGCGCGCGCTTGCTCGGCCCGAAAAAAGCGACCGCTCCATCCCAAAAGGCCTTGTCGAGATCGACCACGTCGGCGCCTTCTTCAGCGTTAGCTGGAGAAGGATATCTCTGTTCTGTATCTGGGGGCGTTGCAGGGAGCGTTGCGGGCCGCGTTGCATGCAACGTTGCCGAGCCGTTGCGCTGAGCGCGATGCTTGCGCGAGCGATCGGTCGAACAGTCTGACTTGTATTGGTGTTTTTCCCAATTGTGGGGCCGCCAGCCGCTCTCCAGCTCGTCGATAAGACCCCGCTTGGTCAGCCGATAGATGCTGGCTAAGTGGGCATCTATCCGCCCACTAAGTACCCCCTTAAGTATGTCGATAGGCGGGATGTGACCATCGTTCTCGCCGGCGATCGCCAGCAACTGGATCCACATCCGGAAGTCCCGATCGGACAGTTGCACGACCTTCGGGTGCCGGATCGCCGAGTGGTAGAAGCGGAGCCACAGCATCTCACGCGGTTTCCAGCATGAGTGCCTGGAGCAGCAGCTCGATCTCGTGATCGGGGATGAAGCCGTACTCGTGCACGGCGAGCAGGAAGTTCTTGCGCTTGCTCGGGTCGCGGCTGGACCGGATCCATTGAACCACCTGATCGCGCTTGGGCGAGTCCGGGAGGGCAAACAGAGGGTGGAGATCTTGCATTTTCGCCTCGCAATTGCGGGGCCCGGGGAAATGCGACATAACCCCCTTGCATCCGCGGGTTATGCCGCTGCGAGCCCCCGGGTCCGAGATTACGGCCCGGGGGTTTGTTTAAGCGGCGGCATCACGTTCGGCGATGCGGCGCTCCATCCAATCGTCGACCTCGTCCTCGATCCAAGCCTTCGCCCGATCACCGATGTTAATCGGCTTCGGAAACGACTTGTCAGCATAGACCGAGGATCGCGATTTGCCGGTTCGATCAAGCACGCCACGTAGGCGTAGCAGGCGGCGGGGGCGCTCGGAGGTTTGCATTGCCATCGCAACTGAGCCCTTCAAAGTAAGTGAGGGGCTATTCAATTACGCCGGTCAATGGGGAAGTAAAAGACAGGAAAAATGGGCCCTGTATCGGACTCCGCGAACGTAGGTGAACTACGCTGGAGCCCTCCAACCCGTAATGGACAAATGTGACGTTACGGGAACGTCACAAATCCGATAGGAAAATTTGGACAGATAGTGCAATTTTCGAGCCCAAGCGTTTCACTTGCCGCGCTTGAGGGGGACAATTTGTCCCATTGTTCTTTGCGTGCCAGAGACAATTCGATCGACATCTGTGCCCCATGCCGCCAGCGCTTCACCTTTCTCGGCGAGGTAGTCGTAGCGCTGGTAGAGACCGACGATGCCCGAACGAGCGCCACTGATGTGGTTAAGGCAAGCCTCGGTCACCTCTAGCCTCACGCCCAGCCGCTGCATTCCGGTCGCTACCGTTCGCCGCACATCATGGAGCACCCAAGGAGCGACAGGCCGACCCACCAACGCCTCGACGTTGGCGGTGATGCGCTTCATGACCTTGGAAAAGCCGCTCGGTCCTTTTTCGGGATCCGATCGGGATGGGAACAACTTCGGGGCGTTGGCAAACTCGGGAACGGTGGCAAGCACCGCGAGCACCTGCTCACTTAGGGGAATGAGGTGTGCGGCGCCGTTCTTCGTGCGAGCAGCGGCGATGGTCCACAATTTCCCCTCGCGATCAAACTCAGCGCGATCGGCATTGAACACCTCGTCTCGCCGGGCACCAGTAAGGATCGCCAGCTTGATCGCGCTTCGCCACGGATGAGGTTCAAGGTCCGCGGACTGCCACAGAGCGCGCAGTTCCACATCGTCCAAGGTTCGATCGCGTGCGTCAGCCTTCGGAGGCTTCCGGGCGTCACGGCAAGGATTGGAAGGAAGGCGGTCTAGCCGCGGCATGGCCCAGCCATAGAAGGCCGACAGTTGTGCGAAGACGTTACGGGCCATGATCGGAGTTGGCCGCGCCCCACCCTGAGCGATCTCGTCAATGAAGCGGGTGACGTCGCCACGCGTCACGGCGTCCGCCATGCGATCCCCGAGCTTTGGCAGAACATAGGTGTCGAACACCCGGACGATCTCCACCTTCGATCGCTTCGTTTCGACTTCCGTGCGCTTGTAGTCCTCCCACAGGGCACGCACTGTCCCCGCGCTCGCGGAAGCTTTCCGTTCCTCGATAACACGGGCGACGGGGTTGGCCCCGTTCTCTATGTCCGAGATAAGTGTCCGAGCCTTGGCTCGAGCTGCTTTGAGACCGAAACGCGGCGGCTGGTAACGGCCGAGTGTGATGTTGACCGGCTTGCCGGCCACCCGCTTGCGCAGGATGAAGGTCTTGGTGCCGCTCGCTCCAACCCTCACACGAAGGCCAGGCACGTCGCCGTCGGCGTATTCAGCCTGTCCTTTTGCGGGGGCTTTCAAGCCCGCAATCTTCGAGTCCGTAAGGCCCGCCATTCGACCACCTTGTCCGTTACCTAAGCACATCCCAACCGGCCCAATTGCGTTACCTAAGGTATCGCCTGGAGCGGCATACTATGGGAAATCGTGGACCTTATTGGACATAGGAATGGCGGAAATCAAGGGTTTCGTGGACCTATTGGACGCGAAAAACGTCGGGGTCTAGAATTTGTAATCAGGGGGCCACGGGTTCGAATCCTGTAGCCGGCACCATTTTCAATGACTTAGCGTCGATTCCTCACATCTGCACGTAGAATCGGGTTTACAGCAAAAAAGCCGATTTTCGCGATTGTTTACCCTGCAGAACGCTAACCCCTTGTTTTGTCGTCAAGAGCACCAGATTCTCTCTCAGACCGTTTCAGTCGCGACGTTTGCCGCCCCTCGCTCAACTTCCAAAGTTCGTAGGGACTTAGTTTAGGCGAATTATCGTCGCCTGAGGATCTCGCGTGGATTGTGATCTTTCGAGGATGAATCTCGATGGATTGGATCTCGATACCTGCGTTCATGGCGGCGGCTATGGAGCGCTTGATCTCCACAGTTGGTGGAAATTTCAGAGGGGTGGGCATGTGAGCCTCCTATTACGATTGAGGGGGAATTCGCGCATTGGACCGCTGCCGAACGGAAGCTCTTCAAAGGTGGCTTTGAACGGGTGCACTCGCCATCAGGTCATGCCCTTTGGAAGTTTGGACACTGACTGAGAGCTTCGTAAACGCTATTGCGTTTGCGGTTCCGCTCGATACTTGAGGGAATGGTGAGGATCCCGATGGAAGACGACGCGCGAGTATTTAGCCTTCACTACTTCGGGAAAAGGTTCAGCAATAACCGCATTCCGGTCGAAGCTTTACCAGATTTGCCTGCATTTCGAGATCTGCTCCTGTCATTTGCCAAAGACGAGTGGCGAGCTCGGCATCCGGATCGACAAAAACTCCCCAGAAACTTCGACAAGGAGCTGGTGCTGTCACTGTTTGCAATTGAGGACGGCAGCGCGATACCCAAGCTCGAATGGAAGCGGAGTGATCCACAAGCGCTCCTGTTCGAGATCGCAGATGAATTCGATGACATCGTTGAGGCAGCATATGCCAACGTGGTTGTGCTGTTTGACGGTGGCGAGACTGAGACCCCACATCTTAACTCCGAGAAACTCCGAGCGTTGAACCGCTTTGGTGCAGCGCTGAAGGAAGGTGAGAAAATTGAGTTGGCCGCCCGGGACGAATCCGGGAAGGTTGTCTGGCTCGACATGCATCGTCGCAAGCAACTGATAATGGGTGGCCGAGAAACCTACCAAACTCGGATTGAAGGCACGGGCGAGCTGGTGGGAAATGACTCCCCGAGCGACCCTAACGGCCAATGCTCTATCCGAGTTCAAACAGAACAGTACGGGACCATATCGATTCCCGTCGACAGGCTACAACTTTACGAGGAGTTTGCGGAGGCGCTGAACTCCGAAGTCCAGTTTGAACTGCTGGTTGAGCTCGACCAAAACGACAAACTAAGATCAGTCGTCGATGTCTTTGACGTAGCCACAATTTCGGATCCAAACGGGACCGTGGTGGCAGATGCTAAGTCACGCCTGGAAGAGTTGCAGAGGCTTGAGGATGGTTGGCACGATGGAGCGGGCCTAGCCCTTGGCCGAGCCGCTCTCGCAAGAGCACTAGATTTCGTCGTGGCGACCCGCACTTCCGGCGTCGACATGCATATCTTCCCTACCGAAGTGGGTGGCGTACTGGTCGACTTCCTCCTGAAAGGTTGGGAATATTCAGTTGAGTTCGACCGCGTCGGCAAGCCGGAAATGTACGGCATAGAAGTTTCCGGATCGGGAGAAATGGAGCCCACCTCCTTTGGAGGGGTGGATGACGTGATTGAGGAGTTCCGTCGTAGGTTGTCCGCTAATGGCTGAGCAATTGACTGATCCAAATGAGGTCCTCTTCCGTCAGATTCATCCCAGCAATTTCAAAGACGGTCGGCCAGCGTCCGACAGGTTTCGGCCGCAACCGAGCGACCACGGCAAAATGTCCGTAGATCGGGCGGCCTTAACCTCGGCCAATGCATCACATGCATTGTACTCATCGTCGGGCAACCTCTCAGCAGCGGTCTTCGGCGTCTCGGTCGAGGAGTTCTTGGAGGAAAGTCTGATCTGTTTGTCAGACCCTTTGATTGCCACAGCAGGCCAACCAGCAAATCCCGCTCACGCCTTAGTCGATTACACGTCGTTCGAGGAACGTAAGTGGAAGAACATCTCTAAGAGGCTTTGCATCAAAGCAATCGAACGGGGGCAATTGCACCCGCCTGACGAAGACTGAAGCACCCGTCCGACGAAACTCGAAGCCACGAAAACAGCCTCAATTTGGTTTACAAGCATAGGGACCGTCGAGGGGGAGTCCGGGGCGGTTAGAGCGGCGGTTTACGAAATTATCCAATAAAAACAGTGTCTGGGTCAGTTTTGTAATCAGGGGGCCACGGGTTCGAATCCTGTAGCCGGCACCAGATTTCAGGATCTTAGGTGTTCCCTGATGGCGAATCGAGACCAGTCGCAAGCCTGGCAGCTCGACAATTCACCCCCCTAAGAGCTCTCGGGCACGCTGATGATGTGGTCATGGCTTTTCCGGCATTCCTGAGCTGTTTTTTGCCACTCATCGTGAGAGCAGACGTAAACATGGCCCTCGAGACAGAGTTCTGATCCCTCTGGCCACTCCTGGCCGGCAAAAATGCATGCCATTGCAGTTGCCCTTCAAGTTGCCGGCATCGTATGCCGCTTGAGCGCACTTCTGTACGCAGCAGCCCTCTACTGACAAAGCCCCGCCGCGCGCTTGGCTATACCCGACAGTCCCTTGCAGCGCGGCAACTCCTGGCTCTGCTGTTGCTCCGGCCGCTCCTCTTCCGCCGCCGACGAAGCATCGAAGTCGCCCATGCCCGGCATGCCGTGCATGACCATGGCGTTGGCGCGGAAGCGAACGCGGGCGATCCAGTCGGGCTGCCAACCGCGGGCCGCGTTGGCCGGCCGCGCAGGGTAGGAGAAGTCCGCCTCAGGCCCGTAGGCATAGAGGTTGGTCATCATGAACTGCCCGCCCTGCTGGCGCACCTCGGCGGGAATCGCACAGCTCGTCTGGCTCGGCGGCATGACCGTCTTGGCGGTAATGAGCTTCTGCACCGTGCTCGGCGAGATCCAGTCCCACATCGGGCCACCGAACTGCTGGGTTGACGACGAGGTCCACCAGACCATGTCGCGCGGCTGGCCGCTCTCGTCGGGGTTCATCGCCATGACCCAGGCGTAGTACCCGGTGGCCGTCGGCACCGAGTTCCAGCTCAAGTTCACCGCTCCGCTGGCCGCGTCGGCCGTTGCGGGACGCAGGGCGGACATGAAGTCGTTGGCGAGATCGAACGATATCTCGGGCGCATAAGTGCTGGCGATACGGTGGTTGCCGAGCAGCGAGGCATTGCCCGGCACCGGCTTGGGATCGCGCTCGTTTGGCCACTCGCCGAAAGTCTTGCTGTTGGCCGAGGTGATCGACCAGTCTTCGGGCAGGTTGAGCGATTGGGCGTAGAGCCCCGGCGGGACCTGTCCCCGTGCCAGCTTCGAGAAATCGATCACCACCGGCTGGCCAGGCCCGGCGTGCTCGCCGCAGCCCCAGAACAGCAGTAGCCGCCCGGTCGGCATCTGACTCGGTGTGTATTCTTGCGTGCCAGCCACCTGGCGCGGCGTCACCAGCGGCAGCGAAGCGCCCATGCGCACGCCCTGCGGAATGAAGTGGTCGGCCTTGGGATCGCCGGTCGGAGCCTGGCTCGAACCCAGCCGCAGCCTGAGCTCATGCGCGACCTGATTTCCGCCGCCACGCATCATCGCCATGGCCGAATTCAGCCCACCGCCGCCATTGGCGCCCATTGCGCCCATGCCCGAGATCGTGCCGGCATCGATGGTATAGCGCGCTGGCGGCCCCGAGCCGCCCTGCGAGATCGCCGGGACCGCTACCGCGATGGCCAGACCCGCCACCGACGCAACACCTGCAAGCCGAAGAAAACGCTTCCTCATGACCAAACCCCCTGCCTACCCCTTGGCTTGCAGGTACTTAGCGCGAGTTGGACCGCGCCACCAGTGCGGCCAGCCCCTACCCCATTTGCCCTGGGAATTGCGACCTTCGGGGGGTGGGGACGATCTTAGACGGGAAGCCCCACGTAGTTCTCGGCAATGCTCGTCTGCGCGGCGCGGCTGCCGGAGATGTAGTCGAGCTCAGCAACCTGCATGGCCCGCTCAAACGGTCCGTCATCCGGGAAGCGGTGCATCAGCCGGGTGAGTGACCAGCTGAACCGTTCGGCCTTCCAAACACGCGACAGCGCTTTGTCCGAATAGCCCGCCACCGCGTCGTTATCGCCCGCCTTGAAGAACGCGGTGAGCGCCGCTGCCGCATAATGCACATCGCTCGCCGCCAGGTTGAGACCTTTGGCCCCGGTCGGCGGCACGATGTGCGCGGAGTCGCCGCACAGCAGCAGGCTGCCATGCCGCATCGGGGCGAACACGAAGCTGCGCAGCGGTGCGATCGACTTCTCCAGCGACGGCCCCCGCACCATGTGCGCAGCAGCCTGCGGTCCGAGGCGGATCGCCAGTTCGTCCCACACGCGCTCGTCGGGCCAGTTCTCGACTTTGTCGGTGATCGGTACGTCGACGTAATATCGGCTGCGCGTTTCGCTACGCATCGAGGCGAGTGCGAAACCACGTTCGTGGTTGGCGTAGATCAGCTCGTGATTGCACGGCGGAACATCGGCCAGGATGCCGAGCCAGCCGAACGGATATTCACGCTCGTACTCTGTGCCCTTGCTGACCACTGCTTGCCGGCTCGGGCCATGGTAGCCGTCGCACCCTGCGATGAAACGCGCGTCGACCCGGTGCTGCTGGCCGTCCTTGGTGAACGTCACGAACGGCGCGTCACCTTCGACATCGTGCAACGCCACGTCCTCGGCTCCGTAGATCACTTCGAGCCCGCGCTCTTCGCGCGCATCCATCAGGTCGCGAGTAAGCTCGGTCTGGCCGTAGACGACGACGTGCTTTCCGGTCAGTTCGGCAATGTCGATGCGGATCAGACGTTCGCCGTCGGCCAGGTTGAAGCCATCGTGGGGCAACCCTTCGGCCTTCAACCGCTGGTCAAGGCCGAGCCGCTCCATCAGCGAGACGGTGATCTGTTCGAGAACACCTGCCCGGATGCGCGACAGGACATAGTCCGGCGTCCGCCGTTCGAGCACGACGCAGTCGACGCCTTCCGACCGCAAGAGATGGCCGAGCAGCAATCCCGCTGGACCGGCGCCGATGATGCAAACCTGTGTTTTCATTGACATAAGCCTGGGAATTAGGGGACTCGATTTACTCCCCTAGCGTCCAACCGCCACATAACGGAAGCCATGACGTTCGATGTCCGCGCGATCGTAGAGATTGCGCAGGTCGACGAGCAAGCTGTTCCGGAGCACCGTCCCGGCCCGTTGGAAGTCGAGCGCGCGGAACGCATCCCATTCGGTCACGATGACCGCCGCGTCGGCGCCCTCCATGGCATCATAGGCGTCATCGCAATACGTGACGTCGTCGAGCACCTTGGCCGCTTGCTCCATCCCTTCGGGATCGAAGGCGCGGACCGTGACTCCGGCATCCTGCAGCGCCCGTACGATCGCCAACGAGGGCGAATCGCGCATGTCGTCGGTGTTGGCCTTGAAGGTCAGTCCGAGCAACGCCACCGTCTTGCCTTGGGGCGGGCCGTCGAGCGCGTGGATCACCTTGCGGCCCATCGAGCGCTTGCGGTTGTCGTTGGAGGTGACGACCGCCTCGACGATACGCAGCGGTGCCTCGTAGTCCTGCGCGGTCTTGAGCAGCGCCAGCGTGTCCTTGGGAAAGCACGAGCCGCCATAGCCCGGCCCGGGCTGGAGAAAGCGCGCGCCGATGCGGGTGTCGAGACCGATGCCCTTGGCCACGTTCTGCACGTCGGCGCCGACCCGCTCGCACAAGTCGGCGATCTCGTTGATGAAGCTGATCTTGGTCGCGAGGAACGCGTTGGCGGCATACTTCGTCAACTCGGCCGCGCGCCGCGTCATCACCAGCAGCCGCGTCTCGTTGCCGAGCAGCGGACGATAGATTTCCCGCAGCACGTTCGCGGCGTGATCGTCGTTGACGCCGATGACCACGCGGTCGGGGCGCTTGAAGTCTTCGATCGCCGCGCCTTCGCGCAGGAATTCCGGATTGGACGCGACAGAGAATGTCAGGTCCGGGCATTGCTCGCGAATGATGCGCTCGACCTCGTCACCGGTGCCGACGGGGACGGTCGACTTGGTGACAACCACCGTGCCGGGATCGAGATGCGGGGCCATCTCGCGCGCCGCGGCATAGACGTAGCTGAGGTCGGCGTGACCGTCGCCGCGCCGCGAGGGCGTACCCACCGCGATGAACACCGCGTCGGCATTCGGCAGGGCTTCGATAAGATCGAGCGAAAACTCGAGCTGTCCGGCCGCCACGTTCTTCGCCACCAGTTCATCGAGGCCAGGCTCGAAAATCGGAATGCGGCCGTTGTGCAGCGCTTCGATCTTGCTGGCGTCCTTGTCGACGCAACAGACCTGATGGCCGAAATCGGCGAGGCAGGCACCGGAGACAAGGCCAACGTAACCGCTTCCGATCATTACTATGCGCATCGTTTACCCCCATGAAGCGGCGTGTTTCGCCAGCTTGGATTAGTCAAACGCCTGGTGCGGTAGCAACTCACCCTCGTCCGCGATATCCCGAAACGCCCTGATCGGGTACCCAGAGCCCTGCGGGCGACGAACCGCTTTGCCAGAAAACGTCGATCGGAATGCCACCGCGCGGATACCAGTAGCCGCCGATGCGCAGCCATTGCGGGGCCATCTCGTCGAACAGGCGCTGACCGATGCCGACCGTCACGTCCTCGTGGAACGCACCGTGATTGCGGAACGAGGACAGGAACAACTTGAGGCTCTTGGATTCGACGATCGTGGCGCCCGGCGCGTAGTCGATGACGAGGTGGGCAAAATCAGGCTGCCCGGTGACGGGACACAGCGAGGTGAACTCCGGAGCGGAGAAACGCACCAGGTAGAGGCTGCCGACACGCGGATTGGGCACATAGTCGAGCACGGCCTCTTCCGGGGAGGCGGGCATGGCGCTCTGCTGGCCAAGATGGCGCGGCGCGTTCGAGGAAGTGTCACTCATCGGTCGCGCTCTTGCCTCTATCGGACGCCGTGCACAAGGCGGCGCTTTGCGTTGAGCGGTTCACGGACTATTCAGCGCCTGCCTTACCATTCGGCTGTCAGAGATGGGTCGGACGTTCAAAATTCCTAAGTCAGAGATAACCTGCCGCATTGCCGGCGTGTGCGCGCTTGCGCTGTTGGCGGCTGCGCCTGCTGCAGCCAGCGTCGCGGATTTCCGCTTGCCGCCTTCTGCTTCGGAGCAGCAATCGACACCGCAGCGCCAGGGGCCGGTCGTCCCCGACGTGCCGGAATCGCGCGGTCCGCTGGCCACTCCTACGCCTGCGCCGACGCAGGTTCGCCCTGCCGAAGTGAGTCCGGCACCACAGGTAACCCCGCCCCCATTTGCCAGGCAGACGGCCGCGCCTCGGCCGCTGAGGCAAGCGCCGCAAGCGGCCGCACCCGCGGGGGCTGCGCCCGTCACCGGGTTCGGCCAGCCGGCAGTGGCGGGCGAGCCTGAAGCAGGTGTTGTCGCTCCAACCCCCAATCCGCAGCCCACCGCTAGAGCCCCGGTTCCTATCCGGGACTTCGGCGACCGTGATCAAGGCGCACCGGTCTGGCCGTGGGTCCTCGGAGGCATCTTGCTGCTCGGAGCGCTCGGACTGGCGGCGCTGGTCTGGTGGAGACGGCGGCCGCTTGCAGGAATTCCGCTGGAAGTGCCGCAACTGGAACGGCCGAAAGTCGATCTGCCGCCCGTTCCCGCGCCGCAACCGCTGCCCGAGTCGCTGGTTCCGATAGCACCGCCGCAGCCGCAGCCCGTCGCCGCATCAACCGAGCCGCTGCAAGTGGCGCTCGAACCGCTGCGCCTCAGCCTCACGCTGATGAACGCGACGCTCGACTATCGGCTGGAGGTTTCCAATCGCGGGACCTCGCCGATCACGGGCCTCAAGATCGGCGCGGACATGATCTCGGCCCACGCCTCCATGAGCCGCGAGGAACAGCTTGCGGGTCCCGGCCAGGGCTCGGCGCCATCGCAGTCCATCGAGAGGCTGGAACCGGGCGAAAGCAAGGTGATCTCGGGCGCTTTTCGGGTGCCGTTCTCGCAGATCGTGCCGATCCGCCAGGGCAAGACCGCCCTGCTCCTGCCGCTCGCCCGCTTCCGGGTGGAGGCCGAAGGCGCACGGCCCGTGGTGCGGACTTTCGTGGTCGGGCAGCCGGGCGAAGGCTCGGCCCTGCAGCCCTTCCGCCTCGACCTCGGTCCGCGGATCTATCCGCATCTGACCCAGCGGGCATTTGCTTAGAACCTAACGCCACATTTACTGAAATAGCCGAACCGGCTAACCACGCGGTATGAAGGACCTTGTCTCCACCGCCTGGTTGGCGGAGCGGCTTGGCGAGCCGGGCCTGGTGGTGATCGATGCATCCGCTCACCTGCCCGACGCCGAGCGGAACGCGGCGGCCGAATTCGAAGCAACCCATATTCCCGGGGCGCGCTTCCTCGACCTTGATACGTTCAAGGATCAGTCGAGCCCGGTCCCGGCGGCCTTGCCGAACGCGCAGCAATTCGCTGAGCGCATGGCCGAGATCGGCGTCAGCGACGGTGACCAGGTCGTGATCTACGACGACAGCGCGGTGAAAACCTCGGCCCGCGCGTGGTTCATCTTCCGCCTGCATGGTTTCAGTCAAGTCGCGATTCTCGACGGCGGCCTCGGCAAATGGCGCAGCGAAACGCGGCCGCTGGAGAGCGGGCGAGTGCAAGCCGGCGCTGGCGGAGTAACCCCGGCGACCGGGTCCGTCGCCGTGCGCAGCAAGGCAGAGATGCTCGCCAACTTGCAGTCCGCGACCGAGCAAGTGCTCGACGCCCGCGGCGCGGGCCGCTTCACCGGGGCCGAGCCGGAGATCAGGCCAGGCATGCCCAGCGGCCATATCCCCGGATCGCAGAACCTGCCCTTCGGCCGCCTGCTCAAGCCCGACGGCACTTTCCGCGACGAGGCCGGCCTGCGCGCTGCCTTCAAGGAAGCGCACATCGACCTCGAACAACCGGTCGTGACCACCTGCGGCAGTGGCGTCACAGCTGCTGTCCTGCTGTTCGCCATGCACCTGCTCGGCAAGGGCGACATCGCGCTCTACGATGGCAGCTGGAGCGAATGGGGCGCCGACCCGAACACGCCCAAGGCGACGGGAACGGCCGCTTGAGCCCGCCAGACGACGATCAGCACAAGCCCGCCACACGCATCGTCGAGGCCGGTAGGCGGCCCGAGTGGACCGGTTCGGTGGTCAATCCGCCAGTCTGGCGCGGCAGCACCCACCTCTACGCTGACAGCGCCGACCTTGCGCGCGGCCGACCGAACGAGGACGGGCATTTCTACTACGGCCGCCGGGGCTCGCCGACGCAATGGGCGCTGGCTGAGGCGCTGACGGAGCTTGAACCGGGCGCTGCAGGGACAGTGCTCTATCCCAGCGGGGTAGCGGCGATCTCTGGCGTGCTGCTGTCGGTGCTCGAGAGCGGCGACACGGTGCTGATGACCGACAACGCCTACGAACCCAGCCGGGTCATGGCGAAGTCACTGCTCGCCCCGTTGGGCATCGAGACGCGCTTCTTCGATCCGCTCGACACCGAGGGGTTCGCCGCTCTCTTCACCGAACGGACCCGGGCCGTGCTGCTCGAAAGCCCTGGCAGCCTGTCGATGGAAGTCGGCGACATCCCCGCGCTGGCGGCGATCGCGCGGGAAAAGGGCGCGATCAGCATTCTCGACAACACCTGGGCCACCGCACTCGGCTTCCCGGCGCTATCCCACGGGTGCGATATCTCGTTGATGTCGCTGACCAAGCATGTCGGCGGACATTCGGACCTTATGATGGGCTGCGCCTCTGCCGGCGAAGCGCTCTACACCAGGCTGCGGATCAAGAGCCAAGCGCTTGGACTGGTCGTCTCCCCTGATGACGCTGCCCTCGCCCTTAGAGGCCTGCGGACACTCGGAGTGCGCCTGGAGCGCGAAACGGCCAGCGCCTTCGCCATCGCCCAATGGCTCACCAGCCGGCCAGAGGTCGCCCAGGTGCTGTGCCCGATGCTGCCGGGTGCTCCCGGCCACGACCGTTGGCAGCGCGACTTCACCGGCGGCTGCGGGCTGTTCAGCTTCGTCCTCGCCGGCAGCGATCCAGCCGGACGCGCCCGCTTTATCGACGCGCTCGAGCTGTTCGGCATCGGCTACAGCTGGGGCGGATACGAGAGCCTGGTGATCCCCTTCGACCCCGCCCGCGCCCGCAGCGCGACTTCCTGGCCGCCGGCCGGCTGGAACCCGGAAGACCGCCTGGGAATTAGACTTTCGATTGGGCTGGAAGACCCGGAGGACCTGATGCGCGATCTCGCACGCGGCCTAGAGGCCTTGGCATCGGCCTGATGGCTTCGGTCTTGCTTCCAGCCGCGTCACCCTCGCCGGAAGCCACAGCGACCGCCGTATCCAAGGCAGCAGGCAATATCGAGGGTGCCGACGCGCTCAAGAACGTCGTCACCGAGAAGAGCGTGACCGCCGGCACAGTCATCGAGTGGCTCGACTCGTTTGGCTTTGCGCTCGGATCGACGCGCATTTCCGTATGGGGCGCGATCGTCGTCCTGGCCGTAATTGTCGGGCTCTACTTGTTCGCTCGCATCGGCAGCAAGGTCGCGCACCGGTTATTCGCTCGACTGACGGGTCTCGATCCAGCCCGCCGACTGCTTGGCGAAAAGCTGCTTTCGATCCTGATCTGGCTCATTGCCATCTTCATCGGGATCGACATGCTCGGCATCGACCTGACCGCCCTGACGGTGTTCTCAGGTGCCTTCGGCCTCGCCATCGGCTTCGGCCTGCAGAAGACCTTCGGCAACCTGCTCGCCGGGATCATCCTGCTGATGGACCGCTCGATAAAGCCGGGCGACGTGATCGCGGTCAACGACGGCATCTCCAACACCGTCGGCCAGGTGAAGAAGATCGGGTTGCGCGCGGTTTCGGTCACCACCCGCGACATGAAGGAATACCTGATCCCGAACGAAAACCTGATGATCAATCAGGTCGAGAACTGGTCCTACAGCTCGCGCAATGTCCGGGTCCGGCTGCAGATGGTGGTCGACCACTCCGCCGACCTCGACCTGGCGGAAACGCTGATGATCGAGGCAGCCAAGGCCTCGCCGCGCGT
The DNA here is from genome assembly GCF_001427865.1 of Altererythrobacter sp. Root672. Taxonomy (NCBI): domain Bacteria; kingdom Pseudomonadati; phylum Pseudomonadota; class Alphaproteobacteria; order Sphingomonadales; family Erythrobacteraceae; genus Altererythrobacter; species Altererythrobacter sp. Root672. The sequence continues at coordinate 2,005,740 of NZ_LMHH01000001.1, forward strand.
CCTCAACCTGCCCCCGCCCGCGGCCTGGATCACCCAGCTCACCGAAGACGGCGTGTTCTACGAGATCCGCATCTGGATCAACGATCCGGAGGATGGCCTGGCCAACGTCCGTTCGGACGTCCTCAAGCGCGTCTGGCGTTCGTTCCGCGACAACAACGTGCCCGTTCCCAATCGCACCACGCGTCAGGTCCAGCTTGAACAGACCGAGGCCCTCAAGGAGCTTATCGCGGTGTTGCGAGAGACGAAGCCGGGCGAAACTCCAGATAAGAACTGAGACGTAACGCTAAGGTCCTTCGACGAGCTCAGAACGAACGGACTTTCCACTTACCCCCATGCCGTTCGTGGTGAGCTTGTCGAACCACCTCAGCGCCGCGCCCGCGTCCTTCGACAAGCTCAGGACGAACGGAGGGTAGGGAGATATCTGGCCTTTCCTCCAACGATCCCATCCGCGATAGAGCCACGCATGTAACGGCGACCATTCGAATGGAGCCGAACCGACTGCTCCATCGTTTCGAAGGGTTTTCCATGAGGTTCGCCGTTGGTATCGTCTTGCTGGCCGGTGCTGTGCCGGCTGTTGCGCGCGCCGAAACCCCCACGCTGCAATCGGCTATCGGCAACCCCGACAACTTCAAGCTCTCTGGAAGCATGCGCCTGCGCTACGAGGCGCTCGACGGCCAGCCCCGCGCGGGTCTGCGTGACGAAGACGAACAGCTCGACCTGCGCACGACGGTGTTTGCCGAATACGATACCGGCGTGGTCCGCATCGGCGGCGAGATGTACGATAGCCGCGCCTGGCTGGAGAAGCCCGGCAGCGCGATCAGCGCCAACGAAGTCAACACCTTCGAGCTGGTCCAGGCCTACCTTGCCGCCGATATCGACAATGCCTTGGGCGATGGCAGCAAGGCCACCCTGCAGGCCGGCCGGTTCACTCTCAACCTCGGCTCGCGCCGCCTGGTCGCGGCTGACGACTATCGCAACACCACCAACGGCTACACCGGCCTGCGCGCCGACCTGAAAACCAAGGGCGGCGTGACGGCGACCGCGATCTACGTCCTGCCGCAGATCAGGCTGCCTGACGACCTGCCCTCGGTGCTGGATGCCAAGACCGAGTGGGACCGCGAGAGCTTCGACCTGCAGCTTTGGGGCGGCCTCATCGCCCGACCCAAGACGATAGCCGGTGCCACCGCCGAAGTCGGCTACTTCGGCTTGCATGAGCGCGATTGGCTCGATCACCCGACACGCAACCGCGACCTCGACACCTTCAGCGCCCGGCTGATCCGCGACCCCAAGGTCGGGAAGTTCGATTTCGAGATCGAGGGTATCTACCAGACCGGCACCATTCGCGCCTCAACCGCAGCGAACTCAGCGGTGCTCGACGTGAGCGCATGGTTCATCCATGCCGATGCCGGCTACACTTTCCCCGGCCCGGCCAAGTTCCGCCTTTCGGTGGAGTACGACCGCGCCAGCGGCGACGGAACGGGCGCCAAGTACGGCCGGTTCGACACCCTGTTCGGCATGCGCCGCGCCGACCTCGCTCCCGCGGGCATCTACAACGCCATCGGCCGCGCCAACATCAGCACGCCCGGCCTGCGCGCAGAAGTCGCGCCCGATCCTAGGTGGGATGCCTTCGCTGTCTATCGCCCGATGTGGCTCGCTTCGCGCACCGACAGCTTTTCGACCACGGGCGTGCGGGACATTACCGGCCAGTCGGGCAATTTCGCCGGGCACCAGGTGGAAGGACGCGTGCGCTATTGGCTGATGCCGAGCTTCCTTAAGGCCGAGGTCAACGCGGTGTGGCTCGCCAAGGGCGAATTCCTCAAGACTGCGCCCAACGCCCCGCAGACTGGCGACACGCATTACATCGCCACCGCGCTGACGGCGACTTTCTGACTTCGATCCCCCTCCCGCTTGCGGGAGGGGTTAGGGGTGGGTGTGTGCGGGCATGGCGCAGCGCCCGCCTGACTGGCCCACCCCCGGCCCCTCCCGCAAGCGGGAGGGGAGACTACCGGTGCCCTCCCGCAAGTGGGAGCGCAACGCAGGCTAAAGCTCTCCTAGCCCCTGCCCAATCCAATATGGCTGGCAAGAAACAGGCCTCACCGCCACATCCGCGCCATGAGCAGGATAGGCACAGTCTACCTTGTCGGAGCTGGCCCGGGCGATCCGGACCTCCTGACGCTGCGCGCCGCGCGCCTGTTGGGCGCGGCGAAAATCGTCGTGCATGACGGGCTGATCGAGCCTGCCGTGCTGGCGATGGCACGGCCGGACGCCAAGCTGGTTTCGGTCGCCAAGAGCCGCGCTCGTCACACCCTGCCGCAGGAAGAGATCAACGCTTTGCTGGTTCGCGAGGCGCTCGCCGGTCGCGATGTCGTGCGTCTCAAGGGCGGCGATCCGTTCGTGTTCGGACGCGGGGGTGAAGAAGCCGAAGCCTGCCATGCCGCTGGCGTTCCGGTCGAAGTCGTCCCCGGTGTCACCTCGGCCCTGGGCGCCGCTGCTGCTGCGCAGATCCCGCTGACCCACCGCGAAGGGGCGAGCATCGTCAGCTTCGTCGCCGGCCAGTGCAAAGGCCTGACCGAGCAGAACTGGGCCGGTCTCGCCGGCAAGGGCCGAACCTTGGTGATCTACATGGGCGTGAAGACCGCCCCGCAGATCGCCGAGAAGCTGATGGCCGATGGCCTCTCACCCGAAACGCCGCTGGCGGTCATCGAAAACGCTGCGCGTCCTTCGATGCGTGTCGTCCGCGGTCCGCTGGCTGCCCTGCCCGATCTCGTCGAGCGCGAACGGGTCAAGAGCCCTGCCCTCATCATCATCGGTGATGTCACCGCCCGCACCGACGCGGTCGTCACCCAATTCGCGCTGGAGGCGCATTCGTGAAGATACTTACGGGGAATGATTTGAAGAACGGCCGGGTCATCTGGTGGGATGGCCAGGGATGGTCGTTCCATGTCGAAGACGCGGTCGACGTCGGCGAGCAGGGGGACACGATCCTCAAGCAGGAAGACGCCGCCTGCCGCGTCAACGGCGGCTATGCGCTCGATGCCGAGCTCGACGCCAAGGGCCATCCTCGCCCCGCCCACATCAAGGACCGTGTCCGCGCCTATGGCCCGACCGTGCGCCCTGACCTGACCCTCAAGCCCGCCGACCCCAATGCCGGCACCTGGGTGATCTGATGTACAAATACGACCAATACGACCGCGCGATGGTCCAGGCCCGTGTCGAGGAATTCCGCGACCAGGCTCGCCGCCGCATCGAAGGCAAGCTGACCGACGACCAGTTCAAGCCCCTGCGGCTGAAGAACGGCCTGTACCTGCAGCTCCATGCCTACATGCTGCGCGTCGCCATCCCCTATGGCACGTTCAACGGCGAACAGATGCGCAAGCTGGCGCACATCGCCCGCGTCTATGACCGTGGGTACGGACACTTCACCACGCGACAGAACATCCAGTACAACTGGATCAAGCTGGAAGAAGCGGCCGACCTGCTGGGCGAGCTCGCCGATGTCGAGATGCACGCTATCCAGACCAGCGGCGAGTCCATCCGCAACGTCTCGGCCGACCAGTATGCCGGCGCCGCGGCTGACGAGATCCTCGACCCGCGTCCGTGGGCCGAGATGATCCGGCAGATGACCAACTTCATGCCGGAATTCAGCTACTTGCCCCGCAAGTTCAAGATCGCCGTGATCGCCTCGCCGATCGACCGCGCGGCGCTGCGCTGGCACGACTTCGCGCTGCGCATCGTCAAGAACGACGCCGGCGAGATCGGGTTCGAGGTTTACGCCGGCGGCGGCATGGGCCGCACGCCGTTCATCGCCTACAAGATCCGCGAGTTCCTGCCGACGGGACAGATCATGTCCTACATGGAGGCGGTCCTGCGCACCTGGAACCGCAACGCCCGGCGCGACAACATCCACAAGCAGCGGATGAAAATCCTCGTCCACGAGCTGGGCGAAGAAGAGTTCCGCCGTCAGGTTGAGGAAGAGTTCCAGCACTTCCTGACCCTCAAGAACGATTTCCCGCAGGCCGAGTATGACCGCATCGCGGCCTACTTCGCCCCTCCGGCGTTCGAGACCGGCCTGTCGGAAGAGATCGACCGTTCGGACCCCGACTTCGCGCTGTGGGTCGACCGCCAGACCGTCGCGCACAAGGCGCCGGGCTATGCGATCGTCAACATCAGCCTCAAGCCGATCGGCGAGATCCCGGGCGACATTTCGGCCGACCAGATGGACCTCGTGGCCGATCTCGCCGAGCGCTACAGCTTCGACGACATCCGCGCCACGCACGCGCAGAACCTGGTGCTGCCGCATGTCCGCAAGCAGGACCTGCACGCTGTGTGGACCGCGCTCCACGAAGCGGGCCTGGGCGAAGCCAACCTCGACCTGGTGACCGACATCATCGCCTGCCCGGGGCTCGACTATTGCAGCCTCGCCAACGCGCGTTCGATCCCGGTCGCGCAGAAGATCTCCGAACGGTTCGCCGACCCGGCGCGCCAGCAGGACGTGGGCGAGCTCAAGATCAAGATCTCCGGCTGCATCAACGCCTGCGGCCACCACCACGCCGGCAACATCGGCATCCTCGGCGTCGACCGTAAGGGCACCGAGAGCTACCAGCTCCTGCTCGGCGGCTCGGGTGACGAGGTCACGAGCCAGGCCAAGATCACCGGCCCTGGCTTCGACGAAGCGGGCGTGGTCGACGCGCTCGAACGCGCGGTCGAACGCTATCGCGAGATCCGCGAACCGGGCGAAAAGTTCATCGATACCTACCGCCGCGTCGGCATGGATGGTTTCAAGGAGGCGATCTATGGCTGACGTACTGCGGTTTCGCGATGACCCCGTTCCGGACGAACCGGCGGTGTCGCTCGACGCCTTTCTCGACCAGACCAACGCCGCTTCGGTCCGCATCGAAGCGGGTGATGACGTGCGTCGTCTGGCCCCGGTGCTCGATCGCACCAAGCTGATCGAAGTGGACTTCCCCAAGTTCCGCGACGGCCGTGGCTTCTCCAGCGCCCGCGTGCTGCGCGAGATGGGCTACACCGGCGAGATCAAGGCCACCGGCGACGTGCTGGTCGACCTGTTGTTCTTCATGCGCCGCTGCGGCTTCGACAGCTTCGCCCCCAACGTGCCGTTCGACGAGGCCGACGTGGAAGCGACGCTGAGCCGCTATCCGTATGTCTACCAGAGCGCTGCCGATGCCGCGGTGCCGATCTGGCAGCTGCGCCACCCGGAACTCGCGAATGGCTAGTCGGGCCATCGACACGATCAATACCGGCCCCACCTTCACCCAGGCCGACGCGGACGCGCTCAACGCGCGTTTCGCCGGGGTGGACGTGAGCGTGATGCTGCGCGAGCTGTTCGCCGAGGGCAGCCTCGGACGCGTGGGCGTGGTATCCTCGTTCGGCACGGAAAGCGCGGTGCTCCTGCACCTCGTCGCCCAGGCCGACCCGAGCGTGCCAGTGATCTTCGTCGATACCCTCAAGATGTTCGAGGAAACGCTCGCCTACCGCGACGAGCTGACCGAGCGTTTCGGCCTGGTCAATTCCTCGGTCGTGCAGCCCGATCCCACGGTGCTCGCCGCCAAGGACGAGAACGGGTTGCGTTGGTCGTGGGACCCGGACGGTTGCTGCGAGATCCGCAAGGTCGAGCCGCTGCGCCGAGCCAAGCAAGGCCTCGACGCGTGGATTTCGGGCCGCAAGGCGTTCCAGTCGGTCACCCGCCAGAACCTGCCGCGCTTCGAGATCGAAGACGGCCGCCTCAAGATCAACCCGCTGGGCGACTGGACCAAGGCCGATCTCGATGCCTACTTCGCCGAGCACGACCTCCCGCGCCACCCGCTCGAAGCCCAGGGCTACCTGTCGGTCGGCTGCCAGCCCTGCACCAGCACGGTCAAGCCGGGCGAAGACCCGCGCGCGGGCCGCTGGCGCGGTTGGGACAAGACCGAGTGCGGTATCCACACCCCGGTCGGCCCGACGGAAACGCCTGACGAAGGCGAGCTGCCTCCGGGATACGAACCGGCGTTCTGATCCGCCGCGAACTCGGCAGGTTTCATCGAAAAAAGAACGGCATCGGGATTCCACCCGATTGAGCCGGCGCGCGTCTGGCGGCCACTTGGGCCGCACAGACAGCCAAGCGCCAGGACCGTTAGATGCAGACCGTAACCCGCGACAACTTCGTTCGAGCTGAAACCGACACCTATTTCGCCAATTTCGCGAAAGACGGCGCATTCGGGAAGATGATCCACAACCGTGGCTTCCCTGACATCGACCACCAGAGCGTCGTGCGAATGAACCGCGACACGCTCTATTCCAGCGGCATCTTCGACCTCGATGCCGGACCAGTCACGATGACGCTTCCCGACGCCGGCCAACGCTTCATGTCGCTACTGCTCATCAGCGAGGATCACTACAATCCCGCCACCTACTACGGAGCGGGCGCCTACACGATCTCGCGCGATCAGGTTGGAACCCGCTACGTCGCGCTCTTGGTGCGAACCTTTGTCGATCCCGGAGACCCAGCCGACCTGGTCGCTGTCCACGCCCTGCAAGACGCGATCAGGATCGAGCAGGCATCGACAGGGAGCTTCGAAGTTCCGCAATGGGATCAGGCGTCCCTCGCCCAAATCCGTGACGAGCTCAAGCAGGAGGGTCCGTTCGAGCCAAGCAAGGCGTTCGGGACCCGCGAGACGGTCGATCCTGAAGCTCACCTAGTCGGCACGGCCTGCGGCTGGGGCGGCAATCCGGCCGAGGACGCCGTCTACATCGCCGGGCGGCCACCGAAGGATGACGGTACGACGGTTCACCGGCTCGAGGTCGAAGACGTGCCCGTCGATGGCTTCTGGTCGGTCACAGTCTACAACAAGGACGGCTACTTCGAAGCCAATCCGCAGAACGCCTACTCACTCAACAACGTGACGGCCAAGCAAGATGCGGACGGCTACTTCCACATCCAATTCGGCGGTTGCGATGGGCAAGTTCCAAACTGCCTACCGATCATGCCGGGGTGGAACTACACCGTGCGCCTGTACCGGCCTCGCGCCGAGATACTGCAAGGACGATGGACCTTTCCTGAGGTGCTTCCTGTCGAGTGAAGCCAAGGCCAAGTCTGACCGCGCCGCTAACCCTTTGTGAAGTGCCGCTCTTAACTCGCCGGCGCGATCATGCGGCATGGGTCAAGAACAAGCGAACTCTGCGGCAGACTGGGTCGAACGGCGCGGTTCCGAGCGGGTGCCGGTGTCGGGAGTGGTCCATCTGCAAACGGCGGGTGGCGACTGGCGGGGCATAATCTGCGACCTGTCCGAGACCGGCGCTCGTGTAGAAATCAGCAGCCCTCCCCCGGTTGGCGCCACGGCGCTGTTGAAGTGGGATGGACTGGAGCTGTTCAGCCGCATCGTCTGGATCAAGGACGACTGCTGCGGCGTGATGTTCGACAAGCCGATCTCGGTCACCGTGGTCGAGAACGCTCGTGGGGAAGACACGGCGCGGACAGGCCCGCCGGCCAACCCCGGCAATATCCCTTTCGGGAAGAAGCGGCGCAGAATCGGATCGGCGGGCTAGAGCCAGCCCTGCTCCCGATACCAGCGCGCGGTCGCGGCCAAGCCCTCCTCTGTCGGGATCTCAGCGCGCCATAGGGCCTCTGGTGGGGCCTTGTCGGGTCGGCTAACCCAGTCGGGGTGGACCATGTACCCGACCCGGTCCGGCGTCAGCTTGGCCTTGCCCCCACGTAGGCGGCCATCGGCCCAGGCGGCCGCTCGCAGGGCCTTGGCGGACAGGGAAGGCACCCACACGCTCCGGCCGACAGCGTCGCCGATGGCCTTGGCCAGTTCCTGGTGGGACCAACCGCCTTCGCGCCCGTCGTCAGGTTCGAGAATGCGGTGTTTGACCTCTTCGAGCAGCGGCGCGGTGGGTCGAACGAGGTTCAGCAACAGATGAGCTAGGTCGTCGACGTGGATCATCGAAGCCCGCCCCGCCGGTGGCATCGGCACCACGCCCCAGCGCGCGGCTTTGAACATATCGAGGATTTCGCGGTCGCGGGGGCCATAAATGGCCGGAGGGCGCACGATGGTCCAGTCGAGCCCGCTCGTCTGGACCGCCTCCTCGGCGTGCCGCTTCGACATGCCATAGCTCGAAAGGTTGGGCTCGCGCGCGGCGAGCGATGACACGAAAATGAAGCGCGAAACGCCGGCTGCGCGAGCGGCTGCGATCAGGGCTTCGGTCCCGGCGACGTTGCCGAGGTGGAAGCCCATCGGATCAGGCGTGTTCACCACGCCCGCGATATGCAGCACGGCCTCAGCGCCCTCGACAAGCGTCTTGAGCGCTTCTGCATCGGCGAGGTCACCGCGAACCCACTCGACACCCTGGCGCGGTGGCTGTTCGCGCCGAGCCAAGGCTCGTACGGAAACGGAACGGCTACTCGCCAGATCCAGCAGCGCCTGGCCTACAAAGCCCGTGCCGCCGGTGACTGCCAGGGTCAAAGCAACACCAACTGATCGCGATGGATCACGGCCGAGCGCGGCGCATAGCCCAGCAGCGCCGCGTGCTCCTCGCTGCGGCGGCCTTTGATCTGCTCGATCTCACCGGAGTCATACTCGGCGAGGCCCTGCGCCACCGCCTTGCCATCGGGATCGCGCACGCCAATCGGGTCGCCGCGTTCAAAATGTCCGTCCACTTCGGCGATACCGCTGGCGAGCAAGCTGCCGCCCTTGCGCAGCGCGCCCGCGCATCCGGCGTCGACCACCAGCGTGCCCTTGAGCCGCTGACGTCCGCCGAGCCACGCCTTGCGCGCTCGATCGCGGCGCGTGGGCGTGAACACCGTGCCGATATCGTTGCCGAGCGCCCGGGCAAGCGGACGCTCGTACGTGCCGTTGATGATCGCGAGGGCAATGCCCGCGCGGGTGGCGATCTCGGCTGCCTGAAGCTTGGACGTCATCCCGCCCGATCCCAGGCCCGAGCCCGAGCTGGGACTGGCCATGGCATGGACCGCCTCGGTAACGCCTTCGACGCGCGGCAGGAGCGTGGCCTCGGGGTCCTTGGGGTCGCGGTCATAGAGACCGTCGACATCGGACAGCAGGACCACGGCATCAGCCTGCGCAGCCTGAGCCACGCGCGCCGCGAGCCTGTCGTTGTCGCCGAAACGGATTTCCTGGGTGGCGACGGAATCGTTCTCGTTGATCACCGGCACGGCCCCCGCCCCAAGCAGTCGCCCGAGCGTGGCAGCCGCATTGAGGTAACGGCGCCGGTCCTCAAGGTCCTCGAGCGTCAGCAGCAACTGTGCCGCCGTCAGCCCATGCGTCCCGAGCAGTTCGCTCCACAGGCCCGCGAGGGCGATCTGTCCGACCGCCGCGGCCGCTTGCGCATCGGCCAGCGAGCCCCGTCCGCCCTTGGCCAGCCCCAGCTTTGCCGCACCGAGCGCAATTGCACCCGAACTCACGACGATTACTTTCTGCCCGCTTGCCTGCGCCTCAGCGATCTCTTTCGCTAGCGTGGCGAGCCATTCGCGGTTCGGCGTGCCATCGCGTCCGCACAGCAGCGCCGACCCAACCTTGAGGACAAGGCGGGGAGCGGTGGCGGGATTGGCTAAGTCGGCGAGGCTCTCAATGGGCATAGCGGCGAGTTAGCGGCTGCAACCCCCGTTGAGAAGCCATGCTGCTCGCAACCCGTGGAGAGGGCTTAGCCCAGTGGCGACCAATCGGCCTCGGGCTCGTCATCCTCGGATTGAGCGATGTTGGGATTTTCGGTGGACGTGCGCGCGGGAAGATAATCCAGCGCAGCGTCGAGCAGCCTGTCGAAGCCAGCACCAGTAGCGCCAGAGATGGGGAATACCCGGTCAGCCCCGGCATCGCGCAATTCCGCCGCAAAAGCTTCCACCAACTCGGCATCGGCCAGGTCGATCTTGTTGAGCGCGATCAGCCGCGGCTTGTCCTCGAGCCCCTCGCCATAAGCCTCCAGCTCGCGTTCGACGATCCGCATGCCTTCGGCCGGATCGGTCCCGGCGATGTCGACGAGATGGATCAGCACCCGGCAACGCTCGATATGGCCGAGGAAGCGGTCACCGATGCCGGCCCCGTCCGCGGCCCCTTCGATCAGTCCGGGGATGTCGGCCAGCACAAACTCGCGGTCGCGATGCCGGACGACGCCGAGCTTGGGCACCAGGGTGGTGAACGCATAGTCGCCGACCTTAGCGCGCGCGTTCGAGACCTGGTTGATGAAAGTCGACTTACCGGCGTTCGGCAGGCCAACCAGGCCCACATCGGCCAGCAGCTTCAGCCGCAGCCAGACCCACAACTCCTCAGGCGGGATGCCAGGCTGGTGCTGGCGCGGGGCGCGGTTGGTCGAAGTGGCGTAGCTGGCGTTGCCCCGTCCGCCCATGCCGCCCTCGAGCAGCACGATCCGCTGGCCGACCTCGGTGAAGTCCGCGAGCACTTCCTCGCGCTCCTCGTCGAGCACTTGTGTGCCGACCGGAACCTCGATCACGAGGTCGGGCGCGCTCGCGCCGGTGCGATTCCGGCCCATGCCGTGGCTGCCGCGGGCTGCCTTGAAATGCTGGGTGTAGCGGAAATCGATGAGGGTATTGAGGCCCGGCACCGCGACCATGACCACGTCCCCGCCCCGGCCGCCGTTGCCGCCGTCAGGCCCGCCGTACTCGATGTACTTTTCGCGCCGGAAGCTGACCGCACCCGGCCCGCCTCCACCCGAACGGATATAAATCTTGGCTTGGTCGAGAAAGTGCATCGGATCGTTCTAGCCCATAAGCGGCGGGCTGGCGAACCGCTCGTGAAAATCATGACCCGGTGGTGGAGCCGAGGGGGATCGAACCCCTGACCTCGTCATTGCGAACGACGCGCTCTCCCAGCTGAGCTACGGCCCCGTTCCGGTGTCGCGCGGGGTTGGGGCCCCGCGAAGAGCGCGCGTCCTAGCCAAAAGGCCGCAGGCTTGGAAGAGCAAAATTCTGCCCCTCCAGTTTCTGCGCCGCTCTCGCCCCGGTTACTTGGTCGGAATAGGTTGCACGACCGGCGTACTGACCTGGTCCGGCACCGGGATCACCGGGATCTCCGCGCCGGTCTGAGGGTCGAGCACTGCGCCGGTCTGCTGCGCTTGGGCGTTGAGATTGACCAGGGCGCCTACGCTCTGCCCGCTGGCCCCATGGACCGCCACGTAACCTGGCTGCGACGCGCCATAGCGGGCGCCGTACTGGGCGTCCCACGAGGCGGAATCGGCGCGGTACTTCTCATAGTCGCGGAAGAAGTCCTGGTAGACGATCTCGATGTTCGGAATGTTGGCGGCGGCGAACTGCTTGATGTCCGGCGTCGGCGACAATCCCAGGTACTGCTGCGAGAAGGCTCGCGCGACATCGCAGAACCGCTCCCGGGCGGGTGGCAGGGCGAAGTAGTTGTAGACCTGCGTCATGTAGGTCTCGCGCGCCTTCACCGCTGCATTGCGCGAACCGTACTGCTTGCGGAAACGCTCCTCGATCGCCGTATTCGTAGCGGCGAGCGTGCGGACGTTCTGCTTGAGGAAGGCCGAATAGCCGTCGAGGATCGCCTCGTACCCCGGATCGAGGCAATTGAGCGCGGCGACGTTCCAGGCCGAGCGGAAGTGCCAGAGCGTGCTGTCGTCATCGAGACCGGTGTTGATCGTCGTGCGCTGGCCGTTCGGGGCAACCGGCGGCAGGTCCATCGTATAGGACGCGCCCTGCGGGGGGATCGGACGGTAGGGAACCGTTTCGACGACCCGAGGCGGAGGCGGCGGAGGCGGCGGGGGTGGCGGAGGGGGCGTCGCACAAGCCCCAAGGGCGCCGACGGCCGCAATCACGAGCGTCAGCTTCAGCCAATTAGGGCGGTTCGAAATCATGCAGTGTGCTCCCCTCTCATGGCACGTGAGATGATCGTGCCACGCCACGCCTTACGCGCGGATGAAGCGAGAGCCTATCGCGAGGGTCGAGCAAAGAAAATGCCCGGGGTGCGTTTCCACACCCCGGGCACGATGAAACGAATCTGGGCTGCGATCAGTTGCGCCCGTTAGTTCCTCTGACCCATGAACTGCAGGAGGAACTGGAACATGTTGATGAAATCCAGGTACAGGCTCAACGCGCCCATGATCACAACCTTGCCCACCGGGTAAGCTGCAACCGCGTTCGGGTTCGTCAGCTTCATCTGCTGGATCGCGATGTACTGCTGCTTCAGCCGCTGGGTGTCGTAAGCCGTGAGGCCCGCGAAGATCAGCACGCCGAGGAAGCTGATCGCCCAGGTCAGCGACCCAGACTGAAGCCAGATGTTGAGCAGGCTGGCCACGATCAGACCGACTACGCCCATGATCAGGAAGCTGCCGAGGCCCGACAGATCCTTCTTGGTGGTGTAGCCGAACAGGCTGAGGCCCGCGAAAGCCGCCGCGGTGGCGAAGAACGTCGCCGCGATCGAGCTACCGGTATAGACCAGGAACACCGTCGACATCGACAGGCCCATCAGGACCGCAAAGCCCCAGAACATCAACTGGAGCGTCCCAGTCGAGAACTTGTTGACTCCCGCGCTCATCGCAAAAACGATTGCGAGCGGCGAGAGGATGATAACCCAGGCCAGGATACCCCCGCTGAGGAAGACCTGAGCCGCGGGAGAAGTTTCTCCGCCCCACGAGAACAGCAGCGCGACAATGCCTGTCAGCAGTACACCGCTGGTCATGTAGTTGTAGATCGAGAGCATGTGGCGGCGAAGGCCCTGGTCGACGGCATAAGCCTGACCGGTCCCCACCGCACCCGCAGACCCGGAAGACGAGAAGTTCGTCCGAGTGGGCTGGGGATCATTCCAATTCGCCATTACAAACTCCATTCCGGCGCCGAGCGACGACAAGCCGGTAGAGGCAATATCGCGTTGATAGCCTCACTATTCAAGGAAAACCGGCTTTGGGTCATTAACCTTGCCGTCTTGCCTCGGCCGCCATCTCCGCGCTGCGGTCGCGCGCGGAACGCAATGTTTTCGCTAACAAACCGCGCAAGGCGTCACCTTCGTCAAGCGTATCGAGGCCGGCCTGGGTGACCCCGCCCGGGCTTGCCACCCGGCGTGCGAGCTCCGCCGGATCGTGCTCGGAGGCCGCTGCCAGAGCTGCCGCGCCGTCAACCATGGCCAACGCCAGGCGCCCGGCCTTGTCCTGTGGCAGCCCCAAGTCGGCGGCGGCCACTGCGAGGGCATCGATGAAGCGGTAGACGAACGCCGGCCCCGAGCCTGCAAGCGCGGTGACGAGGTCGAACTCGTGCTCGGCAACCCATTCGGGCGTGCCTAGCGGCTTGAGCAGAGCAAAAGCCTCGGACTTCGAGGCTTCGTCGAGTCCGGCCTCTGCGAGGGCGATCGGGGACTTTCCAAGGGCAGCCGCAAGGTTGGGCATCAGGCGAACGAGGCCGCCAGCGCGGGGGAACTGCTCCTGCAACACTGCCAATTCGACACCCGCAAGGATCGAGAACAACGTCGTACCGGGTCCGGCAAGCGGTTCGACCGCAGGGCCTACCTGCGCCAGGACCTGCGGCTTGATGCCAAGCAGGATCGCGTCGAATTCACCGCTGGCCGGTACCGCATCGAGCTTCCGCACGCCCTCCGGCAAGTCGCGCACCGCCGGGTCGGCCACCGTGAACCGCTCCCGGTCTAGCCCCGCGGCGAGCCAGCCGCGAAGCATGGCTCCGGCCATATTGCCGCAACCGACGAGAAGGATGGAATTGAAATCGGCCACCGGGCGCTCCTACTCCCCTCCCGCTAAAGGATGGGGTCGAGGGAGGTCAGTCCTCCCGCTTCGGCGCTCACATGCCCTCCCCTGGCCCCTCCCGCAAGCGGGAGGAGAGCTCAGGCCTCGCCCGCTGCGTCGACCATCGCGGCTTCGAGTGCGTCCTTGGGCCGCTTGTCGCCCCAGAGCACGAACTGGAAGGCCGGATAGAACCGATCGCATTCCGAAACCGCGCTTTCGACGGCGATCTGCGCCATCGACAGGCTGAGCATGCCGTCTGGTCCGAGCATCAGGCCGTGGCGGTAAAGCAGCACCCCACCGTTCGACCAAATGTCGAAATGACCCAGCCAGAGCTGCTCGTTGACCAGCGCCAGAAGTTCGTAGGCGGGTTTGCGCTTGGCATCGGGAACGCGGATCTCGGGAAGGCAGAGCAATTGCAGGACATTGTCCTCCGCCCGCCAGATGCAGCGCATCTGGTAAGTGGCCCAGCTACCCTGGATTTCCCCACTCAATTCGTCCTCGTTGACGAACTCGCACGGCCAGCCATGAGCTTCGAACAATTGCGCAAGCATCTCGACCGGCGCCGCGTCGTCGGCTTCTTCGATCGGCTCACGCCCGGTGTTCATCATTAACTTTCCCATCCCAGCAAGACGCCCAAGCACATGCAATGCAAGGGGTTCTCTAGGCAATTGAGGTAAATGTCGCCGCTGGGCAAAACTCTATAACCCTGTTGGCAAGATGTGCAAAAAGCCGATTCCACCGAGGGCGGCAGGAAGCCTCGCCAGATTCAGTCGAGCGGCTTGACCTCTTCCCCCTGGGCGCTGGTGAAGCGGAAGGAATCCAAGTTCTTCTTCTTCAAGTCCGCAACGAACTCGTTGGCTTCCTTGGCGTTGGGGAAGGGTCCGACCAGCAGGCGGTTGGTCTGCCCCCAATCGGCGATTTGCGGCTTGGACTTGTCCAGCAAGCCGCCCGCAGCCCGCTTGAGTCGGCGCCAGTCGAACGCCAGCGCATCGGTATCGCGGCCCGTGGCGATCTGAACCCAGTGACGGCTCGGAATGACCGGCTTTGGCGGGGCGACCACCGCAGGCCTTGGCGGAGGATCGCGTCTCGGCACGAACTTGGACATGTCCACGGCTCCGTCCGCGGGGATGACGCGGGTCGCAGGAGTGGTGAAATCGGAGAACGCCTCGACCAGGTCCTGAGTCGGAGGCGGAGGCGGCCCTTCGGGTTCGGGCGCTGGCTGCTGGACGGGCGCCGGAGGCAAGGCCGAGACGACGACCGGCGCCGGTGGAGGCGGCTCGATCGGCTGCGGTTGCGGCTGCGGTACTTGAGCGACTTGAGGGGCCTGTACTGCCGGACGCGGAGGCGTTGGCGCAGGTGTGGGCGCAGGCGGCCGTGCGGCTGGTTGCTGTGCCGGAAGCTCTTCGCGCCTGGGGATGCGGCTGGTGTTGTCGCGCCGGCCGAGCGGTTCGCCCGCGGGCACCAGACGCGAGTCAGCTGAACCCGCTACCGGAGCAGAACCCGGAACCGATGGCTGAACACCAAGCTGCGAGGCGTAAGCCACGACCGCCGGATCGTCGCGGCCGATCTGCGCGGCGGGCGGGAACGTGCCCAAGTTGGCCGCGGCCGCCTGCTGCGCGCGCGTCAGGCGCGGCATGTAGCGCAGATAGGGCGCCAACCGGCTCGAGAGCCGCTCTGGCAACATGGTCTCGGCAATCGTGACGGCTTCTTCCGATTTCCCAAGGATCGCCAGCGAGAAGGCGCGCGTCCGGTACGCGGAAAGATCGCTCTTTTGCAGAAGCGGGAGCAAAGTTGCATCGGCAGCAGCCTGGTCGCCCCCGATCGCCTGGCTCAGGGCTAACCGCTGGATGACCATCGGATCGGGCGCGAAGTTCAGCGAAGCCGAATATTCCTTCTGCGCCCGGGCATTGTCGCCGATCAGGTCGAAAGCCAAGCCCCGATCCGGCGCATGGAGCAGCATGGCCTCGCCAGCCTTCTCCGCCTCGTCAAACAGGCGTATGGCTTCGAGCGGTTGCCCCTGGCGAACCATGACCGCTGCCAGTCCGGCCTTCACCCGCCCATCGCTCGGATTGACGGCCTCGGCCCGGCGGAAGAAGCCGAGCGCGGATTCCGGATCTTCGAGCGCAATCGAGGCCTGTCCTGCGTCAATCAGCGCGTTCATCGAACGCGGATCCTGGGCCAGTTGACGCAGTGCCTCGTTGAGGCGGTAGGTTGCTGGATGCGGCAGCGGCTGGACCACCGGCTGAGCTTGCACCGCCGGCGAAACCGCGACGCACAGCAGCACGCCAGCCGCCGAGGCCATCAGTGCGAATGCACCTGGCCTGCGACGTTGGATATGACCGGCGATGCGGGTCATGCCGGGCCTGCTAGACAGGCGCGGCTGAACCTGGCGAAAATGGCGACCGTCCTACTGGTTGTTCTGACGGCCGAGGAAGCGTGGGATGCGGATCGAACTGCTTCCGCCTTCGTCTTCTTCATCTTCATCTCTGTTGGCGCTGGAGCGCGACAGGTTGGCCATGCGTTCGAACAGGGTGCTTCCGCCTGCAGGTGCCGCACCACCAGCGGGCGAGCCGCCTTCAGCTTCGCCCGAACCCGCGCCGAGCAGGCCGCGGCGACGGCCACCGGTTTGAACCGGCTCGGCTTCGTCAGCGACTTCGCTCGCCTCGAGCAGGAGTTCGTCCTGTTCGGTTTCGGGCGTTTCGTCTCCAGCGTCAGGGGCTTCGAGCGTCAGCTCGAAAGCGTCACCTTCGTCTTCGGCCTGTTCAGCCAGAGCATCGGGATCGCGCTCGATCTTCATGCCGCTGAGCGAACCGTAACCAGCTTCCTGGCCGCGGCCATAGTTGCTGTCGTCGACCGGGTCGGAGAGACCTTCCTCTTCCTCACCCTCGTCATACGCGGCTTCGGCCAGAGGCTCGGCGTACTCGTCTTCGAACGATGCCGGCTGGCTGAAGCCCGGCTCTGCGCCTCCGGAGGTCGCGAACGAATCCTCGGCCAGTTCCTCTTCGGTCGGCAGCGGCAGGACGGGCTTCTTCGGCGCACGTCCAGCGCTGAGGCTGATCGGCTGGCTGCGGGCAGCCACGGCCTGTTCGGCGCTCTGCTCTATGCCGGTGGCGACGACCGAAACGCGGATCTTGCCTTCGAGCGACGGGTTGAACGCCGAGCCCCAGATGATGTTGGCTTCGGGATCGACGAGCTCGCGAATGTGGTTCGCCGCTTCGTCGACTTCGAGGAGCTTCATGTCCTCGCCGCCGATGATCGAAATGATCACGCCCTTGGCGCCCTGCATCGACACACCGTCGAGCAGCGGGTTGGCGATGGCACGTTCAGCGGCTTCGAGAGCGCGATTGTCGCCTTCGCCTTCGCCGGTGCCCATCATCGCCTTGCCCATCTCGCCCATGACCGAGCGAACGTCGGCGAAGTCGAGGTTGATGAGGCCGGGCATGACCATCAGGTCGGTGATCGAACGGACGCCTTGCTGCAGCACTTCGTCGGCCAGCTGGAACGCTTCCTTGAAGGTGGTTTCCGCCTTGGCGACCAGGAACAGGTTCTGGTTGGGAATGACCAGCAGGGTGTCGACGTTCTTTTGCAGCTCGTCGATGCCCGACTCCGCGGAACGCATGCGGCGGGTGCCTTCGAACAGGAACGGCTTGGTCACCACACCGACGGTAAGGATGCCCTTGCCGCGCGCGATCTCCGCGATCACCGGCGCAGCGCCAGTGCCCGTGCCGCCGCCCATGCCGGCGGCGATGAAGACCATGTTCACGCCTTCGAGCGCGCGTTCGATCTCTTCGATCGTCTCTTCAGCGGCAGCGCGGCCGACTTCAGGCCGCGAGCCCGCACCAAGACCGCGGGTGATGTCCGGACCCAGCTGGATGCGGTGTTCCGCAATCGAGTTGTTGAGTGCCTGCGCGTCGGTATTGGCGACGATGAAGTCGACGCCTTCGATCTCCGCCTCGATCATGTTGGATATGGCGTTGCCGCCAGCGCCGCCGACACCGATCACGGTGATCCGCGGACGCAACTCCTCCACCGACGGAGGACCGATATTGATGCTCATTCCCTGCTCTCCTTGGGGAGGCGTTGATACAATCCCATGGCACGCTTGTGCCACAAAGCGATTCGGCGGTGCAAAAGGTATATGGAACTATCCACAGCCCCGCGAAAACCCCAGCAAACCCTTAAAAATACTCTCTCATCGCGCGCCAGACACGCTGTACCTGCGCGAAACCCGAGGCACGATGGCTTGTTTGGAAGCGCGAACCGACTGATCGAATATCGATCGGGTCCTCCGCCGCATAGAGTACCAATCCGGCCAGAGTGGCAAATCCGGGCACGGCGTGAGCCTCTGGAAGGGCCTTCATTTGCGGTGGCCGGCCAATCCTGACGGGCCGTCCGAGCGCTGACTGGGCATAGTCGGCAAGGCCCGCGAGCTCTGCACCGCCACCAGTGAACACCACTTGGCGGCCGTGACGGCCCGAATAGCCCATGGACTCTAGCGCGCGCCCGATGTCGCTCACCAGGCGGTCGAGCTCTCCGGTGATCACGCCGATCAGTTCCGCGCGCGGAATGCGGTTGTTCTCGTCGGCACCCCTGGCGACAGGCCCGGCGCGATCGTCGCCCGGACCGTTGACCGGGATCATCTCACGGTGATCGGCCGGGCTGGCGATGGCCGAACCATAAACACACTTGAGCCGTTCGGCCTGAAAGCGGCGGATGCCGAGCGCACTTGCGATGGAGTCGGTGATATCGGCCGATCCGCAAGGGATCGTCGTCAGCCCGACGAGCATGCCCGCCATGTAGACCGAGACGTTGGTCACCTGGGCGCCAAACTCGACCATCGCCACGCCCAGGTCCCGCTCTTCCGCGGTCAGGCAGGCGTATCCGGTAGCCAGCGGCGACGCGACGATGCCTTCGACCTCGAGGTGGGCGTTCTGCACCGCCTCGGTCAGGTTGCGCATGGCTGCGCCTTCGGCGAGCATCACGTGGATATCGACGCGCAACCGCTCGGCATGGAGGCCTTTCGGGTTGGCGATCCCTTCGGCCCCGTCGAGGAAGTAGCACGCCGGTTGCGCGTGGAGCACCATGCGGCCGTCGGGCTCGATGCTGCTGCGCGCCGAGACCAGCAAGTGCTCGATGTCTTCCTCTTCGATCCGGCGGCCGCCGATGTCGATGTCGACCGGCGTGATCTGGCTGGCGAGCCCGGCGCCGGTGCAGCCGATCCACACGCTGGCGACACTCGTCCCCGCGTGCTTTTCCGCCCGCTCGAGCGCATCGCGCACAGCATAAGTCGCCGCGGCCATGTCAGTGACATAGCCACGTCTAATGCCCTCTGAGGCACGGTGCCCGCTGCCGAGCACGACCATCTCGCCGCTCTCAGTGAGACCGGCGATCATGGCCGAAATGCGAAACGATCCAATGTTGACCGCGCCAAACACGCGCGCGATGCGCGGGCTGTTTCTAGGCTGGCTGGCCATTAAGTTCCCCCGGTGTTTGATGCCTCTTGCGCGCGCCCCGGCACCCGCATGTAAATGCGTTCCGGATTGCGCATATCGAACGCGGCCACTTTACCCCCGAGCAGCCGGTTCACTCCGTCTAATCTGGCGAAACTCATGAGTGCGCCGGCAGATTCTTCCTCGCCCTGCGGCAAGGCCAGCACCTGGCCGGTCTTGAACGTCAGGTTCCAGCGCCGGTTGCCGACCCATTCGGCGGCAGAGACCTGCGGACGCAAGGCCGGTGCCGCATCGAGCAGCGCGCTCAACTCTTCTACTCGTACCTGCGCGCCCGGACCCGAAATCTGGAGCATGCCCTTAGCCGCCGCGCGCGAGATTGGCTCCAACTCGTGCCCTTGCGGATCGATCAGTACCAGCCTGTCCGGCTTCTTGAGCACCGCGTGAGGCTGGCGCTCGACGATGTCGACCACGATCTTGTCGGGAAGCTGGCGCGAGACCCGCGCGTCCTTCACCCACGGCAGCTCGATCAGCTGGCTACGCAGCGCATGGAGGTCGACCAAGGGCATGGCCCGGTCCTTCTCTCCCAGCACCCGCTCGTAGACCTTGAGCTCGTTCATCCGCTCGACCCCGCGCACTTCCACGCGGTTGACCTCATAGCCCGCATCGCCCGCCGCGAGGGCCAATTGCTGACCGGCCAGTACCGTGAGCCCAGCGGTGCTGGCGACGATCCACGCGATCGCCACGGCGGCGGCAAGGATCAGGACCAGGAAGATCTTGTGCAGTTGCTCTTCGGTGAAGGGCAGGATGCGCATCAGCGCGTCGACCAGCGAATTGGTCTTCTGCCTGGCCTTGCGGACCTTGGTCTTGGAAGCCTGCGCTCGCGCCTGCCTGCGTACCGGCTTGGCATTGCGGCGGATGGTCTGGGCCATCAGGCAGGCCTTTCCAGCTTGCCGAAGTGGACCAGCGCATCCTCGATGACGATTTCGACCAACTCGGCATAGTCGATCCCGCAATGCCGCGCCTGTTCGGGCACCAGGCTAAGGGGAGTCATGCCGGGCTGCGTGTTGGTCTCTAGCAGGAACAAGCCCTCCTCGCCCTGCTCATCGTCCCAGCGGAAGTCCGACCGGCTAGTGCCGCGGCAGCCGAGCAAGCGATGGGCCTGAAGCGCGTATTCGAGGCACAGTTTCTCGATCTCCGGCGGGATCTGCGCGGGGCAGACGTGCTCGGTCATGCCGTCGGTGTACTTGGCGTCGAAATCGTAGAAGCCCGATTTCGGGACCAGCTCGGTCACCAGCAGCGCGCGGTCGCCGAGAACCGCCGTGGTCAGCTCACGACCGCGGATGTAGGGCTCGGCCAGCAATTGGTTGAACTCTTGCCACGGCCCCCTGACATCGCGCCGGATCGGGTTGCCGTAGTTGCTCTCGTCGGTAACAATGGCGACGCCAACCGACGATCCCTCGTTGACGGGCTTGAGCACGTAGGGCCGTGCCAGTGGGTCGGCCTGGTAAAGCTCCTCCGACTTGACGATGCGCCCACCCGGCATCGGAACACCGTGCGGTACGAGCGCGTGCTTCGTCAGCTCCTTGTCGATCGCGATCACCGAGGTCGCGAGGCCCGAGTGGGTATAGGGGATGCCCATCAGGTCCATCATGCCCTGCACCGTGCCATCTTCGCCTGGGACGCCGTGGAGCGCGTTGAACACGACATCGGGAGCAGCTTCGGCGAGCCGTGCGGCGACCTGGCGATCCATATCGATCCGCGTGACGCGATGCCCGCGCGATTCCAGCGCCTTGGCCACGCCCTCGCCGCTCATCAGCGAGACAGGCCGCTCGCTCGCCCATCCGCCCATCAGGACGGCCACGTGGAGTTTGGGTAGCCGGCTCATGCAATCCTCCCCGGCACGGGGAGGGGGACCATGCGAAGCATGGTGGAGGGGCACGGGCGGTTGATCATGACTTCGGACGTTGGGAACGCTCGCGCGTGCCCCTCCACCACCCTGCGGGTGGTCCCCCTCCCCATCCTGGGGAGGATCTTTTCTGCAGCTATTACCACCGGCCCACTCGCTTGATTTCCCATTCCAACGTCACGCCCTGGCTTTCCGAGACACGACGACGAACCTCTTCGCCAAGGGTTTCGATGTCGGCGCTAGTGGCCTCGCCGGTGTTGATGAGGAAATTGGCATGCTTCTCGCTGACTTGTGCCCCGCCGATCTTGAGCCCCCGGCATCCGGCCGCGTCGACCAGCCGCCAGGCCTTGTCGCCGGCTGGGTTCTTGAAGGTCGAGCCGCCCGTCTTGCTGCGCAGCGGCTGGCTCTCTTCGCGCGCCTGGGCGATGCGATCCATTTCGGCGCCGATGACTTTCGGATCGCCGGGCGTGCCTTTGAAGCGCGCCGAGACGACGATCGCGCCCTCCGGCAAGTCCGAATGGCGATAGGTGTAATGGAGATCTGCCGCTGGCACGGTGATCAGCGTGCCGTCAGGCAGCGCCACGTCGCAATCGATCAGGATATCCGCCACCTCTCGCCCGTAGGCGCCACCGTTCATGCGCACGAAGCCACCGACTGTGCCAGGGATACCGCGCAGGAACTCGAGCCCCGCAATACCCGCGTCGCGCGCAGTCGAGGATACGAGGATTCCACTAGCGCCGCCGCCGCACTCGAGGACCTGATCGCGCAGCACTTCGACGGTCGCGAAAGCCTTGCCCAGCCGCACGACCACGCCCGGGATGCCGCCGTCGCGTATGATCAGGTTAGAGCCAAGACCAAGCGCCATGACAGGCGTGCCTTCGTCGAGGCGGCACAAGAACGAGACCAGGTCGTCGGTGTCGGCCGGCTCGAACAACCAATCCGCCGCTCCACCGCTCTTGAACCACACGAGCTTGTCGAGCGGTGCGTCTTCGGAGAGCTTGCCGCGCACTTCGCTCGGCACCCAGCCGTCAAAGGTGCGGTCGGAATCGGAACCCGGCGCGGCACATTCGGAATGTTGGCTGTCGGGCTGGCGGGTCATACCGCCCCCTCGACCACCGCGCCGGCTTGGCGCGCGGAAACTTCCGCTGCCAGGCCTGCTGCCCACTTGGTGATGTCACCGGCACCGAGACAAACCACGATGTCACCGGGCTGGACCAGGCCTGCGAGGCGGTCGGCCAGGTCAGCGGGGCCGGAAACCTCGGCTGCCGAGCGATGGCCCAGATCCTTCAGGCCCTTGACCAGCGCCGAGGCATCGACACCCGCAATCGGTGCCTCGCCGGCCGTGTAGACCGGGGCGACGAAGACCACGTCGGCGTCATTGAAGCAGCTCTGAAACTCACCCATCAGGTCGCGCAGCCGCGTGAAGCGGTGCGGCTGTGCAACCGCGATCACACGCCCCTTCGCCGCCTCGCGCGCCGCCGAAAGCACGGCGCGGATTTCCACCGGATGGTGCGCATAATCGTCGATCACCGTCGCGCCGGAGACTTCACCGACACGGGTAAAGCGCCGCCGTACGCCCCCGAAGCGGGAGAAGCCGGTGCGAATGACTTCGTCATCGCAACCAAGTTCGTTGGCAACGGCGATGGCTGCCAACGCGTTCTGCACGTTGTGCCGCCCCGGCATCGGCAAGGCGATGTCGGCGATGCGCCGGCGATTGCCGTCACGGTCGGTGTGGATGGCGTCGAACAGGTTGCCGATGCCGGAGTCCTGCTGGCGAATGTTCTCGGCCGACCAGTCTGCCTGAGCCGAGAAGCCATAAGTCACGACGCGCCGGTCGCGAACGCGGGCAATGACCTTCTGCACTTCCGGATGATCGACGCACAGCACCGCGGCGCCGTAGAAGGGCACGTTCTCGATGAACTCGACGAACGCCTCTTTCACAGCGTCGAAGCTGCCGTAATGGTCGAGATGCTCGGGATCGATGTTGGTTACCACCGCGATCGTGCCGTCGAGGCGCAGGAAGCTGCCGTCGCTTTCGTCGGCTTCAACCACCATCCACTCGCTGTCGCCGAGCCGGGCGTTGGAGCCGTAGCTCTCGATGATCCCGCCGTTGATCACAGTCGGGTCGACACCGCCGGCATCAAGCAAGGCGGCGACCATGGAGGTTGTCGTGGTCTTGCCGTGCGTACCCGCGACGGCAACCGTACGCTTTAGGCGCATCAGTTCGGCCAGCATTTCCGCACGCCGCACGACTGGGACGCGCGCGTCGAGCGCCGCGGCGACTTCCGGATTGTCGCGCTTCACTGCGGTCGAGGTGACCACGACCGCCGCACCGCCGAGATTGGCGGCGTCATGGCCGATCATGACCTTGATCCCACGCGCGCGGAGCCGTTCGACCGAGGCGCTCTCCGAAATGTCCGAGCCCTGCACCGTGTAGCCGAGGTTGTTCATCACTTCGGCGATGCCGGACATGCCGATGCCGCCGATGCCGACGAAATGGATCGTGCCGATGTCGGTCGGCATCCGCCCGCCGCTGGACTGTCGGAGAGCGCGGTTCATGCCAGCGCCTCCCGCCCTTCGTGAACCCCTTCGCCGGCCGCGCGGATCACATCCTGGATCGGCGCCGCACCGAAGCTCTCGACCAGGTCGGCCAAGTCGCTCGCCGCCTTGGGACGGCCGCAGTTCCACGCCGCGTGCGCCGCGTTGGCCAGGGTTTCCGGATGCTGCGCCATGGCGTTGATCTGCTTGGCCAGTTCCTTGGCGGTGAAGTTGTGCTGCCGGATCGAGCGCGCGCCGCCGGCCTTGACGATCTCGCGCACGTTGGCGGCCTGATGGTCATCGGTCGCGATCGGCAGCGGGACCAGGATCGCGGGCCGGCCTACCGCTGTCAGTTCGGCAATGGTCGAGGCTCCGGCCCGGCCGATGAACAGATGCGCATCGGCAAGCCGCACGTGCATGTCTTCGAAATAGGTTCCAAGCTCTGCCGGGATGCCATGGTTGGCATAACGGTCACGCACAGCGTCGAGATCTTCGGCGCGGCATTGCTGGATGACCTGCAGGCGCGAACGCAGCGCGGGGGCGAGCATC
This sequence comes from Altererythrobacter sp. Root672, assembly GCF_001427865.1. Lineage (NCBI taxonomy): Bacteria > Pseudomonadati > Pseudomonadota > Alphaproteobacteria > Sphingomonadales > Erythrobacteraceae > Altererythrobacter > Altererythrobacter sp. Root672. Next base: position 2,029,893 of record NZ_LMHH01000001.1, read on the forward strand.
GAGAGACCGTCAGGCACGATCTCCGACAGAACCCGCGCACCCTGGCTGCCGCCGGTCACCAGCACGCGCATCAGACCTTCGTCGGTGAAGGCCGGAAACGGCTCGTCGCGCAGGGCGAGAACCGCGGGCCGTACCGGATTGCCGACGAGGTGGACCTTCGGCAGGTACTTCGGCTTGAGCCGGTCGACGTCCGGATAGGCGGTAGCGATCGCGCTCACACGGCCGGCCAGCAGCCGGTTCACCCGGCCGAGGACCGCGTTCTGTTCGTGGATCACCGAGGGAATGCCTGCCGACCGCGCGGCCAGTAGCGCAGGCAACGCCGGATAGCCGCCGAAACCGACCACAGCGCTAGGCTCAAAGCTATCGTAAAGGCGCAGCGCCATGCGCCGCCCTTCGAGCACGGACGCAATCGCCGACGGCCAACGCAGCGGGTTCTTGCCGAACCGCCCTGCGGGCAGGACGTGCGCCGGCAGGAAATCGGGCTTGCCCGGAATCTCGGCGCCGCGCTCGTCGGTGATCAGCGCCACGTGGTGGCCGCGCCGTTCGAGCTCATGCGCAAGCGCGAAGGCGGGCGTCAGGTGCCCGCCGGTGCCTCCTGCTGCGAGAACATAGTGCCGCGAAACCGGGCTCATCGCCGAACCTCCCCATCGGCGCGACCGAGTGGGCTGATCTCGATAGCACCGCGCCAGTCAAACTTTTCACGGCTCAGATAGGGGTTGCGGCGAGTGATGGCTAGCAACAGTCCGACCAGGAAACACTGGGCGATCGTCGACGAGCCGCCATAGCTGACCAGCGGCAAAGTCAGGCCCTTCGAAGGAAACAGCTGCAGGTTGACCAGAATGTTGACGAACGCCTGTCCGCCGAACAGCGCGGTAAGGCCGGTGGCGGCCAACAGGATGAACAGGTTGTCCTCGTCCACCAGGCGGACGAGCACCCGAACCACGATCGCGAGATAGATCAACACCACAACGGCGCAGGTCAGCAGGCCGAATTCCTCACCGATGACCGAGAAGATGTAGTCGGTATGGGCTTCAGGCAGGATCATCTTGCGCGTGCCCAGCCACAGGCCGGAGCCGGTCCAGCCCCCAGCCATCAGAGTCCGGCTGGCGAGGTCTACCTGGTCGAACGCCGTACCGCCGCCGAGGAAGGAATCGATGCGGTGGCGCGCGTTGTCGTAGAACGTATAGGCCAGCGCGAGCCCGCCCACGCCCACGCCGAAGAGCACGCCAACGCGCTGCATCGGCAAGCCGGCCAGGACCACCAGCACGAACCAGCAGCCAACGAACAGGATCGCGTCGCCAAGGTTCGGCTGGATCATCAGCAGCACCACCACGGTGCCGACGAAAATCGCGCTAAGCGGGATGACCGGCAATTCCGCGTCGCGAGCGCGCCAGGACAACACCCAGGCGCATGCCACTGCGAAGGCCGGCTTGAGGAATTCGCTCGGCTGGAAGCGAATGCCGAGGTCGAGCCAGCGGCGCGCGCCATTCACCTCGGTGCCGATCATGGGCACGAGCAGCATGGCAAAGATCATTGCCGCGCTCATCAGGATCGAGCCCCGCCGCACAAGCTCGCGCGGCATGAGCGAGGTCCCGAGCAGCACGATAAGCCCGAGGAACTGCCAGCGCAGATGCAGCCAGAAGAAGTACAGATCGGGCAGGTGCGCCGTGCCCGAAAGGCGGCGCGCGCTGGCGGGTGACGCGGCAGCGACCGAGATCGCCCCGACCGTCATCAACGCCAGGACCAAGGCCAGCAGGACGCGGTCGACCTCGCGCCACCAAACCTTCAGCTGGCGCTTGCGGCTCTGCGGGAATTGCGCGGGAGGAGCGGACCTTTCGCCCGGCCGCGGAACGTAGGGACGTACCGGGGTCATGCCGGGGAATTCGCTGTGCAAGGCTCTCCGTCGGCTTCAGCGTCACCAGTCAGCTGAGCGACGAGTTTCCTGAAAGTGTCGCCGCGCGTCTCGTAGTCGCGAAACTGGTCGAAGCTGGCGCAGGCCGGAGAAAGCAGGATGACATCGCCAGGCCGTGCCGCGGCCATCGCACGAGTGGTGGCCTCGCACAGCATCTCGCAACGCTGGACCTGCATGAACGGTTCGAGAAGCTCGGCAAAGCGCGGCCCGGCCTCACCGATCGTGTAGGCAGCCGCGACATTGCCGAAGTTCGGGGCGCACTCGTCAAGATCGTCGCCCTTGGGCAGGCCGCCGCAAATCCAGTGCACGCGCCGGTCCGGATTGGGCGGGAATGCGGCGAGCGCCGGGGCGGTAGAGGCCGGATTGGTCGCCTTGCTGTCGTTGATGAATAGCACGCCATCGAATTCGCCCAGGCGCTCCATCCGGTGCGGCAGGCCGCGGAAGCTGGCGAGACCGGCCAGTATCTGCTCGAGACTGAGCCCCAGGTCGAGCGCCATGGCTCCGGCGATAGCGGCGTTCTGCAGGTTGTGCGGGCCTTGCAGCGAGGGCCAGTTGCTCTGGCCTTCCTTCCAGAACGGTATGCGCGCGCACACCGCCCGGCCCTGCGGCCGCCGAAGCACTTCCTGCCGCTGGATCGCGGTTGTCGGAGCATCCGCGCAACCGAAGATCGCGAAATTGCCCTCGCTCTGCATCGCAAACAGCTTGGCCTTTGACGCGGCGTAGGAGGCAAAGCCGTCATACCGGTCGAGATGGTCGGGCGTGATGTTGGTCAGCCCGGTGGCTTCGCAATCGAGCGAGAAGGTGATGTCGATCTGATAGCTCGACAGCTCGAGCACGTAGACGCCGCCTTCGGGCAGCGGATCCTGCGCCAGGATGGGCAGGCCGATGTTGCCGCCCATGCGCGCCGGCAGGCCAGCGGACTCGATCAGGTGATGGAGCAGCGCCGTCGTGGTCGACTTGCCGTTGGTTCCGGTGATTGCCGCTACGCGGTGCGGCGGCAGGTCGCCGCGCGCCTGCGCGAACAGCTCGACATCGCCGATCAACGGCACACCGGCCGCCTGGGCGCGAGCCACGATCGGGTGGGTGTTGAGTGGGACTCCAGGACTGACGACGACGCCGTCGAAGCCAGCAAGGTCGATCAGCAGCGGGTCGGCAATGGTCGCCCGGCCTGCCAGTTCGTCCCGCGGGCCCTCGCGGCGATCCCAGGCGGTTACCTCCGCCCCGCTCGCCAGCAGGCTCTCGACAGTCGCCATGCCCGAGCGCGCCAGCCCCAGCACGACATAGCGTTTGCCGCGGAAGGCGCTGCTGACGATCATCGGACTTTCAGCGTGGCGAGGCCCAGCACGGCGAGCACGATAGCGATGATCCAGAAGCGGATCACCACGGTCGACTCTTTCCAGCCGAGTTGTTCGAAATGGTGGTGGATCGGAGCCATGCGGAAGATCCGCTTGCCGGTGCGCTTGAACCAGAAGACCTGGATGATCACGCTGGCCGTCTCGATCACGAACAGCCCGCCGATGATGAGCAGCACGATCTCGTGCTGGGTCGCCACGGCGATTGCGCCGAGCGCGCCACCCAATGCGAGCGAGCCGGTATCACCCATGAACACCGCCGCTGGTGGCGCATTGAACCACAGGAAGGCGAGGCCCGCCCCCATGATCCCGGCGCAGAGTATCGCCAGTTCACCCGCACCAGGCACGTGCGGAATGCCGAGGTAGCTCGAATAGTCCACGCGGCCGACGAGGTAGCAGATCAGCATGAACGCGCCCGCGGCGATAACCACTGGCATGGTCGCCAGGCCATCGAGGCCGTCAGTCAAGTTCACCGCGTTGCCGAAGCCCACGATCACCGTCGCCGCGAAGACGTAGTAGAGCGGGCCGAGCGGGATGTACCGACCCGTCAGGAACGGGACGTAAAGGTTCGTGCTCACCTGATCGATGATGATCCAGGCCGCCACGCCGGCGACGATGAATTCCAGCAGCAGCCGGACTTTGCCCGAAACACCCTTGTGGCTGCGCTTGGTGACCTTGTCGAAATCGTCGAGGAACCCGATCAGGCCGAAACCGCCGGTTACCGCGAGGCACGCCCACACGAGCGGGTTGCGCGGATCCATCCAGATCAGCATCGAAACGACCAGTGAGGTCAGGATCATCAGCCCGCCCATCGTCGGCGTGCCGACCTTGGCGAGGTGCGTCTGCGGACCGTCGGTTCGGATCGGCTGGCCCTTGCCCTGGCGCACGCGCAGCAGGTTGATGAACCGCGGACCGATCAGCAGGCCCAGCGCCAGCGCGGTCAGCATCGTCGCCCCGGCACGGAACGACTGGTAACGAACCAGGTTAAGCAGACCTTCGAAATTGAGCCATTCAGCTAGCAGATACAGCATTCGAGCGGCTTAGCCCTCTCTGGCGGTGAAATGAGCAACGACCCTGCCCAGCCCCACTGAATTCGACCCCTTAACTAGCACTGCGTCGCCACTGGCAAGGCCGAATTCCTCGAGCGCGGCAATCGCTTCCCCGGGGTTTTCGCAATGAGCGTAGGTGATCGGATTGCCAAGCACTCCGTGCCCGCCTTTCCCCAACTCCCGCGCAAGGGCCTTCATTTCTTCGCCAACGAGCACGGCAAAGTCGACATTCGCGTGCAAAAGGGGTTCGACAAGCTGCGCATGGAAGCCGGCGGCGAAGTCGCCCAGTTCCTTCATGCTGCCGAGCACCGCGATCCTGCGGCTGGCCGGAGTGGCGCCAAGCTGGCCGAGCGTGGCCCGCATCGAGGCCGGGTTCGCGTTGTAGCTTTCGTCGATCAGCAGCGCATGACCGCCGGGTACGCGCAAACGATGGCGCGCGCCGCGGCCCTTGAGGCCACCCATCTCCGCCAGGGCGAGCCCGGCCGCGCCGAGGTCGCCGCCCGCAGCGTGGACCGCGGCCATGACGCAAAGCGAGTTGGACACCCAATGATCGCCCGGCTCGGCAACCGAGTAGCACAGCCGACGGTCGTCGATTGCAGCAGTGACCAGCGATCCGCCGTTCGCCGCTGGAATGGCGTCGAGCAGGCGAACCTGAGCCTCAGACGACTGTCCGAAGGCCAGGACCCGAGCACCGCGAGCCTCCGCTGCCGCGCGCAGCCGAGCGAAGTGCGGGCTGTCGGCGGGAATGACAGCAGTCCCTCCGGTTTCAAGTCCGCCGAAGATTTCCGCCTTGGCGTCGGCAATCGCTTCCTCGCTCCCGAGGTTCTCGATGTGGGCCGGGGCAATGGTGGTGATGACGGCAACATGGGGACGCACCTGAGCCGTCAGGCCAGCGATCTCGCCGGGGTGGTTCATGCCCATCTCGAACACGCCGAAGCGGCTGCGCGAAGACATGCGTGACAGGCTGAGAGGGACGCCGACATGGTTGTTGTAGCTGCGGACCGAACGGTGCGCCGCACCCTTGCTGGTACGCTCCAGCGACGCGAAGATCGCCTCCTTCACACCGGTCTTGCCGACCGAACCGGTGACCCCGATCACACAGGCCGACGCACGGTCTCGGGCCGTTTTTGCAAGAACCTCAAGCGCCCTTGAGGTGTCTTCCACAAGCACGTGCGGCTGCTCGATCGGACGGTCGACGATGGCGGCCGTCGCTCCGTTCGCGAAGGCCTTGTCGAGGTAGAGATGCCCGTCGAGGCTTTCGCCCTTGAGGGCAAAGAACAGGTCGCCCGAACGCACGTCGCGCGAATCCATTTCCACCCCGGCGACCTGGAAATCGCCGCTGGCCGTTCCGCCCGTTGCGTTGGCAATCTCCTCGGCAGTCCAGAGGGCGAGGCGCTGGCGGTCCCGCCCTTCGTTGGGCCAGCGAAGGGTCTTCAGCAACGCATTCATCCATTGGCTCCTGCCAGCGCGGCGGCACATTCACGCGCCACGGTAACGTCGTCGAACGGCAAGATCCGCATCGTCTCACCCGAGCCGATGATCTGCCCCTGTTCATGCCCCTTGCCCGCAATCAGGACGATGTCATCGCCCCGGGCTTCGTCGATAGCCGCGGCAATCGCATCGCGCCGATTGCCGATCTCGCGCGCAGCGGGTGCGCCGGCGAGGATCTGCAAACGGATCGCGGCGGGATCTTCGCCGCGCGGATTGTCGTCGGTCACGATAACCAGTTCAGAATGCCGCGCTGCGACTTCGCCCATCTGGGCGCGCTTGCCGATGTCGCGGTCACCACCGGCGCCGAAGACGGTAATCAGTCGCCCGGCCAGATGCGGGCGAAGCGCGTCAATAGCCGCGCCGAGCGCGTCAGGGGTATGGGCATAGTCGACATAGACCGGTGCGCCCGCTGCCGTGATCGCCGCCCGCTCAAGCCGCCCCCGCACAGGCTGCAACCGTCCGAGCGCATCGAACACGGCACCGGGTTCTCCACCCGTCGCCAGGACCAGTCCGGCGGCGACCAGCGCATTGGCCACCTGGTAGGCACCGATCAACGGCAGGGTGACCTTGCGGCGCACACCTTCATACTCAAGCTCAAGTTCCTGGCCTAACTGGCCGGGTAAGCGGGAGAGCAGGCGGATCCCCTCGCCTTGCTCTCCCACCATGAAGAGGCGCAACCCCCGGGTCCGCGCCGCTTCCTGAGCCTTTTGGCTCCACGCATCGTCTGCCCAGATGACCGCCGTCCCGCCTTCGTCCACGACTTCGGTGAACAGGCGCATTTTGGCGGAGAAGTAGTCGTCCATGTCCGCGTGGTAATCGAGGTGATCGCGGGACAGGTTGGTGAAGGCCCCGGCGACAACCGGGAGGCCCTCGTTGCGATATTGCGAGAGCCCGTGGCTCGAAGCTTCGTAGGCGACGTGAGTCACGCCTTCGCGCGCGAGGCCGGTCATGTTCGACAGGAAAGTGACGATGTCGGGAGTCGTCAATCCGGTCGAGACACTGCCGTCCGGGGTGGTCACGCCAAGCGTTCCGATCGACGCCGCGCGTTGGCCGCACATGCGCCAGATCTGCCGGGTCATCTCGACCGTGGAGGTCTTGCCGTTGGTGCCGGTCACAGCAATCACGGTTTCCGGCACGGGGCGGAAGAACTGCGCGGCTAGGCGAGCGAAGGCCTGGCGTGGCTGGGCGTCAGCGAAATGGGCCGCGCCGCTCACCTCGGCTTGCGGCCTCGCGACGACAGCAATTGCGCCGGCGGAAACCGCTGCCGGGATGAAATCTTCGCCGTTGACGACCGAGCCCTGGAAGGCGCCGAACACGGTACCAGGAGCGACTTTGCGGTGATCGATCGCAAAGCCGGTAACCTCAAATTCACCATAACCGCCCGCGTCGAAGCCGGCGGCGGCGGCTAGGCGGGCGAGTTTCATTCCTCGGACCCGATAAGCGGCTTGAGATCGGTGAGGTCGATGTCGCGGGTATCGTCAGGATACACCCCGAGGATCGGGCCGATCCGCGGCACCAAGCGCCTGATTACCGGCGCCGCGTTCCACGCTGCTGTGCGCTGGAACGAACTGGCCGCGACAGCTTTGGGCTCGTCCATCATGGAGATGATGACATAGCGCGGCTTGTCCATTGGAAAGGCCGCGGCAAACGTGGCAACCACCGAGGTACGGTTATAACCGCCCGAACCCGGCTTTTCGGCGCTTCCGGTTTTACCGCCTACCCGGAACCCCGGAGCATCTGCGTGCCGACCCGTGCCGTAGAGCGCGATCATCCGCAGCAGCTGGTTCATGCGAGCGCTGGTGCTTGCCTTGAACACGCGGCGGCCGCGGTTGGCTTGCCCGGGCTCGACCTTGTGCAGCGTGGCCGGGCGCCAGATACCGCCGTTGACCATCGCGGCATAAGCAGTCGCGAGGTGCAGCGGCGTGACCGCAATGCCGTGACCGTAGCCGACCGTCATCGCGCGTAGGCGCGGCCATTCGCCGCTTGCCCAGATCGGGAACCCGCGGGCGGGAAGCTCGATGTACGGACGCTCGTTGAAGCCCAGATCGGCCATGACCTGCTTGAGGCGGGCGGCGCCCAGGTCGTCGACGATGTGTGCGGTGACGATGTTTGACGAGTGGATCAGCGTCTCGGGCACGTTGAGCGTGGCACCAAGCGGGTGGCTGTCCTTGATCGTGAATCCGCCGATGTGGATCGGCGTGGCGGAATAGCGGCGCGACAGGTCGGTCACCGTGCCCGCATCAATGGCAGCTGCCACGGCCAGCGGCTTGAAAGTCGAACCCAGCTCGTAGACCTGGTTGGTGACCTTGTTGAAGACGAACTTCTGGCCGTCCTGGTCGACTTTGTTCGGGTCGAATTCCGGCAGCGAGGCCAGTGCCAGGACTTCGCCCGTGTCGACGTCAAGTACGATGCCCGCCGCGCCGACCGCGTTGACCGAGAGCATGCCACGGCGCAGCTCGTCTTCGAGCGCGCCCTGAACGCGCGCGTCGATCGAGAGCGCTACCGGCGCTGCGCGAAGCGCAGGGTCGAGCAAACGGTCGTTGAGCGCGGACTCCATGCCGACGTGGCCCTTGCCGTCTTCATCGACGTAGCCGAGCACGTGGGCCGCCATCGAGCCCTGCGGATAGTGGCGGTCGGTTTCACGCGGCAGCTCGAGCGCCAGCTCTCCGAGAGCCATCACCTTGTTGGCGTCTTCGGGCAGGATGCGCCGACGCAGGTAGCCGGACTTGCCGGAGGCCAGCTTGTGAGCGACCTCGGTTTCGTCGAGATCGGGGAAGATCTGCTTGAGCCGGTGAGCCACGGCCTTGGCGGACTGGACCAGCGGCGGTCCTCCGTCGTCCATCGCGGTCGGATTGAACCATAGCGCATAGGCCGGGAAGGCGCGGGCCAGCGGCACCCCGTTGCGGTCGGTAATCTCGCCGCGCGAAGGTAGCAGGGCATCGGCCATCGACCGCTGGCTTGGAGCCGGCTGGACCACACCGAGGTAGGCAATGCGCAACAGCGCGGCAGCGGCCAGGGCCAGGAACGCCGCGCCAATCAGCAGGACCCTCAGCTGAGCAAGGAGAAGAGCCTTGCGCCGGATATCGACCAGATGGATCCGGCCGGGTGCCTGGGGTGCGCTAATCGCGTAAGCGTTCATTCCCCGATGCTCGCGATCGTGGCGCGCAGCGGAATGCGCATCGCGCCGCCATCCGGCCTGGCATCAGCTAAGGTCTCGACGCGCTCGGGCTCGATCAAAGCCGGATCGACCGCCTTGCCGGTGATCGGCGAAACGAACTTGGGAAACTCGGGCGCATCGCCATCGACTCCGGCCACGCGGATCGGCTCGGGCGCGCCGATGCCCCGCGGGGTGCCAAAGCTGGCAAGCTGGCGCTCGCTCCCGATGAACTGGGCGGCGGTCGGGGCGGTATAGCCGAAGTCGACCTGGTTCCAGACGGCCAGTTGCAGCTGGTTGGAGCGTGTTTCGAACTCGGTTTCCAGCAGCAGCTTCTGCTGCTCGAGCGCGACAATCTGCCGCTCGGCCCTGACGACGTCGCTCACCACCGCGTGCACCTTCAGGTGCAGCGTCAGATAGAGCCCGGTGCAGATCGCCAGCGTCATCAACCAGCCGATCCGGCGCATGCGATCCTGCGGAGTCATGCTGCCTCCCTCGCTGGAGCAGAAGTCCGGACAGCGGCGCGCAAAGTCGCCGAGCGGGCCCTGGGATTGCGCAGGGTTTCGGCATCGGACGGGCGGATGCCCTTCGACACCTTCTCAAACGTCGGCACCTCGCCTGCGCCGACTTCGGGCAGATGGCGGCTAGCCCGCGCGGTCGCGCCGGCGGCTTCGCGCAGGAAGCGCTTTACGATCCGGTCTTCGAGGCTGTGGAAGCTGACCACTGCAAGCCGTCCGCCACTCTTGAGCAGTTGCTCGGCGCCCCGGAGCCCCTCGTCGAGCTCGTTGAGCTCCCCGTTCACGTGGATGCGGATCGCCTGGAAGCTGCGGGTCGCCGGATCCTTCGGCGCACCAGCGCGATAGCCGAGAGCCTTGCGGACCACTTGGGCCAGCTCGGCCGTGGTCGACAGCGGACGCGCTGCAACGATTGCGCGCGCGATGCGGCGGCTCTGACGCTCTTCGCCGTAATGCCACAGCACATCGGCGATCTCGGCTTCGTCTGCACCGTTGAGGAAGTCGGCGGCGGTCGGCCCCTCGCGGCTCATCGTCATGTCGAGCGGCCCGTCAGTCGAGAACGCGAACCCGCGCTCCGCCTGGTCGAGCTGCATCGAGGAAACGCCGATATCCATGGCGACGCCATCGACACGGGCGATTCCAGCCTCGGCGAGCGCGCTGACCATCTCGGAAAAGCGGCGCGGGTGCAGGATCAGCCGCGGCGGATTGTCGCGCGTCTCGGGAAAGTTAGCACCAGCGGCGATAGCATCCGGATCGCGGTCGAAGGCATGGACCGTCGCCCCGGCGTCGAGGATCGCACGCGTGTAGCCGCCGGCGCCAAACGTCGCATCGACGATCACGTCACCAGGCCCAGGAGCCAGGGCTTCCATCACCTCATCGAGGAGGACGGGAATGTGCGGGCCGAAGCTCACTTGCCCTTCCCCTTAGCCGCAGCGTCGGCTTCCAGCTTGCGGCACACGGCCTTCTGACCGTCCCAGGCCGGATCCATCGCGTAGAGCTGTTCGGGCGACCACAGGGTGAAGAACTGGCCGCCGCCGAGAACGCAGATACCCTTCTCGATCGAGCACAGTTCGGCGAGGTGGTCCGGCAGGACGAAACGGCCGCTGGCGTCGAACGGGACTTCGGAGAAGGTCCACAGCTGGATCGAGCGCAGTTCGCGGTCGAATTCCTTGCCGAGCTTGACGGCGTTGTCTTCCTCGCGCTCGAGCAGCGAGTCGAACGTGGCGGTGCGATCGAGCCCGAAACCAGTCAGGCAGTTCCAGCGATCGTGCTTGGCGAGGCAGAGGACGCGCGGGTCGGTGTCGGCAGGCGCGATGGCTTTGCGGAACGCAGGCGGCAGGACGTAGCGGCCCTTTTCGCCGCGGGGCGAGAAGCCCTGTCCACTATAGCCTGCAACCTTAAGCACCGTCCGAAATTCCCCCGCATGGCAAGCCCTGAGCCAAACCGGACACGCCTTCCCCGCGCAGCCACGCGTAAGTGCGCGAGACCGTCATCCCCTTTCAGGAATGCAACACGGGTGGTTTGTCCGATGGATTCACTATGTAACGCGGGGAGATGCGGGAGAAAAGGGGAAATTGCGGGATTACGTGGGCAAACTCGCTTTTTTCCGCGCAGGATTCGGGGGTTATCGGGCGCATTGCACACGGATGCGAAGCGTAAGGGCTCTCTGATACCCCTCTTAATACCTTGATTTATATCTATTTTATCAGATTTGCAGAGCTGTCCCGCTATTTCCCGCTTTCGGGAAATGCCTCGCCCGCCAACCACCCGAGCGCCGCGGCCGCTTGAGGGTGCGGATCGTACAGATCGAGCACTGCTGCGTCCGCCAGCAGAACGACTCGGCCTGCCCCGATGCTGCAACTGGCAAGCACGGCCTCCGCAGCAAGGGTACAATTGGCTGCGGATTCAGCCGTGACGATGGATCCGGGGCGGTTGATCGGAATGGGCGGGCCGGCTGCCTCGACCAATGCAAAGCCTTCCGGTCGTTCGACATCGAACTGCAGCTCGAGGCCCCAGTGGCGCAGAATGGGGGACAGCAGGATAACGTCCTGGGGGCGACGGCGGTCGCCTATGGGGAACTTGGATTCGCCGGTCAGCATCGGATCGGCGAAGAGCAGCAGATGCCCCCCGCCACGGACCCAGTTGTCCAGCGCGACGTTCTCCGAGCCGCTGAGGGCTCTGGGCTGAGCGAGCAGCAGGAACTTGATTTCGGTGAGACTCTCGGGAGTGAGGGCATCGAGCGGGTGCAGGCGGTAGGACTTTTCGAGCTCAGCCCGCGCCCAGTGCGACGCGCCGTCTCCGCCGAGCAATTCATTCACATTGCCGGCCTCGCCCCAATAGATCGGGATCGAGCCCATCAGACCAAGGTTGGGAAGCTCCGAAGCAGCAGGCGGCGCCTGCTGGGCGCTGCACCCACCAGGCAGCCACGACAACGCGACTGCCAGCGCGAGGCTACGGTACGTCAGGCGCGGTCCCGCCCTGCGCCCCGTCGGCTTGTGCCTTCTGGACGGGTTCCTGCACGGACGGCATGTCCGGGACAACACCGGCTTCGGCCAGCGGATCGCTCGCTTGTTCGACCTTCGGCTGTGTGGCTGTCGTCGGCGCTGCCTCGGGAACCACGCGCGCCTGATTGCGGTCGGCGTTGTTGATGAGAATGTTGGCCAGGCCAACCAGCAGCACCATGGCGGCAAGGCCGAACAGGCCGATCTGCAAGCGCTGTACCGCCTGCGAGCGGCCATTGCCCAAAGGTGCGAACGCCACGGGATCAGCGCCCTGCGCGGGCCGGAGTATCTGGGTCGGATCGAGCGACATGGTGCCAGTCTAGTCCCGCAAGATTAACGCAGCCAGTCGAAAACCGGCAGACCCTTCGCCTCAAGCCATTCGCGGTTGTAGAGCGAAGACAGGTAGCGGAAGCCGGTGTCGCACAGGATCGTGGCCACGCGCTTGCCCGGCCCAAGCTGCTTGCCGAGCGCCACTGCGCCCGCAACGTTGATGCCCGACGACAGCCCCAGGCACAGCCCCTCTTCCTTGAGCAGGCGGGCGACCCAGTAGAGGCCTTCCTCGTCGGAGATGCGGAACTGGGTGTCGATCGGCGCGCCTTCGAGATTGGCGGTGATCCGGCCCTGGCCGATGCCTTCAGCGACCGAGTTGCCCTCGGCCTTGAGTTCGCCATTGGCGTAGTAGTTGTAAAGCGCCGCGCCGTGCGGATCGGTCAGTGCGATTGTGCAGTTCTCGTCAAACGCCTTCAAACCCATCGCCACGCCGGCCAGAGTGCCGCCAGTGCCGACCGCGCAAGTGAAGCCGTCGACGCGGCCTTCCATCTGTTCCCAGATTTCCGGCGCCGTGGCTTCGATATGGGCCTTGCGGTTGGCGATGTTGTCGAACTGGTTGGCCCAGACCGCGCCCTCAGTCTCTTCCGCGAGACGGCGGGAGGTGTGCACGAAGTGGTTGGGATCGGCGAACTTGGTCGGCGGAACCAGAACCAGCTCCGCGCCGAGCGCGCGCAGCGTGTCCATCTTCTCCTTCGACTGGTTGTCCGGCATCACGATGATCGTGCGATAGCCAAGGGCATTGGCCACCAGCGCGATGCCGATGCCGGTATTGCCGGCGGTGCCTTCGACGACAGTGCCGCCCTGCTTGAGTTCGCCACGCGCTTCGGCGTCACGAATGATCCACAGCGCCGCGCGATCTTTTACCGAGGCGCCGGGGTTGTCGAATTCGCATTTGCCCCAGATTTCACAGCCGGCCGCCTCGCTCGGTCCCTTGAGCAGGACCAGGGGCGTGTTGCCAATGAGATCGAGAGTGCTTCCGAGGGCGGCAGGAGCGGTCATTCGCGGGGAGTTAAGGCGACGAGCGGTTCGGCGCAACACAATCCTCCCAGCGGTGGGGAGGAGTTAATCTTCCTCGGCGATACGGACGCGCAGCCCATCGAGCTCGTCGGTGAGTGGGAGCTGGCACGACAGGCGCGAGTTCGCATCGCGATCATCGCTCGAATCGAGCAGGTCGTCCTCGTCCTCGGTCATCTTGGGAAGCAGGCCCAGGAACTCGTCATCGACGTGCACATGGCAAGTCGCGCAAGAACAGCAGCCGCCGCACAGCGCCAGCAGCTCGTCGAAGCCGTTGTCGCGGATCGCCTCCATCACGGTGAGGCCCGCCTGGGCTTCGACTTCGCGTGTTTCGCCTGAGCGAGTGGTGACGATCAATCTGGGCATCGATGGGCGTTCCTTTCCGGCGCCGGGCTGCTACGGACTGGCGCCCGATTTGGCAAGCTGACGGTGACTTGGAGCAGACAATGGGTTTGACGGCAGAGCAATTGACGCAAGGCCTCGACAGCGTTGCCGCCGGCGAGCCCGCCATCGCCTCCGCCCTCGCCCGCGCCGGCTATCCCGAGCCGCGTATCCGCGAGACCGGCTATCGCACCCTGCTCCGCACGATCGTCGGTCAGCAAGTCAGCGTCGCGGCCGCGTCGAGCATGTGGCGCAAGCTGGAGGCTCAGCTGGGCGAGGACATCCCGCCTCTACTGCTGCTGGAACAGGACTTCGACACGCTGCGCGCCTGCGGCCTGTCGCGCCAGAAGCAGGGCTATGCCCGCTCGCTGTGCGAGCTCGTCGTCAGTGGCGAACTGGACCTGTCGAATCTGCCGGCCGATGACGAGGAGGCGATCGCCCTGCTTACCCGGATCAAGGGGATCGGTCGCTGGTCGGCGGAGATTTACCTGCTGTTCGCCGAGGGTCGGGCAGACATCTGGCCAGCGGGCGATCTGGCGGTGCAAGTCGGCATCGGTCGCATCCTCGGAATGGAGGAACGGCCATCCGAAAAGGCCACTCGCGAATTGGCCGAAGCCTGGCGCCCGCATCGTGGGGCCGTCGCCATCCTGACATGGCATTGCTACAACAACCCGGCGCTTTGACCGGTCGGAAAATACCATTTTCCTACACGCCCTCTTGTGGGCATGGTGAGCCAGAATCATATTCTTGAACTAGCTCGATAAGACCCCCCACATCTCGCCTTGCCGGACTTGCCGCTTGTGCCCGGCCCAATGGCGAGTGTATTGCAAGACTAATACAGCTGAGGATGCCCCGATGACCGATGCCGCCACCGCCCTCCCCTCTGCCGCCGAGCGCGTCCGCGAAACGCCGCTGATCCCGCGAGAGGCGCTGTTCGGCAACCCTACTCGCTCGGGTGGGCAGATCAGCCCGGACGGACAATGGTTGGGGTGGATGGCTCCGCAGGACGGCGTGATGAACGTCTGGCTCGCCCCCGCGAGCGATCCTGCCGCCGGGCGACTGATGACGCATTCGACCGATCGGCCGATCCCGACTTACTTCTTTGCCCCGGATTCGCAGAGCCTGCTCTACATCCAGGACAAGGCCGGCGATGAGAACTTCCTGCTCTATCAGGTCAACCTCGCCAGCGGCGAAGAGCGCTGCCTGACTCCGTTCGAGAACACCCGCGCCCGCCTGATGGGTTCTTCTCACGCGATCAAGGACAAGGTGCTGGTCGGCCTGAACAACCGCGATGCGCGGTTCCACGACGTCTACCTGCTCGATCTCAATTCGGCCGAACTGACCCTGGTCATGCAGAACGATGCCTATGCGGGCTTCGTCGCCGATGACACCCTGACACTGCGTTGGGCGATCCAGCAGAATGCCGGGGGCGGCACCGACATGTTCGAGATCGTGGACGGCAAGGTCGCCACGGACCCGAGCGAAAGCACCGGGCTGGAGGACGCGCTGACCACCGGCGTCGCCGGCTACACCGCCGACGGCAAGACCCTGTACTGGTACGACAGCCGGGGCCGCGACACTGCTGCGCTAATCGCCCAGGACACCGCCACGGGAGAGCGCAAGGTCCTCGCCACCAGCGACAAGGCCGACATCGGCGGCACCTACCGGCATCCCGTTACCGGCCTGGTTCAGGGCTACACCGTCAACTACCTCAAGACCGAGAAGATCGTCTTCGATCCCAAGGTGAAAGCCTCTATCGATTGGCTGGCCGCACGCCTGCCAGGCGAGTTCGGCTTGAGCGGCCGGACTGAGGACGACAGCAAGTGGGTGGTCTGGAACGACCCGCTGACCGGCCCGTCAGTTGCCTATCTCTATGACCGGGCAGCGCAGGAACTGACCGAGTTCTACGTCACCCGGCCAGAGCTTGAAGGCGCTCCGCTGCTGCCGATGCATGCCCTCGAACTGCGCTCTCGCGATGGGCTGGTGCTGCCGAGCTACTTGACGCTGCCGCCCGAGAGCGACCCCGAAGAAAGCGGTGTGCCGCTTGGGCCGGTCCCGATGGTCCTGCTGGTTCACGGTGGCCCCTGGGCACGCGACGGGTTCGGCTTCAACCGGGCCCATCAATGGCTCGCCAATCGCGGCTATGCCGTGCTCAGCGTCAATTTCCGTGGCTCCACCGGGTTCGGCAAGGCCTTCGTCAACGCCGCCAACCTCGAATGGGGCGCGAAGATGCATGACGACCTGATCGACGCGGTCGAATGGGCGGTGCAGCAGGGCGTGGCCGAGCGCGACAAGGTCGCGATCATGGGCGGGTCCTATGGCGGCTATGCCACGCTCGCCGGGCTCGCATTCACACCAGAGGTGTTCGCCTGTGGTGTCGACATCGTCGGCCCGTCCAACCTGGAAACGCTGCTCGAGACGATCCCTCCCTACTGGGAACCGGTGGTGAAGCAGTTCCACGAGCGCATGGGCAATCCGGGCACGCCCGAAGGCAAGGCCATGCTGGTCGAGCGCAGCCCGTTGCACCAGGCCGACAAGATCTGCCGCCCACTGCTGATCGGCCAGGGCGCCAACGACCCGCGCGTCAAGCAGTCGGAAAGCGACCAGATCGTCGGGGCGATGCAGAAGCACGGCATCCCGGTGACTTACGTGGTGTTCCCCGACGAAGGTCACGGCTTCGCCAAGCCAACCAACAACATCGCCTTCAATGCGATCGTGGAGAATTTCCTCTCGACGATCCTGGGTGGCCGGGCGGAAGCGATCGGTGGAGAGGTTGAAGCCTCGACAGCGCAGATCGTGACCGGGGCGGAACTGCTTTAACGGGTGTTGCGCCCAGGAAGCCCTCTCCCCTTGGGAGAGGGTTGGGTGAGGGTGAGAAGCACAGAGTAGCGGACCCTCACCCTCCGCGCCTGACGGCGCTCCCCCCTCTCCCACGGGGAGAGGGTAAAGTGTCTACTCCCCCACCACGTTCCCCGCCGTCGCCTCAAGCGAGATCGGCCCCACCAACGAAGCGACGATCCCCGGCCCAGCCTGATCCGGCCGACGGGCGTCCATCCGCATCTCGTTCATGGCAATGTTCGCCTTCACGTGGCGGTTGAACGGCAGCACGGTCCCATCGCCCCAATCCTGGTGGACGATGTCGAACTCCAGCGTATCCCCGCTGATCTTGAAGTTCTCCAGCGCACCAAAGGTATAAGGATTGTCGCATCGTCCGCAGGCCAGGCCGAACAAGCGATCGCCGTCCTTGCGGATGACGAAGTACTGCTTCTCCATCCCAACCCCGAAGCCAAGCCACACGCCGACCACGTCGTTCGCGGAGATGCGCCTCCAGTGCGCCGGCTGAACATAAGGCGCAGGCGGCGGACCGGCCGGACCAGCGGCCCTGGGCAGGATCGGAACAGGCGGGGCGTTCGGCGGCAGGATCGACTGCTGATACGGTCCTGGCGTCGGCCCGCGCGGGTCCTTGATCGTGGTGTGTTCGAAGTTCAGGCCCCCGGTCCCGCCGCGCTTGCCGCTGACCACCAGCTTGCCATCGACGAGTTTGGCCTGGAGCCGGTCCGTCGAAGCGGGCGAGCCGTCGAGCTTCAGGTGTCGGATCTTGAACGTCAGCCCGTCGGTTTCGCTGAACGTCCCCTCGATCGGGGCGAGCGTGGTGCCGTCGGCGCAGTGCGTGCAGTAGACGCCGGTAACCTCGCTACCCTTGATGACGAACTGATAGACATGCGGCTCCCCGCCATCGGTCCGCCACCCGCCGCGATAGTAATCGGCATCCTCGGCGCTCGCGCTCGAAGCCAAAGCCAGCGACGCGCCCGCCAGGGCCGCCCATGCAAACGATCGAAAGGTCATCCCCAAGCTCTCTCCCCGTTCCGCCTTTTGGCGGGACCTTGATGCTAGCATCAGCGCGGCGGTTCACAACCGGCTCTATCTGCGCTAGCTGCGCCGCGATGCGCCGCGCCTTGCACCTCCTGCTCCTTCTGGCCGTGCTGTGGTGCGGTATCCATGTCGGTGAGCCGGCCATGGCGCATGACGAGACGCTCCACCACCAGTTGGCCGCCGCGGACGACAGTTCGCGCGACGCCGGTGGCGAGAAGCAGGACGGCGTGTTCGATGCCGCCCATGTTGGCCACCACCATTGCCCTATGGCCCCGGCCTGCAATGACGGCGCGGCATCGTCGACCGGCCTGACCGATGGTGCGCCCGTGTTCGCGGCCGCCGTTGCGCCGCTAGCCTCGCTGTCACAGGCTCCCCCGCTGGAGCCGCCAGCCGCCTGAACCTTCGCACACCGTGCGGGCCCAAGCGCCCGCCTTGGCGATCGATTGTGTTCAGGAGCATTTCTACATGTCATTCAAGTCGCGTGCGGCCCTCCTTGCGGGGGCTGCCTTCCTTATGCCGAGTCCGGCGCTCGCTCAGGCTGAGCAGCCCGAGCCGGAAACCACCGTCTCCACCGTAGAGGACGAAGAGGGCGAGCCCATCATCGTCCAGTCCACCCGCTCGGGCCGCCGTGTTCAGGACGAGCCCGTGCGGGTCGAGGTGATCAACCAGGAGGAGATTGAGGAAAAGATCCTCATGCGCCCCGGGAATATTGCCACGATCCTCAGCGAGACTGGCGGTCTGCGCGTGCAGGTCACTGCGCCGGCGCTCGGGTCAGCCAACATCCGCGTGCAGGGGATGGACGGACGGTTCACCCAGCTGCTCGCCGACGGGCTACCGCTCTATGGCGGGCAGGCCTCTTCGCTGGGCCTGCTGCAGATCCCGCCCACCGATCTCGGCCAGGTCGAAGTGATCAAGGGCGCTGCCTCGGCGCTTTACGGCCCTTCCGCCCTGGGCGGGGTCATCAACCTCGTCTCCCGCCGACCGCGCGATGAGGCAGAGGCCGAAGTCCTGCTCAACGCCACGACCCGCAACGGACAGGACGTGACCGGCTACGCCGCCACGCCGCTGGGCCCGGACTGGGGCGGTTCGCTCACCGGTGGGTACCACCGCCAGAGCACTCAGGACCTCGACGACGATGGCTGGATCGACATGCCGGGCTACGAACGCTGGACCCTGCGCCCGCGCCTGTTCTGGGAGAACGCCGACGGCGCCTCGCTGTTCGTCACCCTCGGCGCCATGGCCGAAGAGCGCGTTGGCGGCACCCTGCCAGGCGCGACAGTTCCCGACGGCACGCTCTTCCCGCAGACCCAGGACACCGAGCGGTTCGACATGGGCCTGGTCGCCGCAATGCCGGTCGAAGGTCTCGGCACGCTTCACCTCCGCGGCTCGGGCATGACGCAGGACCACCAACACCTCTACGGCGAAGTGCTGGAGGACGACACGCACGACACCCTGTTCGCCGAGGCCTCGATCTCCGGTGAAAGCGGCGCGACGACCTGGGTCGGCGGGGTGGCGTACCAGGAGGACGGCTTCCGCTCGGACACCTTCCCCGTGTTCGACTACACCTACCGCGTGCCCGGTCTCTTCGGTCAGGTCGAGCACGAACTCTCGCCCGACCTGACGCTTGCCGGCAGTGCGCGGGTGGACTTTCACAACGAGTTCGGGACGCAATTCAGTCCGCGCCTGTCGCTGCTCTACAAGCCCGGCCGCTGGACCATCCGCGCTTCCGGCGGGCGCGGGTTCTATGCCCCGACACCGTTCGTGGAGGAGATCGAGGCGGCGGGCCTGTCTCAACTCGAACCCCTCGGCGACCTGGAAGCCGAGACGGCCACCACGGGGTCACTCGACGTTGGTTACTCGCGTGGGCCGATTGAAACGAACGTGACGCTGTTCGGGTCCGACCTGCAAGACACGACCCGGCTCGATCCCGTCGCTCCGGATCGCGTGCAGCTAGTCAACGTCCCGGGGAAGACCCGCATCCGGGGCTCGGAGCTGCTCCTGCGCTATCGTTGGGAGGCGTTCGTGGTGACCGGTAGTTACGTCTTCGTCGATGCCACCGAGCCCGATCCCTCGGGCACCGGCCGGCGGACCAAGCCGCTGACGCCCAAGCACTCGGCCAGCCTGGTGGCGATGTGGGAGAAGCACGACAAGGGCCGCCTGGGCCTGGAGATCTACTACACCGGCGAGCAGGCGCTCGACGACAATCCCTATCGGACAGAGGGCAAGCCCTACTTCGAAGTAGGGCTGCTGGGCGAGATCGTCCTCGGCAAGGCCCGGCTGTTCCTCAATGCCGAGAACATCTTCAACACCCGGCAGACGAAGTACGATCCGCTGATCCGCCCGACTCGCGCGCCCGATGGCCGCTGGACCGTCGACGTCTGGGCACCGACCGAGGGCTTCGTTCTCAACGGCGGCGTGCGCTTCAAGTTCGGAGGAGCGCACCAAAGTCCTTCGACAAGCTCAGGACGAACGGAAATGGAGTAATCGGTCCAGAGCCCCTCCCCGTTCGTGGTGAGCCTGTCGAACCACCTACTAAGCGTAGCGTGATGCGGGGCGGACAGTGGCAATTCCGTCCCGCATCATGTGCTTGCGAAACCGCTGGCCTGAAACCGGACAAAGTCATAGAGAATGACGCAAAATATGCTGGAAGAGAGGAAACCGGCCTGATGACCTGCAATCGTTTCGCTTCACGACTGTTCACTGCAGCCACTGCCCTTGCGGCGGTGCTTGCGACGCCGACCGGTGTCGCCGCGCAGGAACGGCCGGCCGACCTGACCGAGCTTCCGCCGGTGCCGACCGACTACACCCCGGAAAAGACCGCGTGGGGCGATTACAACTTCAGCCACACCTACCAGATCGAATACCTCAACAACGCCCGCATCCTGTTCCAGCGGCCCAAGGTGTTCGGCAACCGCGTGTGGATCAATGACGAGGAATTCGCCCGCCGCGTGTCCGCGGCTGAGCGTTCGGACTCGAACTACGCACCGGCTTCCGAAAACGGCGTCGGCACGCCGGGCACCGAAGGACTGAGCGAATGGGTCAAGACCTCCTCGTTCGGCAAGCGCACCTCGATGCTGGTGAGCCCGGCCGACGGTCAGCTTCCCGCGCTGACCCCGCAGGCCCAGGCGCTCTACAAGGCCGGCCGTTCGGGCTGGGTGCCGCTGCAGGAATACGACTGGGTCGACGATTTCGACAGCTGGGACCGCTGCGTCAGCCGCGGCTATCCCGCGTCGATGTACCCGTTCCGTTACAACAACGGCATCCGCATCTTCCAGGCGCCGGGCTACGTCATCATCAACCTGGAGATGCTTGGCACCCGCGTGGTCCCGATCGGCGACCAGCCGCATTGGCCGAGCGAAGTCGAAGCGTGGATGGGCAACAGCCGCGGTCACTGGGAAGGCAAGACGCTGGTCATCGAGACGACCAACATCAAGTCCGGCGACAGTGTGACGCATGACATCTACGCCCGCGCCGCATCGCCGCTGAACATGGCGACGCAGCACGTGCCCCCGTTCAACACGATCCCGACCAGCGCCAAGGCCAAGACGGTCGAGCGCCTGACGATGACCGGCCCGAACACGCTCGTCCACGAGCTTACCTATTCGGATCCCGAGGTCTTCACTCAGCCCTGGACCACCCGCGTCGAGTGGATCCGCGACGATGACTACAACTTCTTCGAATACGCCTGCCACGAAGGCAACGTGCAGGTGAGGAACTACATCACCGCCTCGCGCGCCCATCGCCAACAGATCGCCGCAGGTGCCGAAGCGCCTTCGATCGAGGGCGATGACCGTTCGCGGTTCGCGAACCAGTTCGACTACGATCCGGCCGCCAATGACCGGCCGGCCCCTCCGGGACCGCCGCCGGCCGCCGCCGCGCAACCGGCTCGCAGCGGAGCGCGCTAACGAAGTGAGACGCGGGCGGTAGCGGACCAATTTTGGTCCCTGCCGCCCCTCTCCGGCCCATTAATCCACAAAAATCAGCGTTTGATGCCGAGAAGTTACTGATCCCTGTCACGGTAATTCGTTACAGTAGCTTCACGAAAGAGGGACTCAGTCCTTCGGGTCGTATAAAAAGAGCGCGCGAACAGTCGTGCAGAGATGGGGGAAATGAGAGATATCGCCAGCCTGGCGTCGCGCCTTCGTCGCCTCTCGCGTGCATGCACCCGACCAATTCCTGCGGGCCTTCAGACTTCAGCACTGGACGGCGCAATGATTGGGGGTGCCGATTGAACATGCCCCTCATTCGGGTCGTAATCGTCGATGATCACGACATGGTTCGCAGGGGACTTCGCGGACTGATCGAATCCAGGCTCCGCTACGAAGTAGTGGGCGAGGCCTCAGACGGTCGGGAGGCGCTTACAGTTGTCGGCGATGCCCTGCCCGACATCGTCGTGCTCGACTACTCGCTCCCTCTCCAGGACGGCCTCTCGGTAGCGAGGAAGCTCAAGGAGCTTCATCCGCGGGTCGAGATCGTGATGTTTACCCTGTTCGAACAGGAACGGGTCGTCACCGAAGCGATCGAGATCGGTGTCCTCGGTTTCGTGCTGAAGTCCGAAGACGAGAGGTTCATGCTCGAGGCGCTGGAATTCGTGGCGCTCGGACGGCAGTATTTCACACCGACCCTGGCGAAAGCCCGCAAGGAAACGCCCCACATCTCGAGCGCCTCGATCGGTCTATCCGCTCGCGAGCAGGAGATCGTCCAGCTGATCGCAGAGGGCCTGGTCCAAAAGAATATAGCTTACAAGCTAGGCATCAGCATCAAGACGGTCGAAACCCATCGCACCAACGCCTTGAACAAGCTGGGACTTGCCACGACGGCCGATCTCGTCCGCTATGCTATGCGGAACAATCTCGTCTCCGAATGACGGGCATCTGCCGCTGATTTTGCCCCGTTTATCGGAACTCAAGCGGGGTTAGAGTCATTATGGGTCTGTAGAGACCCTTAACATACGGCAATCACAATGAAGCACATCGCCCTCGCCCTTGCGCTTGGGGGAGCACTGACGCTCGCGGTCCCGTCCGCCCCAGCCTTTGCGACCATAGAAACAGCTGAAGCCAGGCTAGCCGCCGTCGAGGCGGCCGAGCAGGCGCGCGACGACATGCGCGACGTCTTCGGCAAGGAGTCCCTCAAGAACGGCCAGTTCGTCTGGAAAGACGGCAAGCAAACCGGCGCGGTAACTCGCGTGGTAATCAGCCTGTCCGATCAGATGGCCTACGCCTATCGCGGAGACGAACTGGTGGGGATCTCGACGATCTCCAGCGGTAACAACAAGAAGCCGACGCCAACCGGTATCTTCCCGATCCTTGAGAAGAAGCGGTTCCACCGTTCGATCAAGTACGAGAACGCCCCGATGCCGTTCATGCAGCGCCTCGACAGCTACGGCATCGCGATGCACGCGGGCCATCTGCCGGGTTACCCTGCATCACACGGCTGCGTCCGGCTTCCCTCCCAGTTCGCTTCGCGGCTGTTCGCCTCGACCGAAGTGGGCACCGAAGTCCTGATCGGCGCTTGAGCTGGGTTCGCCCGCCCCCTCGTCATCCTCGCCCTACCCCTTCGTCATCCCCGCGAACGCGGGGACCCAGTCGGCTCTCTTGCGCTGTTCCGCTCTGGGTTCCCGCGTTCGCGGGAATGACGAAAATGAGAGGACAGGGGGCACGCTCTTGCTTCGGCCAGCGCTCCAATGTCCCAGCTCGATTCAGCCACCTCGCAAAAGAGCGAGCCCCGCCCTGCCCTCGGCGTCGAGGAACGGGGCGAGGGCGCTCCACTCTACCAGCACCGGGACGATGCACGGCGTCGCCACGTGCGGTAGGTCCGGCCTGAACACCAGGCCGCCCCCCGCCAGGCCGATCGACCAGTAACTCGCCTCCGCCACATATTCGCGGCATTCGGAGGCGTCTTCGTCTTTAGGCCAGTTCGCCATGACGAGGTCACGCAGCGCGTCGGGGATGACCGAGTCCTCGCCGTCGATGCGTTCGTCGCCGATCCAGCCGAACAGGTCGACTTCCTCGCCCGATTGCCGATCGAACGTGTGGACGATGGTGTAGTAGTTCGGGTGAGCGCCGCCGCAGAATGAGCCGGACTCCTGTTCGGCCACCAGGAAAGCCTTGTTGACCAAGGTCGGCTTCACCGAGAGCGAGTAGTCTCCGTCGATCCCCAGTGAGGCGATCGACCCGGCCAGGCACTCCATGAAGTCGTCCTCGACTGTTTCGCGCGGAAGGTCGGCCGCAAGCACTTCGAGGATCGCCTTGTCGCCTGGCCGTTGCGGGACAAAATCGAACGTCTCGATCGAGACATCCTCCGCGAAGAACTTGGCTGGCCGATAGGTCTTGCGGGTGTACTTCCAGCCCTCAAGCTCGGCGGCGTCGGATGCGATCGATCCCTTGCCGGTCCTCGGCCCCAGAAACGCTGCGGAGCTGCACGGGCCGCCCCACTCTCCCTCGGTCCAGGCCACCGGCTTCAAGTCGATCGGCAAGCTGCGGCTGCCCTGGCGCCAAGTCCCACGCACGCGGTTCGACGTAAGCTCGGCCAGCTCCCAAGTCGCCTCCGCATCACCGCCGGGCGCGCGTTCGACCCACCCGCCCTCGCCGTCCTCTTCGCTGATCGAAATCGGCTCGAGCGCCGACAGGTAGTAGTACGACCCCCGCCCGGGTCCGTCGCCAAAGCTCTCCAGGCAAGCGCGAACCGGGTACGTCCCGATCTGGCCCTCCCACACGCTCACCCATGCCGGCTCATCCTGCGCAAACGCCGGCTGCGCGACGATCCCGAGCGTGAGCAAAGCAGCCAAGCTCAACAAAAATGATCGTGCGGATGTCATCGTGTCCAATGCTCCTGGCGGCCCAAATCGCCATGCCAAGAACTCGGCGAAATCCTACTTATCAATACGTAGATTCCCGCGTTCGAACCCGTCCAACTCACGCGA
Source organism: Altererythrobacter sp. Root672 (assembly GCF_001427865.1). NCBI lineage: Bacteria > Pseudomonadati > Pseudomonadota > Alphaproteobacteria > Sphingomonadales > Erythrobacteraceae > Altererythrobacter > Altererythrobacter sp. Root672. Next base: position 2,054,387 of record NZ_LMHH01000001.1, read on the forward strand.
CCAGCTTGTCAATCGCTCGGGCCAGCTTCGTGTCCCGCTCTGAGAGACCACCGGCATCGTGCGTCGTCAGCGTGATCGCCACCCGGTTGTAGACGTTGGACCACTCCGGATGGTGGTCCTGCTTTTCCGCCAGCAGCGCCACGCGCGCCATGAAGCCCCAGGCTTCGCTGAAGGTGCGGAACTTGAATTCGCGCTCGATCGCCAGGCCATCGGCCCGCAGTGTCCATTCGGGCAGCACGGCCAGCGCCTCAGCGCGTTCGGCTTCGGTGAGTTGCGGCACGGGCATAGGCTCGCTCCCTCGCTTGTCGGCCCGTGCCTTCTGCCCTAACCCGCGCATCCATGGAAGCCGCCCGGCCCCTAGATTCACGACTGGCCGCGACGGACCTTGCCTGCCGCCGCGGCGAACGGCTGTTGTTCCGCGGGCTTTCGTTCGAGTTGAAGTCCGGAGAGGCGCTGCAAATCTTCGGCCAGAACGGAACGGGCAAGTCGAGCCTGTTGCGAATTCTCGCCGGACTGATGCGCCCCTTGGCGGGAACGGTCGAACGCAACGTCGCCGTGGCACTGCTCGACGAACGCCTGCCGCTTGATGGACACCTGCCGCTGGGCCGAGCGGTGGCCTTCTGGAGCCGCCTCGAAAGCGGGCGCAGCGACCCGCAGCTCCTCGAGGCCAACGGGCTCGACAGGTTAGCCGACGTGCCAGTGCGCTATCTCTCGACCGGCCAGCGCAAGCGCGCGGCCATCTTGGCTTCGAATACGCACAACGCCGGTCTGTGGCTGCTCGACGAGCCCCTCAATGGCCTCGACGTCAACGCGGCCGCCGATTTTCAGCGGCATGTGGCGGACTATCTCGCCCAGGGCGGAATGGCCGTGATCGCCTCGCACCAGCCGTTCGACGTGCCGGGCCTGTGCGGGATCGCGCTCGAGGATTTCGCCCCGTGAGCCTGTTCAGCGCCCTACTCCTGCGCGATCTCGGCCAGATGTTCGGCGGGGGGCGGCGTGGCGCGACCATGCTGCCGGTTCTGTTCTTCATCGCCGTCGCCATGCTCTTCCCGTTCGCCGTCGGACCGGCCCCGGAGCTGCTTGCCCGAACCGGCGGCGGAGTAATCTGGGTCGCGGCCCTGCTCGCCTCGATCCTGCCGCTCGACCGACTGTTGCAGAGCGACGTCGAGGGTGGGTTCTTCGACCAGCTCTATTTGCGCGACATCTCGGAGGAGCTGGTGGTCATGGTGCGCCTGCTCGCCCACTGGCTAAGCTTCGGCCCGCCTTTGATGGTCGCCGCAATTCCTGCGTCTGCCCTGCTCGGGATCGACGGCCAGACCCTGCGCACTGTCGAGCTCGGCTTGCTTGCGGGCACGCCCGGCCTCGCCGCGATCGGCCTGATCATCGCCGCCCTGACCGTGGGAATGCGCGGCGGCGCGGCGCTCTCGGGCCTGCTCCTGATCCCCCTCGCCGTGCCGCTGCTGGTCTTCGGTGCCGGAGCGCTCTCGACCGGCGGCGACAGCGGCATCGCCCTTACCGCTGCGATCAGCCTGCTATTGGTAGCCATCACCCCGTTCGCCGGCGGCGCGGCCATAAGGGCAGCACGGGAAGGCTGAGGCCAACAACTGACCGTCTCCCTCTACCTTGCCCCCGAAGCCCGCGTTACATCAGTTCAGAATTCTGGCCTTTTGCGTCGCGAATTCCTCGTCGGTCAAAATGCCGGCTTGATTCAATTCCGCCAGCTTCTGAAGCTGCTCGATCGCTTCGTTGGACAAGCTTGCCGGCGCTTCAGGCTGGCCCGGTGCTGCCGGGGCCGCCGGTTCGCCCTGCCGGCCCGCAACTTTGTTGGAAACCGCGGTGGCAGTCCCCGCGATTAGGGCGGTGCGAGCTGCCGTGTTCACCGCGCGTCCGAGCAGGCCGGAACTGCTTCGCCTTCTGACCATCTGATCTCTCCTTGTTCGAGACTTGCCGGCACAGGCCGCCATCACGTCGAGCCGCTCAACCGCCGAGCGCTCGCTTCGCTGATTCCAAGCATCGATCATTCGCCTAGAATCGCAATCAGGCGACATACCCATGCCAATGCGGGTTTACCCGAATGGTCGCCCGGTGTGGGGCCAGCTTGAACGTCAGCCGGGGCGCAGGGATCACGATGTCACGCTGGCTGAAGATAGTCCTAGGCTCGATCGTCGCGCTTGCTGTCGCGGCTTACGGCGGGCTTTGGCTTTACGCTCAGCGCACGACGCCTTTGTCGGTCTCTTTGACCGATCGAGCCGCGGCAGTCGCCAACGCCGATCGCGTCATCGAACTGGGTCCAGAACCTGAAAGGTGGCCCGTGCGCCTGTTCGTCCCTGCAAGGACGCTGCAGGACGTGGCCGACACCGTCATCGGCACCAAATACCGGATCCCGTTCGGTGGCGCGGGCACGGAAGGGCCTGACGGTTTCCTGGTCGCAGAGATCGAAAAGATCACGTTTGTCCCAAGCGACTTCCTGCTCCGCGCAAAGGCGGAGATGAAGGTGACCTATGCTCCCGTCACCCGAACCCCCTGGTGGGGTGGCGCGACAGTGCGGTTTGTGGCGGAGGCCGACATGCTGCCGGTTCGCGGCGTGAACGATGATCCGGGTGCGCTCTATTTCCGTCTTGTTCCGACGAGCTTTTCGCCTCGCGTCCGCTGGGGGCCGCTCAACTACGCGGCATCGGAGCTAATGTCGCAGGTCGCGGCGTCGCGTCTGCTCGAAGACTTCGGGCAGAATCTGCTGATCCCCCTTCCGCCGCTCAAGGCGTCGATCGACCTCGAACCCGGCCTTCTCACGACGCAAGAAGGCGAATTTCCGGTGGACGGCAGCTACAAGATGACCGCCAACTTCGAGGGCCGGCCCGTTCGCGGAGAGATTTCAACCGATCACCTGCTGATCGTTTCAAGCGGCGTGTGGCTTCTCGGCGGATTGCCGGACGCGTCCGATCCTTCGCTCGGGCCAGAGACTACTTCCCGCCCCTCGCGTCGCGAGGACAACGACCAGGCCGCACTCGACGCCCGCATTGCCGCCACGGCAGCTAGGCTCAAGCCTTTCGAGCGGAAGTCCAGCGAGGCCGAAGGGCATCTTCCGATCGCCCCGGTCCTGGACCTCGTAAGCGGGAATTCGCCGCCCAACACCGACAGCCCGCCAGCGGGCGAATATCGCGGTGTCAGTGCGGTAATCACCGAAGCGACAGGCACTTTGTTCAGGACGAAACTGGCCAGCAATCCCCTTGCCGGTGACATCAACCTGGCCGTTTCTCCCGCGTCGCAGGACTTTGCCACCGGCAGGCTGACTTTTGCGCCGCCCGTATTGCAGTGGGTAAAGGGGGTTGGTCTCACGGGCAGCCTCGACGCAACGGCTCAAGGCGACGCTCGTCTCCGCGCGGACATATCCTCTTCGCGTATCGGCCGTTCGCTCGGCGCCGAACTGGAAGTGGCTGGATCGACCAGGGCTGAGTTTCCCTTCACCCTTGGCCTCCAGCTCGTCAGAAATGGGGCGGGAAGCGCGATCTTCCTGGTTCCGGAGATCGGCTGCACGCGCATGGCGATCGATCTTCTTCAAGTGGGGAACACGGGTCCGCTTTTCGCGACACCGTGGTTTACGCTGCAGTCGGTTGGCGTGCGGTTCGAACGCAATTTCGGCGGGGTTCCCGCGACGCTCCCACTGATCGACAGCAACCCGCGTTACCTGCCGTTTCCGGTTGGCGATCCACTGGCGCAGGGTGTTGTCTATCCCGCTGACGGTTTCGCCATCACGACGGTGCCCACAAAGCTCGTCATCGGGGCGGATGGCATAGAGATCGCGCTGTCGCTTACCGCACGATCCGCGTCGAGCGCAGAGCAGGCCCGGTTCAAATCTGAACGCGAGACTTCACTCGCAAAACTCAGACAGGACCTGCCCGCTGAGCTGTGCGCCGCCAATCCGGGATTTAGGCTGTTAACGACGCCCGGTCCTGCGACCGGCGTCCGTTAGCTATCGGACGAAGCGAGCATCGCCGCTTCGGCAGCGCGACGCTCGGCACGGACTTCTTCGGCCTTCACGCGATCGCGTTCGACCTTCTTCGCCTGGGCGGCGAGGCCGCGCCAGGTCTTCTCCGCGCGTAGTGCGCGTTCGCGCACCATAACCAAGTCGGCGCGCTCCGCCTCTGCAGCAGCCTCACGAGCCCGAGAATCGTAGAATTCGAATGTCTGGCTCATGCTTTGAGTTTCCCCATTGGATGCTGGCAGCAGGGCGCAGCGCGCCGATGGAGTCGTTAGACTGCGGTCAGGTTGACGGCAGATTCCTTGCCGTTGCGGCCACGCTCGACTTCGTACGACAGGCGCTGATCCTTGTTCAGCGTCTGCATGCCAGCAGCCTGCACGGCACTGATGTGGACGAAGCTGTCCGCGCCACCGTCTTCAGGAGCGATGAAACCATAGCCCTTGTCGGTGTTGAAAAATTTGACTGTGCCGATCGGCATTGTGCATTCCCTTCGAAAATCGGGGCTGCCAAAACGCTTCTTGCGTGCAGACAGTCCCTGGTAGTTCAGCCGCGACATGCGGCAGTCGTGCGTCGGGTCGTCAATCGAAAGGAAGTCGCCGTCAGAGAGAGACCCCGCCTGTAAAGGGTCGGGTCTTAGTCTTAGCGCCGAAGTCCGTCGTAAATTCGACGTCAGCCTGGGTGTCCTAGCACAGGTACGGCGAATAACCTACGAAGCAATCAGGCTACCCAAATCGCCCGTCCCTCACCCCACACGCTTCATCCGCACAAGCGCCGTGTCGAGCGCTTGCAGGAAGCGTGAGCGGTCAGCTTTTGCGAATGGCGGGGGACCGCCTTGAATGCCGTCGGCGCCTGCGCGCAAGTCGGCCATGATCGCCCGAGTGGCCACAGCGCCGCCAATCGAGGCCTGCGTGAAGGCCTTGCCGGTGGGTGCCAGGACCGTGGCCCCGGCCTTCACGCACCGATCGGCTAGGAGGATGTCGGCGGTTACCACTACGCTCCACCCATCGGCGCGTTCGGCGATCCAGTCGTCGGCGGCATCGAAGCCTTCGCTGACCACCACGCGGCTGATCAGCGGGCCCACCGGCACGCGAAACGGGCTGTTGCTGACCACGCTGACGGGCACGGCGTGCCGCTCGGCCACGCGGTAGATCTCGTCCTTCACCGGGCAGGCGTCGGCATCGACGAGAACGCAGAGTTCACCCATTAGGCTCAGGTGTTCTTCATGTTCTCGAGACCTTTCACCGCACCGAACTTCTGCGTCGGCTGGGAGGCGTTGGTCTTGGGCTTCTCCGCCTTGGGTTTGCGGGCTTCCCTATTCGATTTCTTCTGGCCTTTGGCCATGGTCTTTCTCCGTTGGGCTACAGGCCCAACGCTGTCCTAGGCCTTCCGGCGAGGAATAGCGAATGCGGTGTCCGTCCAGGGGGCGAGTCGGTCGCCCGACAGGGGCGACCCTTACCTAGGCGTAAGGCGGCTGATGCAGCCCCTTCGGGCTTAGCGTGAAGATCTCGCAGCCGTCCTCGGTAATGCCGATCGAATGTTCGAACTGGGCCGAAAGGCTCTTGTCGCGGGTGACCGCCGTCCAGCCATCGTTGAGGACTTTGACCGCCGCCTTGCCGAGATTGATCATCGGTTCGATGGTCATGAACATGCCTGCGCGCAGTTCCGGCCCCGTGCCCGCGCGGGCAGCGTGAACGACTTCGGGCGCATCGTGGAACAGGCGGCCAAGGCCATGGCCGCAGAAATCGCGCACCACGCCATAGCGGTACTGCTCGGCATGGGCCTGGATCGCCGCGCCGATGTCACCCAAACGCGCGCCGGGCTTGGCCTGCTCGATACCGAGCATGAGGCATTCGTAAGTCACGTCGATCAGTCGCTTTGCCTTTAGCGAAACGTCGCCGACCAGGTACATGCGGCTCGAGTCTCCATGCCAGCCGTCGAGCAGCGGAGTTACGTCGATATTGACGATGTCCCCGTCCTTGATCGTCTTGGAAGAGGGGATACCGTGGCACACCACGTGGTTGATCGAGATGCAGCAGCTATGCGTATAGCCGCGATAGCCGAGCGTCGCCGGCACGCCGCCGCCATCGAGCGTCATCTCGCGGACGACGCGGTCGATTTCTTCGGTAGAGATGCCAGGGCGGACGACCGAGGCCATCTCATCGAGAATCTGCGCCGCAAGGCGACCGGCCTTGCGCATGCCTTCGAACCCGTCGGGTCCATGGAGCTTGATGGTTCCGTCGCGATAGACCGCGGTATCGCCGGTGACGTGCTGGTATTCGATCATTTCGCGAATGTAGTCATTCCGCCGATCAATTGCGAGCGCTGAAGGCTTCGCGGAATTCCGGCTTTACCGTGTCGAGGATCGCGCGATTGATCGAAAGGTTCACCTTGTAGGCGCCTTCGGCATAGGGGCCGGCCACGTAGGGCCCGGCGTAAAGCGTCAGACGGTTGAAAGTCCGTCCATTGTTAGAGCCCACCAGAACCGTCAGCTCCTTGATACCCGGGCAATCGGAGAACGGATCGTCCCCGCCCTTCACCACCGGCGCCCCGCGGCGCTTGGCGCGCTGCCGGTTCAATTCGTCACAGAAGCGGTCGCCGAGCGCCTTCTCCAACGCCTCAGGAGAGACGAACAGGTCAATCGCCTTCCTCGATTCGCCCTTGGTCTTGTCCCAGACAAGCGACTGCAAATCGTAGTTCCCGTGCGCCCCGCCGCTATAGGTCGCCACGTCGTTGGACAGGCTCAGCCAGCCCGGCAGCGCGGCCACGACCTTCCATTCCGAGGTGTAGCTGTGCTTGTTGTAAGGGAACCCGTCCGCCCTCGCGGCGCGGCGTGCGTCCTGCGATTCTTCCGCCAATTGCCCACGCTGCTGTTCGAGCATGACGTCGAGCTGGCTCGCCAGTTCGGCAATCCGACCGGCTTCGGCCGGATAGGAATATTCGAACAGGAAATCGTCGGTCTCTTCCGACACCGAACGCGCGCCATTGCTCGTGGCCCGCGCGGTTGCCGTTGGGGTCGGAGTCGCGGTCGCCGCTGGGCTCGGCGTTGCGGTGCCGTCAGGCGAATCCCCACCGCCAAGGTTGCAGGCGGAGATCGTTGCGGCCAGCGCCAGAACCGAAAGCATGCGCATCATCGTGACTGCCTTTCCAAAACCTGCGCAAACGGGCAAGCGTGAATTCTATGAAAGACGATTTGATCCAGCCGGACCGCGGACAGCAGGCCATCACGATCCACCTCGTCAGCAAAGACGGCTTCCCCGAATTTGCAAAAACTCTCAGCGGGCCACAACGTGCCGGGCTTGCCGGACAAAAGTTTGTCGGAACAGCATTCCAGGTCGGGATCGTGCCCGATGGGGACGCGTGGTTTGCTATCGGCGGGGTGCGCAATCCCGCCGAGCTTTCGAGCTGGTGCCTGGCCAAGCTGGCTGAGGAATTGCCGGCGGGCATTTATCGCCTGGCGCAGGACGATGCCGGCAAAGGCCTGCACGGCTGGCAGACCGCGCAGTACCGCTTTACCCGGTATCGCGAGGACAAGGACTCCGAAGGACCGCGCGTCCTGCTGAGCAAGGAAGCCAAGGCGATCGGCCCGGCACTGGCCGAGGCGGAAGCAGTCGAGTTGGTTCGCACGCTCGTCAACACGCCGGCCGAGGACATGGGCCCGGCAGAGCTTGAGGTAGAGGCCGAACGGCTAGCCAAGTCGCATGGCGCCAAGCTCTCGGTCACCAAGGGAGAAACGCTGGAGCGCGAATACCCGATGGTCCACGCCGTCGGCCGCGCCGCCGCGCGCAGCCACGCGCCGCGGATGCTGCACCTCACCTGGGGCGACGAGAAGGCTCCCGTCGTGGCGATCATCGGCAAAGGCGTGTGCTTCGACTCTGGTGGCCTGGACCTCAAACCGGCGGCCGGGATGCTGCTGATGAAGAAGGACATGGGCGGCGCGGCGCATGCCCTGGCGCTGGCTGGGCTCATCATGGGTGCCGGGCTGAAAGTTCGGCTGCACTGCCTGGTACCGGCGGTGGAGAACGCTGTCGCCGGAAACGCCTTCCGTCCGGGCGACGTGCTCCGCAGCCGCAAGGGGCTGACGGTCGAGATCGGCAATACCGATGCCGAAGGCCGGCTGATCCTGGCGGACGCGCTGGCGCGGGCCTGCGAAGAGCAGCCTGAGCTGGTGATCGACTTCGCCACGCTGACGGGCGCGGCGCGCGTCGCCGTCGGGCCTGACTTGCCGGCACTATTCACCCGGCGCGACGAAACCGCCGATGCGCTGCTAGCCGCGGGTAAGGCACACGAGGATCCCTGCTGGCGCCTGCCGCTTTACGAAGGCTACAGCGAATGGCTCAAGTCCGACATTGCCGACGCCAACAACGCCCACAGCAACGGCTTTGCAGGGGCGAGCGTGGCGGCGCTGTTCCTCGACAAGTTCGTGGCCGATGGCGTCGATTGGGCGCATTTCGACACCTTTGCCTGGCGCCCCACACCTAAGCCCGGACGGCCAAAAGGCGGCGATGCGCTCGGCCTGCGGGCTGCCTGGCACATGCTTCAGGCGCGATTCGCTTGACGGCGGTGCTTGCCCCAGTGCGCTGTGACGTCTAACCGCGCCCCAACGATGAACCCCGCGAGCTTTTTCGAGTGCCTGGTTACGCCCCTTACGATCCTACTGACATGACCGGCCACATATCTTACGCCCTAACGGGCCCGCAGCCGAAGGCCGTACCAGGCCGCACGCCTTTGCGCGGTGATCTCGCGCACATCGGCCTCGCCGGGCGCTACTTCGTGCCGCACTACGCCGTACCTCAGCCGCGCACGGTCATGCCGGGCGGCGCCCCCCTGCTTTCGAGCAATGGCGAAGGCGGGCAGGAGCTCTGCACGCTGATGGAAGGCGAAAGCTTCGAGGTGCTGGACGTGACCGGTGGCTGGGCCTGGGGCTGCCTCTCGATGGATGGACCTGTCGGCTATATCCGCGTCGACCGGCTCGAACAGCTGCCCGGATGACCCGGACGATTTTCATCGACGGGGCCGTCGGCACGACGGGCCTCGAGATCGGCGAGCGGCTGGCTGGCCGGACGGAGTTCGAGCTGATCAGGCTCGACGAAGCCCGGCGCAAGGACCCGGTAGCCCGGCGGGAAGCGCTCAACGACGCCGAGTTCGTGATCCTGTGCCTGCCGGACGATGCGGCTCGCGAATCCGCGGCCATGATCGACAACCCGCGCACCCGGGTGATCGACGCCTCCACCGCCCACCGCGTGAGCCCGGGCTGGGTCTACGGGTTTCCCGAGGTCAGTGGGCACAAGGCTGTCGCCACGGCGATGCGCGTATCCAATCCGGGTTGCTATTCGACCGGCTTCATCGCGCTTGTCGCGCCGCTGGTGCGCGCTGGACTCCTGCCCGCCGACTGGCCCTACACCTGCAACGCCGTCTCGGGATATTCGGGCGGCGGCAAGTCGCTGATCGAACGCTTCGAAGCCGATCAGGACATCGCCTGGCGCGGTTACGCGCTGGCGCTCGGACACAAGCACGTGCCGGAGATGCAGGAGCGCTGCGGCCTCTCGGTCAAGCCGCTGTTCACCCCCGCGGTGATTCCGGCCCATCGTGGAATGGTAGTGGAAGTTCCGCTTCCGCTGTCCGCGATGAAGGGTGTCGGCACCCCGCAAGCTATGCGGGAGTGGCTGGCGAACTTCTACGGCGCCAGCAAGATCGTCGGCATGGGCACGCCGCCCGCTGACGGTGAACTCCTGATACGTGGCTCGAACGCCGGAAACGACCGGATGGACCTGTTCGTGTTCGACAGCGCCGACGGTAGCCAGGCCCGCCTGGTGGCCGTGCTCGACAACCTCGGCAAGGGAGCCAGCGGCGCCGCCGTGCAGTCGTTGAACCTCATGGCAGGTCTCGACGAAATGGCCGGCCTGAGGCTCTGACGCTTATTTTTTAGGCACGACCTGCCTGAAATTTAGACATAGCCACACCACAACGCACGATTCGATAGTTCCATAGGATGCGCCCCCGACTTTCGGGTCGAGTGATTTCGGCCCTTTCCCGTGCGAACGCGAACGTCTAGGCCGGAGGCAGCGCCTTGGCACGATTCTTGAAGATCAGTTGCCGAGGGATGGTGAGAGCCGTCCGTTGGCCGTGTGCCCGGACTTAGCCCCAGGGGGTGTCGTGAAGAAGATTGAGGCCATCATCAAACCGTTCAAGTTGGATGAAGTGAAGGAAGCGCTGCACGAAGTCGGAGTATCCGGCATCACGGTGACGGAAGCCAAGGGCTTCGGCCGGCAAAAGGGCCATACTGAGCTCTATCGCGGCGCCGAATATGTCGTCGACTTCCTCCCGAAGGTGAAGCTCGAGGTGATCGTGCCCGACGCGCAGGCCAATGCCGTGGTGGAAGCCATCGCAGCCGCCGCGCAGACCGGACGCATCGGTGACGGCAAGATCTTCGTTTCCACGATCGATTCCGCGCTGCGCATCCGCACCGGGGAAAAGGACGAAGACGCGATCTAGGTTCATTGCTCTCCCATCCGGGAGGGCAAAATCCCAAATTTGCACCCTTCCCCTCTCGGGGGACAAATTAAGTGAAACTCCGCCGGACGGGCGGGACCAACAAGGAAGACGAGAATGGCCAGTGCATCGGATATCGTGAAGCGGATCAAGGATGAGGAGATCGAGTGGGTCGACCTTCGCTTCACCGATCCCAAGGGCAAGTGGCAGCACCTGACCATGGTCTCCTCGGTCATTGGCGAAGACGAGCTGGAAGAAGGCCTGATGTTCGACGGTTCGTCGATCGAAGGCTGGAAGACCATCAACGAATCCGACATGATCCTGAAGCCGGACCTCGATGCCGTGTGGATCGATCCGTTCTCCGCCACTCCGATGATGATCGTGGTCTGCGACATCGTCGAGCCTTCGACGGGCGAGCTCTACTCGCGTGACCCGCGCTCGACTGCCAAGCGCGCCGAGGCCTTCCTCAAGACCACCGGCATCGGCGACACCGTCTACGTCGGTCCGGAAGCCGAGTTCTTCATGTTCGACGATGTGCGCTTCGAAGACGGCTATGCCGGCTCGGGCTACCAGATCGACGATATCGAGCTGCCGACCAACACCGGTGCGGAACTCGAAGGCGGCAACCTGGCGCACCGTCCGCGTGCCAAGGGCGGCTACTTCCCGGTCGCACCGGTCGACAGCGCTGTCGACATCCGTGGCGAGATGGTCTCGACCATGCTCGAAATGGGCCTGCCGTGCGACAAGCACCACCACGAAGTGGCGGCCGCCCAGCACGAGCTCGGCCTGACCTTCGGCACGCTGGTCACCACTGCCGACCGCATGCAGATCTACAAGTACGTCGTGCACATGGTCGCGCAGGCCTATGGCAAGACGGCCACGTTCATGCCGAAGCCGATCGCCAAGGATAACGGCAGCGGCATGCACACCCACATCTCGATCTGGGAAAAGGGCAAGCCAACCTTCGCTGGCAACGGCTATGCCGGCCTGTCGGACAACTGCCTGTACTTCATCGGTGGTGTCATCAAGCACGCGAAGGCCCTCAACGCCTTCACCAACCCGACCACCAACAGCTACAAGCGCCTGGTCCCGGGTTACGAAGCTCCGGTGCTGCTGGCCTATTCGGCCCGCAACCGTTCGGCTTCGTGCCGCATTCCGTACGGCACCGGCGAGAAGGCCAAGCGCGTGGAATTCCGCTTCCCCGACGCGATGGCCAACCCGTACCTGTGCTACGCCGCGCTGCTGATGGCCGGCCTCGACGGTATCCAGAACAAGATCCATCCGGGCGAGCCGATGGACAAGAACCTGTACGATCTGCCGCCGGCCGAACTGGCCGAAGTGCCGACCGTCTGCGGTTCGCTGCGTGAAGCCCTGGAAGCCCTGCAGGCCGACTACGAGTTCCTGCTCAAGGGTGACGTGTTCTCGAAGGACCAGATCGACGCTTACTGCGAGATCAAGTGGGCTGACGTGATGCGTTGGGAAACCACGCCGAGCCCGGTCGAATTCGACATGTACTACAGCTACTGATTCCTCTGGTCAGAGCTGTTCGAAAGGGGCGTCCGGAGCAATCCGGGCGCCCTTTTTCATATCTGCCCTGGTGCCGTTCCCTTTCGGGACGAGGGGGTAGAAGGCCATGGACCTGACCCGGTCACCTGGCGCAGATTGCGGTCTGCAACATCGCCATCAGGACCCCACGTGCTGGCCACCTTCACCATCGTGACCGCGCTGATCGTGGTCCTCGCGATCCTTGCAGCAGCAGTGCTGTGGCTCGCCCGCTCGTGGGAAGTGATCGATGACGACCGCAAGATCCATCGGCTCTTTCGCGAAGCCGGCCTGCGCGGCTGGTTCCGCCGCGCACCGCGCCTCCTGACTTATCGCCGCGACGGCCGCGGCCGCTTCCGGCGGCACAAGCGCTAGAACCCTCGCAACTTTCGTCAGTAGTCGTGGCTGACCACACCGGCGATGCTGCCGCGGCCAATCGTGTTGATGGTGGCCAGCAGCGACAGCCAGTTGGTCAGGCGGAACTCAAGCGAAGTGGCGTTGTAGCCCTGGCCGTCGGTCACGATCTCACCATAGAAGCGGCGGCCGATATTCTTGCCGAGCGCGATCGCCGTGCCGCGGTTCATCGCCGGATCCGCCGCCACGATGCGCAGCCTGTCGAGCCCGATCGACTTCCGCAGCTGGTTGATCGGATCCATCCCTCCGCCACCCTGCAGCGAGGCGATTGCGGCACCGAGTTGGAGCGCGTCGGTCGCCGAAAGGTTGGTGATCGAATCCCCGAACAGTAGCCGCGACAACAGCTCTTCCTCGGGCAATGCCGGTACCGAATTGAACGCAATCTCCGGCCTGCTGGCGTTGCCCTTGATGGTCACGGTCACCGATAGATTGTCGACGTTGGTTTCGGCGACGATGTCGATCAGTGGGTCGATCGGCCCGTTCACGTCGAAGTCGATCACGCCGCGCGTCAGTTCGAAGCGGTTTCCGGCGAACGAATAGAAGCCCTGCCGCGGAACAACGCGCGCCACCCCGCCAATGCGCGGATCCTCGGTGGTACCGCGCAGCTGGATGTTGGCGCTCCATTCGCTGTCGAGACCCATGCTGTCGACCTCGATCCCGCCAGGGGCGTTGACGTCGATCAGGAAACGCCACGGTGCAGCCGGGCCAGTAGGTGCGCGGCGGTCGGGCGGGAAGTTGATCTCACGCGTGGTGATGTTGGGCAGGCGCTCGGTCGACTCTGCCGCGCCGAACGCCCAGCGAGCCTCTTCAACGCTGAGCCGGCCGGCAATCGTCCCGCCCACGCCGCTCGAAACGATCCGCATTGGGCCGGTGATCGTTGCGCCCATGTTGGGCAAGTTGACCACTTCGGCCCGGCGCATCGCCAGACGCACATCGATCTGAGGGCCGCGTGAAGCGGATATCCGCGCCAAGTCGACATAGCCGCTTCCGCTGACCGCACCGCCATTGGGCGCGGTACCGGAGAAGCTCGTAAGCTGGAGTCTCGGTCCCGAGAAGCGGCCGCGAGCACGGACGTTGCGGATGTCGGACCCCGTCATGGCGACCTGAATCCGCAGATCGTCACCCGCCAGCGACCCGCGCAGCAACGGATTTCCCAGGCTCCCGGTCACATCGGCCGCCACTTGGATCCTACCGGTGAGGTCGAGCAGCTCAATCGTCGACAGACGCCAGAGCGCGTCGGCTGGCCCGTCGTAGCGCAGCTGGGCGAACAGATCGCCGTTGTAGAGCCGTTCGTTCAGGCTTCCGGTTTCGGGTAGGTTGGCGATGCGGCCCTGCAGTCGACCGCGGACCACTCCGTCCTCCTTAACCACGGCCCGCGCCTGCATCAGTGTTGGCGAGAGCCGCGCGACCAGTGCGAGGTCGATCGGACGCGAGGACATGACCAGGCCCGAGCGCGTGAGGTTGTCGACCATGACTCGCATCTCGCCGGTCGGCACACCGTTGGGTCCGCTGCCGAAGTCGATGATGCCCGACGCGGTCCCGCCAAGGCCGAGCTCGGTGCCTGCGAGATCGATCACGGACAGCGGCATGTCAGCAACCGCCAGCCTGCCGTGCATCGGCTCAGTGCCGCCGAAATGCCCTTCGACGATGGCAAAGCCCCGGCCGAAGCTGAGCTGCGTCTGCTGCAGGTCCCAGCCGCCATCGCGCGAGGCGATCAACACCGCGCGGCGCGGCATGACGATGTCACGGCCAGCGTAGTTGCCGCGAGCCGCCACCATGATCCGCTCGGGCGAGACGGTCCCGGTCATCTGCAAGTCGAAACGTCGGTCCCGCCGACCGGTAATCGCCGCGTCGAACTGGCCCTGGCCGTTGACGATCTCCGCCCTGGCGCCGAGCCGGCCGATGAACAGCGTGCCGTAGCTGACCCCAGCGGCGCGGACGTTGCCGTTTACGGTCCAGCCACCTCCGCCGATCACGCCGCTCGCCTGGATGCTCGCCTGATTGATCGAGATTGGGGTCGCGCCCGAGAACGTCGCGTTGTTGGCCGCCAGGTTGACGTCGAAGCCTTGCCCGCCTTCCCGCGGAGCGAGAGCAAGCGTCCCGTCGAGCCCGCCACCCATTAGCGTGAGATCGCCGCTCACGCCGCCAGAGCCGAGTGCGAGGGTGCCGGCCAGAGTGGTCTGGGCGACAGTGAAGTGCTCGATACCGATCTGCGTCGGCCCACGCGCCGGCATCGTCAGGTTGAGCAGGCCATCGAACGCGCCGAGCGTCGACTGGCCGTCGGTCTCGATGCGGAAGCCGTTCGGCGTGGGCGACAGCGCCACGCGAACGTCCTTTAGCCCGGCGGGCGGGAACGGGCTGGCGAAGACCAGCGTCGCGTGCGGCCCATCGCCTTCGAGCCGCGCCTCTACCGTGAAGGGCCCGTACTCGACGTGCCGGCCACTACCGGCAAGCGTAGTGCGGCCCGCTTCGACGCGACCGTCGAGCGTGAGTGTGAGCTTGCTCGCCGTCAGGGTCGTACGATCGAAGTCGATCGGCCGCCCCGCACCGAGTTGCACCCCGCCGCTGAAGCGAATGTTGGTGCCCGCGATGTTCGCCAGCGTTGCGTTGGTCACGCGCGGCATCCGCCCGGTAAAGTTCGCCGCCAGCCGCCATGGCACGCCCTTGCAGATCGAGAAGCGGATCTGCGCGCCGGCGTCGATCGTGCCGAGGTTCTGCAGCGTGATGCCCCGCGCCTCGACTGGCCCCGCCAGGGCGTATCCGCCGCGGGCAATGTCACCGCGAAGCGTGAGGTCCGCCGTCAAGCCGGGGAAGCGCAGCGCGAGGTTGTCTGACCTGAGGTCGCTTCCGGCCAGCGTCACCGTGCCCCGCAGAGTGCCGTTGACCAGGCGTGGATCGATCATCGCGTTGCCGCTGGTGATCCGCTGGACCGAGGCATCGAGCGGCAGCAGCCAGCGCGTCCCGTCGTAGGCCACGATGCCGTTCTGGACGAGCCCGGTGAACACGGTGCCGCCCACGTCCATCTTGCCCACGCGCAGCTCGAGTGGGGACGCGAGGGGCCGGAAGGGACCGTCGAATGTCGCCACTGCCGTCGCATCGTCGAGCGTCAGGCCTGGGCCGAACAGTTGCGAGTCCAGCAGCGCAGCGCTCACCTTGAGCTGGTTGAACTCGTTCTCGCCAAGGTCGATGCCGCCTTCGCCGTCGATGCTGACGCCCTTGCCTCGCAGTGCCACGCTGCCGTCGAGCACGCTGTTCTCAAGCGTGCCCACCGCGGCGAGCGAAACCACCTCGCCGAGCGCCGCGGCGGGAAGGCCGGTGACGAACCCGCCCGGCCTCGCCTGGCCGACAACTTTGTATCGGCCGCTGTGGTTGTGAATGCGCAGCGCCGTGATGATGTCGCCGCCGTGGTTGACCACGAAAGCGCCGGTCCAGGCGGTCCAGGTGCCATCCCCGACGATCCGAGCCCGCACATCCTCCTCGGCCCCGACCATTGTAGCGAGCAAGCCGCCTGCTGGAGCACGATAGTCGAGGTCGAGGTCGAACCGGTTGCCGTCAGGCTCGGCGTCGACCAGTAGCTTGAACTTGTCTCCGCCGCCCAGCTCTCCATCGGAATCAAGCAAGACTCGGCCATTGCGGATGTCGGCTCGGGCGCGGAAGTCGACGGTTCGCTCATCCCCAAGAAGCCCTTTGGACACCTTGAGGTCGTCGATGACGAAGCGATCGACGCGAATGTTGAAGTTGGGCAGGATCGGCGCGTCGGGATCGCCCGGGAGCAGCTTCGGCACCGCGTAGAGTGTGCCGCGATGAAGCACGAGATGGCGCACGTCGAGGCCGCTGAACAGGAACCGGTGCGGTCGCCAGTTGAGGTCGACTTCGGGGACCTGGAGGAACAGGGTGCCGTTGGCGTCGCGGAACTTCACGTCATAGAGCGTGGAGCTCCACAGGACCGAGCCTTCTATTCGCCCAACCTCGATCCGAAGGCCCGAGGCCGGGGCCACTCGCGACAGCCGATCGACAATGAACTGCCGGCCCGAACCGGTGTGGAGCCAGGCGATTGCGACAGCCAGCAACAGCAGCAGCACCAGCACACCGCCGAACAACCAGCGCGCAAGTCGCACAAACCAGTTCCTGCGGCGCACCGGAACGGGCTCGGCCGGTCCTTCGGGAAGGATCTCGCCGTCGCTCATCAGAACGCCTGCCCCAGGGCGACGTAGACGCCGATCCAGCCGTCGTTCGGTCCGGGGTTGAGCGGGGTGGCCACGTCGATACGCAGCGGGCCGAAGCCCGTGTTGTAACGAACGCCAACGCCCACGCCGACCTTGATCTCGTCGAAGCTCGGCACTGGGTCTTCGCCCACCGTGCCGGCATCGATGAAGGGCACGACGCCCAGCGCCCCACCGAGAAGGCCGGTCTGGATGCGCGCCTCTGCGGACAGTTCGAGCAACGAGCGGCCTCCGCTCGGGTCGCCTTCGCTGTTGCGCGGTCCGATGCCGCGGTAGTCGTAGCCGCGCACCGATCCGCCACCGCCGGCATAGAGACGCCGTGACGGAGCGATCGCCGACAGCGAGGCGCCGGGGATGCTGGCGACGCGCACCCTGCCCGCCAACACCAGGTTCTCGCTCGTCTGGAGGTAGTAAGTCGCGTCGACTTGGCCGCGCAGGTAGTAGCTCTCGACGCCGTTCGTGCGCGAAGCCTCGGGCGACATCCTCACCCCTACCCGGTAGCCCTTCCTCGGATCGAGCAGATCGTCCGACGCATCGAACTGCGCAAACAGCGGTACCGCCGCGATGAAGAAGGTCTCCGGCGGGCCTAGATCGCCGTTCGCATCCTTCTCCTGCTCGCGCGTCGCGACCAGTTCGAGGCCGGCTGAATAGCTGAATGACTTCTGGAACAAGAGCGTGCTGATGCGCTCGAATGTCCCGACCAACGATACCGTCTCTGCCTCGTAGGCGTCGTAATCTTGCGTGTTGGCGTAGGCGTCGACCGTCAGGATACGGTCGCGACCGCCGAAGTTGTTCTTGCGGAAGGTGACGCCGGCGAACTGTTCGCGCGTACCCAGGGTACCGCGGAACCGCAGCATACCCTCGGGCGGGAACATGTTGCGGTGTTCCCAGGCACCTTCGACCTTGAACCCTTCACCTGAACCATAGCCGATCCGCCCCGAGATCGTGCGCAGCTTGGCCGGTGTCATGTCGACGGCGATGTCGACCGTGCCCGGTTCGCCGTTAGCCGGCGCAGCGGTTTCGACCGGAGTCATGGTCACGCTGCCAACCAGGCCGGTCGCCAGGATCGCACGCCGCAAGTCGAGCTCGAGGCTGCGCTGGTAGACATCGCCCGGCTCGAAGCGGGCGATGTCGGCCAGGTGCTTGCCCGACATGAGCCGCGGCACGTTGCTAGTGACCGTACCGAAGCGATACTTCCCGCCCGGCGTGACCAACATCGTCAGGTCGCCTTCGGTCCGCGCGTGGTCGACCAGCAGTTCGGGGTCCTTGATCGCGGCGAACGGATAGCCGCCCTCGCCCAGGGCTTCGTCGAGGTCGAAGCGTTCCTCGACGATCTTGTCGGACAACAGCGGATCGCCGGTCACAACCTCGAACGTGTCGCGCAAGACCTGATAATCGGTCCCGGCCTGGGCCAGGTTGCCGAGGTCGACTGCACCGACGCGGTATTGCGTGCCGGGCGCAATCTCGAAGCGAACCGTCGGACGGCTCTCGGCGGTTTCCGCTCCGGGCTCGATGTCGCCGATCGAACGCAGAACCACAGCGTCGTAGTATCCGTAGATCCGCAGCATCCGGTTCAGCAGAGCTTCGTCTTCGCGGGCCTGGGCCGCCAGGCGACCTACGTTGTTGTCATCATCGAGCCGCTCGATCGTCGACAGCGCGTCGAACCGTTCGACGAATTCCTTGCGTTCGGGGAACAGCATGGGATCGACGGGGAACACCAGCACGACCTCGGATGAGATGCGTTCCTCCAGCCCCATGGCGACTTGCGTGCCATCCTTGTTGAGGTCGGGAAGCAGGTCGGTGAAATCTACGAACTGGATATCCTCTTCCGGCTCAAGCGGGGCGATCTCGACCGGTTCCGCGTCCTCGGGCCACGGCACGTCGACCAGCGGCATTTCGGCCAGCGGGGAATCGGCCTGGAGTTCCGGCGCATCCTCGACGACCGTCTCATCCGGCGGCACACCCTGCTGCGCCCAGGCCTCGGGGTTGGCGACCGCTTCGTCTGGAATCAGCGTTTCGAGTTCGGGACTGGCGTTGGTGTTCTGCGCCAGGGACGGCGAACAGATCAGCGATGCAGATGCAGCAAGGGCCGTAAGCGCCCGGCGAAGAGCGCGGCCTTCCTTATGCGAGCTTGTACTGGTCCTGGCCGCCAGGCGTACCATCCTTGCTGCCGCCTTCCACGCATTCGGCATCTTCGCGCCGTGAAGTGGCGACAGCGTCGATGAGGGCTGATTGCTCGCCTTCGGAGAACCGCAGCCAACCCGCTGGTCCGAGGCGTTCGAGCGGGCGGTAGCGGATCTTGTATTGCATCCGCTGCGATCCCTCGACCCAATAACCGAGGTACACGTAAGCGAGGCTTTCTTCCTTCGCGCGGCGGATGTGATCGAGGATGATGTAGTTCCCAAGCCCCGTCCGTACCTCATGCTCTGGGTCGTAGAAGCTGTAGATCATCGACAACCCGTCCCCTTGCCGGTCCGTGAGGCAGGCACCGATCAAGCGGCCTTGCCCTCCGTCCGGCGAAGGTTCCCTGTATTCAATGATAAAGCTGGAAACGGCCGTATGTTCCACCATGTCGGCGTAATCGACCTCGTCCATCGTCGCCATGCCGCCGCCGGGGTGGCGGCTGGAGAGATAACGCTGCAGCAGTTCAAACTGTTCGGACGTGGCCCACGGGCGGCATTCGGTGATGACCAGGTCATCGTTGTCACGCATGTTGCGGCGCTGTGCGCTCGCCGGCTCGAATTCCTGCGCCACCACTCGCACCGACACACAGGCCTGGCAGTCGAGGCAACTCGGCCGGTAGGCGACAGTCTGGCTGCGGCGGAAGCCGATGCGGCCGAGCGCATCGTTGAGCGCTTCAGCGTGCGGGCCCTTGAGCTCGGTGAAGACCTTCCGCTCGGTCTTGCCGGGCAGGTACGGGCACGGCGCGGGGCTCGTGACAAAAAACCTAGGAAAGCGAACTGGGGCCGTCACGGCAGACGCGGTCCTCTTCCAAGCAAGAGTTGCGGGTAGCTGCAGCGGACTATGATCTGCAACAGATTCGCAAGGAAGACCATTAACCACAAAATTCGGTGGAATGCAGGACAAATGTGTCCAGCCCCCCGCTTTGAGGGGCTGCCCGCCCCGATATGGGTCAGTTCAGTTCGACGTGACTAACGGAATAGCCGCGCGCCCGTAAAGCGCCGACCAGCTTGTCGAGCTGTTCGCGATCGCGAGCCTCGCATTCGATGTCGGTGACGAGGCCCTTGGCCGGCAGATTGGTAAAGATCCGCTGGTGGTAAATCTCGAGAATGTTAACGTGATGCGCGTCGAATTCCTGCATCACCTTAAGCAGCGCACCAGGGCGATCCTGCAGCGAGATCCTCAGCCGCGCGAGGCGACCTGAGCGGGCCAGGTCACGCAGCAAGACGTTCGCGAGCAGGCGCGTGTCGATGTTGCCACCGCACAGCACCAGGCCGACCTTCTTGCCGGCGAACCGTTCCCGATGGGCGAGCACCGCGGCAAGGCCAGCGGCACCGGCGCCTTCGACGACGGTCTTTTCTATTTGCAGCAGCAGGGCGACGGCTTGCTCCAGGTTGGACTCTTTGACGAGGACGATGTCGTCCACGACCTTCTCGATGATCCGCGAGGTGAAGACGCCCGGTTCCTTGACCGCGATGCCTTCGGCCAGCGTGTCACCACCGCATTCGAGCTCTTCGCCTTTGAAGCGGCTGTAGGCCGAGGGATAGAGTTCGGCCTGGACGCCGATGACTTCGATCGGTCGGCCCTGCGCCTTGGCGACAGTGCCCATGCCGGAGATCAGCCCGCCCCCGCCAATCGGCACGACGAGCGTCTCGATCTCGGGAGCGTCTTCGAGCAATTCGAGAGCCACTGTGCCCTGCCCGGCCGCCACGTTCGGTTCGTCGAACGGATGGACGAAGGTCAGGCCGAGCTGCTTTTCCATGCTCCGCGCGTAGGCGTTGGCTTCGTCGAACGTCTCACCTTCGAGCACGACGTTGCCGCCAACGCTCTCGGTCTGCATGACTTTGACGGTCGGCGTGGTGCGCGGCATGACGATCGTCACCGGCACGCCGAGGCGCGAGCCGTGGTAGGACAGGCCCTGCGAGTGATTGCCGGCCGAAGCCGCAATCACGCCCCGCGCGCGCTGTTCCGGATCCATCAGCAGCAGCGCATTGAGCGCGCCGCGTTCCTTATAAGCCGCGGTGAACTGCTGGTTCTCGAACTTCAGCCAGATCTCGGCGCCGGTAATCTTGGACAGCGTCTTGCTGTGCATGGTCGGCGTGCGCACGACTGCTCCAACGATCCGCTCTGCTGCGGCGCGTACATCGGCGATATCGAGGTTCGCCTCGAGCGTTTCCGTCCCGGTCATAGGCGGCGGGCACTAACCGAATTTCTGCGCCTTGGGAACGCCACCCGCAGCAAAGATTGCTTTGCGTCGGCGAAGTCGGCACTTGAGCGGCCATGACTACAAGCAAGCGCATCGCCTTTCTCGGCCTGGGCGTCATGGGCGCGCCGATGGCTGGACACCTCGCACGGGCAGGCCATCGGGTGACGGTGTACAACCGCACTGGCGCGCGGGCCGAGGCCTGGGTGGAGCGGCACGAGGGGCTCGATGTCCACCTCGCGCCGACCCCGGCCGAAGCTGCGACGGGACAGGACGTGGTGCTGACCTGCGTCGGCAACGACAACGACCTGACGGAGGTCGTGCTCGGCGAACGAGGCGTGCTGGTCGCGATGACGCCCGGCACCTTGTTCGTCGACCACACCACCGTCTCGCCAGCGACGGCGCGCTCTATTGCCACCGCCGCCGTCGAACGCGGTCTGCTCGCGCTCGACGCGCCGGTATCGGGCGGACAGGCCGGGGCGGAGAACGGCAAGCTGGCGATCATGTGCGGCGGTTCGGCCGAGGCGATGGAGGCGGCGCGCCCTGTGATCGAAAGCTACGCGGCGCGGATCGTGCACGTCGGCGAAGCTGGGGCCGGCCAGGCGACCAAGGCGGTCAACCAGATCTGCATTGCCGGTGTCCTCGGCGGGCTCTCCGAAGGACTGCGCTTTGCCCAGGCGGCCGATCTCGACCTGGATAAGGTGCTTGAAGCCATCTCCGGCGGCGCGGCGCAAAGCTGGCAGATGGTGAACCGCTGGAAGACCATGGCGGACGACGAGTTCGACTTCGGCTTCGCGATCGACTGGATGCGCAAGGATCTCGCGATCGCCTTGGCCGAAGCGAAAGCGCACGGCCTCGACTTGCCGCTGACCTCGCAGGTCGACAGCTTCTACGCGCAGGTCCAGGCGATGGGCGGCGCCAGACAGGATACGAGCGCGCTAGTGCGTCATTTGCCCAAGGCCACCGCATGATCGCTCGCCTGCTTGCCGCCGTCGCCCTGGCGGCGCTTCCCGCTGCTGCGCTTGCCGATACGCTGATCGACAACATCAACGGCATCTCGGTCGACCGCGACGGCAAGGTCACCCACTTCTCGGCCATGGTGATCGACGACCGTGGCCGCATCGCCCAGGTGATCGGCCAGGGCGAGCGCCCGCCCCAGGGGATCGACTATCGCGAGAACGGCCGGGGCAAGACGGTCATTCCGGGCATGATCGACGCCCATCTGCACATCATGGCCCTCGGCCTCGCTCAGTTGACGGTCGATCTCTCCGACACCCGCTCGCTGGCCGAAGCGCAGGCCAAGATCGCCGCCTATGCCGCCGCGAACCCGGAGCGTCCGTGGATCGTTGGACGCGGCTGGAACCAGGAGCAATGGGGCCTAGGCCGCTTCCCGACCGCTGCGGAACTCGACGCCGCCGTGCCCGACCGGCCCGTCTGGCTCGAGCGTGTGGACGGCCATGCTGGCTGGGCCAACAGTGTCGCCATCAGCGTGTCTGGAGTGACCGCCAGCACAGCCGACCCAACCAGCGGAAGGGTTGAGCGCCTGCCCGGTGGCAAGCAGCCTGCGGGCGTGTTCGTCGATACCGCGATGGAGCTTGTCGGCAAGAACGTCCCCCCACCCCGCGCCACCGACCGCGACGTGGCCTTGCACAAGGCCCAGGAACTGCTCGTCCAGCACGGCGTCACCGCGGTGGCCGACATGGGCACGAGCATCGAAGATTGGATGACCTTCCGCCGCGCCGGCGACGAGGGGCGGCTGCGGGTTCGCATCATGGCCTACGCCGGCAGCGTGCCGGACATGGTGCTGATCGGCGGCTCGGGGCCGACCCAGTGGCTCTATGACGACCGGCTGCGGCTCAACGGCCTCAAGCTCTACCTCGACGGCGCACTCGGCTCGCGCGGGGCCATGCTCAAGGCCCCTTATGCCGACGATCCGGGCAACAAGGGCCTGCCGGTCATCAACGGCACCCAGCTGCGCAACAACATGAGCCGCGCGGCGATGGAGGGCTACCAGGTGGCGATCCACGCCATCGGCGACGCCGCCAATGCCGAGGCGTTGGATGCGATCGAGGAACTTGCCGACGACTACACCGGCGACAGGCGCTGGCGCATCGAACACGCGCAGATCGTCGATCCGGTGGATATCCCGCGTTTCGGCCAGCACGGCGTGATCGCCTCGATGCAGCCGGTCCACCAGACCTCCGATCGGCTCATGGCCGAGGCGCGGCTCGGGCCGGATCGGTTAGCCGGCGCCTATGCGTGGCGCTCGATCCATGACGCCGGCGCGCCGCTTGCTTTTGGCTCGGACGCGCCGGTCGAAGTGCCCGATCCCTTTACCGGCATCGCGGCTGCGATCACCCGCGAGGACGCGCAGGGCCAGCCCCTAGGTGGATGGCACGCCGAACAGCGCGTGACACGCGAGGAAGCGCTGGCCGCCTATACCTCGGGCGCCGCCTACGCTGGATTTGCCGAGGGCCGTTTCGGCAGGCTGGCGGCAGGGGAGCGCGCCGATTTCCTGGTGCTCGACACCGATCCGCTGACGGCAGATCCAAGCGACCTCAGGACTATCCGCGTGCTCGAGACCTGGATCGGCGGGGAGAAGGTCTACGATGCGAGCCCGGAGGAACGCCGGGAGGCTGACGCGCCGGGGCGTTAGGGACGCGCGGGCCAGTCATGGACCCACGTCCCGTTCGTGGTGAGCTTGTCGAACCACCACACCTAGCGCTCGCGTCCTTCGACAGGCTCAGGACGAACGGAGAATTGGGCGGCCTTAGCGAAGGGAGAACGTAACTACGCTCCCGGCAACGCCAACGAGAACGATAGCACCGACAACCCACGACAAACGTCCGCTTCCGCGAAGCCTTGCAACGTATCGCGAAATAACTGCGTCGTCCCGCTTGTCCGAAGCCGCCCACACGATCAACGCCACCCAAAGAATGAACGAGAAAATCGTCAGCGGTGTGAGCTTGTAGATGAGCTTCCGTTCCGGATGCTTCCGTACCAACGCAATGAGGGGCGGCGCGGCTAGGAACGCGGCAAACAGGGCCAGCATTGCAACCAGCGCTACGATTTTGTCCGACATGCTAGACACCCCCGCCCAACCGCACGTGCTTATACATCTGAAAATGTGTTGTTGCAGGTGTCGCTATTCAAGCGGCTACTCGGCAGGAGCTGGCGGCGTCTCAGCCGCAACGCGGGCCGCCTCTTCAGCCGCAGCCGCCCGCTTCGCTTCTTCCGCCGCCTCCTGAGCGGCCTCTTCAGCTTCAGCCTTGGCCTTTTCCTCGGCAATCTTGGCCTCGGACTTCATCAGCAGCAGCGAGCCTTCGAACAACAGCATCAACGGGATCGCCAGGATCAGCTGCGAAACCACGTCCGGCGGTGTCGCCACGGCGGCGACGACGAAGATGCCGACGATCACGTAGCGCCGGCCCTTGGTCAGCTGTTCCTTCGTAACCAACCCCGCCCGGTTGAGCAGGAGCAAGAGCACCGGCAGCAGGAAGCTGATCCCGAACGCCAGGATGAAGTGCATCACCAGACTGAGGAAATCGCCCATCGCCGGCAAGGCTTCGATCGGCATGCCGTTGGCGGTCTCGCCCTGGAAACCGAGGAACCAGGTGAAGGCCGTCGGCATGACCACGAAGTAGGCCAGCGAAGCCCCCATCGCGAACAACACCGGTGTCGCGATCAGGAACGGCAGGAAGGCTTTCTTCTCGCGCGCATAGAGGCCGGGCGCCACGAACTGCCAGAGCTGGTTGGCGATGATCGGGAAGCTGAGGAAGAACCCGGAAAATAGCGCCACCTTGATATCGACGAAGAACGCTTCGTAGAGCTTGGTGTAGATCAGCTTGCCCTCGCCCGGTGGGAAAGCCTGCGACAGCGGCCGGACGAGAATCCCGAAGATTTCCTTGGCGAAATAAAGGCTCACACCGAACCCGACCGCCAGCGCGAGCACGCAGCGGACCAGCCGGTTACGCAGCTCGATCAGGTGATCAAGCAGCGGGGCCTGGCTTTCGTCTATGTCCTTGACCTTGAGCATTGTACGGGAACCTAGGCTAAAGGCGGCGGGGCAGGAGCTTCGGCGGGCTTTTCAGGCGTGGCTTCCGCCACGCGTGCCTCGGCCGATGCCACCTGGACCTGCGGAGAGGGATAAGCACCGGTCGGCTCCGCTTCAGGCGGAGCGTCGGCCGGATGCTCACGCATGATCTTGGCGTTCTGCTCTCGCCACTTCTCTTCCATTTCCTGCATCTCCGCCTCGCGGATCATGGCTTCGAGGCCGGTGCGGAAATGGCCGGAGACCTTGCGCATCTTGCCCATCCAGCGGCCAGCAGTGCGCAGCGCCAAAGGAAGATCCTTGGGGCCGATGACGATCACCGCAACAACGACGATCAGCAGTAATTCGTCTGGACCGATATCAAACATGGGCTGTGTGTAATCTTAAAAAAGTGCGTTGGTATCAGCCCGCGGTCTTGTCCGCAGGCTGGGGTTCGGCGGCGGCTTCGGCAGTAAGCCCTTCTTCGTTCGGTCCTTCGGCGGCCAGTTCAGAGGCCGCCGCAGGGGTCGCGTCATCTTCGCTTACTCCCTGGCGGAAGCTCTTCACGCCCTTGCCGAAGTCACCCATCATCTCGCTGATCCTGCCACGACCAAACAACACGAGTATGACAAGCGCGATTATCAGGATCTGAAACAGACCGATACTCACTGGAATTCTCCGAGCGGCTTCAGCTGCGAGTCTAGGCGCTTTCCTGAGGGTTTTCCAGCGCGGCCGCGTCTTCGGGCTGTTCGTCGCCGCTGGCTTCCGCCTCGCCACGAGCTTTTTCAGTCATTTCGTCGTAGGCTTCGTCGATCGGATCGAGCAGCCCCGCCGCCTTGAGTTCATCGATTCCGGGCAGATCGCGGCGGCTCTTGAGGCCGAAGTGGCTGAGGAATTCCGGGGTCGTCGCGTAGATCACCGGCCGCCCGGGCACCTCGCGCCGACCGGCCACACGCACCCAGCCCGCTTCCATCAGCACATCCAGCGTACCGGCGCTGGTCTGGACCCCGCGGATCGATTCGATCTCCGCGCGGCTGACCGGTTCATGATAGGCGACGATCGCGAGCACTTCAGTCGCCGCGCGGCTGAGCTTGCGGACTTGCTCGCGCTCGCGCCGCAGTAGATGGGCGAGGTCCGGCGCGGTCTGGAAGTGCCAGCGCTTGCCGCGTTCGACCAGTTGGATGCCGCGCGTGCGATAGTGGTTTTGCAACTCGTCCAGCGCGGCGCGCACGTCGGCGCCGCCGAGATGGGCCGATAGTGCCTCCACCGACATCGGCTCCTCAGCCGCGAACAGCGTCGCCTCGACTGCGCGGAGAAGCTCGTCAGCCGGTTCCATCAGACCGCCACCCGCCGCAAGTGGAGCGGACCGAAAGTGTCCTCCTGCCGGATCTCTGCCTTCCCCAGCCGCGCCAGTTCGAGCGCGGCGACGAAGCTGGAAGCCAATGCCGAGCGCTTAAGCCGCGGATCGGCATGGGCCGGCAGGAAGTCCCGCAACTCCATCCAGTCGAGCTTCACGCCCAGCATGGCCGAGACGCGGCTTAGCGCGGAATCGAGCGTCATCACTGGGCGCTCGCGCACCATGTGCACCACTGGCTCGGTCCGCGCCTTGACCTGGGCATAGGCGGAGACGAGCTGGTACCAGTCGCACTGCCAGGCGTTCTTGCGGTCGACCCGCAGCCCCTCGGGTGCGCCGCGTAGGAACACGTCGCGCCCGATCCGATCGCGCGCCAGCAACCGCGCCGCAGCCTCGCGCATGGCTCCGAGGCGCTGAAGGCGCAGCTGCAGTTTGAGCGCCAGTTCCTCGGGGCTTGGGTCCTCCTGCTCTTCCTTCGGCAGCAACAGCGCCGACTTGAGGTACGCAAGCCAGGCCGCCATCACGAGGTAGTCGGCGGCAATCTCAAGCTTCAGCGCCTCGGCCCGGCCGATATAGACGAGATACTGATCGACCAGCGCCAGGATCGAAATCGCCTTGAGATCGACCTTCTGTCGCCGCGCCAGGTCGAGCAGCAGGTCGAGCGGGCCGGCCCAGCCGTCGAGCTCGAGGTACAGCGCCTCCTCTCCACTCGGCGCGCCACCCGGTGCTTCCCAATCGTCTGCCGCATCAGGCGGCGCGTCGAAAAGGAGGCCGTCTTCGGTCATGCCAGGTTTCTCGTTAGGTCGAGCAGGCTGTCGCGCTTGGCGATAAGGTGCCCGCGATCGGGGCCGCTTCTCGAACTCTGCGCACTGCTCAGCGCCGCTGAAAGACGATCGGTTGCTTCACTCGAAAGCGCCGGAAGACGCTCGACGATGCCGGTCATGTCGTCCATCTTCGCCCAGCAGTTCAGCACCACGTCGCACCCGGCGGCGATGGCCCGTTCGGCCCGCTCGGGCACAGTGCCGTCAAGCGCTTCCATGTCGATGTCGTCGGTCAGCAGCAGTCCGGTGAAGCCGATCCGCTTCCTGATGATCTCATTGATCACGAACGGAGAGGTCGTGCCGGGATTGGCAGCGTCCCAGGCCAGGTAGCGGACATGCGCGGTCATGCCGATGGGGGCACTGGCGAGCGTGCGGAACGGTTCGATGTCCGTCTCCAGCTCTGCGTCGCTGGCGTCGACTGTGGGCAGTTCCTTGTGGCTGTCTGCCCCTGCACGACCGTGACCGGGCATGTGCTTCACGCAACCTGTCACGCCGCCTCGCGCGAGCCCGTCGAGCGTGGCCCGGCCAAGCGCAGCGACCTGCATCGGTTCATTGCCCAATGCCCGATCGCCGATCACGTCGTGCGCGCCAGGCTGACGGACGTCGAGCAACGGTAGGTAGTCGACCGTCACGCCTACTTCGGCCAGGTCCAATGCCAGTGCCTCGGCATTGGCCCGCGCCGCTTCGATGGCGCTGGCAGGAGCGACTTGCCACAGGCGTGCAAAAGCCTCTCCCGGCGGGAATGCTTCCCACTCCGGAGGCTTCATGCGCGCCACCCGGCCACCTTCCTGATCGATCGAGATGAGCAGCCTGTCGCGGCCGTGAAGGGCCCGGAGATCGTCAGTCAGGGCACGCAACTGCCCCCGGTCGGCGACATTGCGGCCGAACAGGATGTAGCCAACAGGATCCGCCTCGCGGAAGAAGGCGCGTTCGTCGTCGGTAAGCGTGGTACCTGACAAGCCGAAGATGGCGGGCGTCATGGGGCGAAAGTCGCAGGAAAGCGCTGCACGGGCAAGGTTACTTCAATCCGTCGATGTGGACAGTCAACGTGAAGTGAAGACGCTGATCCAGTCCCGCAAGGCCGCGAGATAGCCGGCGAGATACTCCCGTGTAGCTGCGTCGGTCAGGTTGCCATCGGCATCGAACTTCTCGTGCGCACGGAAGACCAGGATCTCCGGCTGGGGCATGCAATAGGAGTTGGTGAACTCGAACGCCTGCCTCAGCTGGCTCTGTCCTCTGGCCGAGCCGGTCTGCCCTGGCGAGGCGCCGATGATGCCGACGGGCTTGCGGCCAAGTGGCGCGCCCTGCGGTGGACGCGAGGCCCAGTCGATGGCGTTCTTCATGACCCCGGGAACGCCATGGTTGTACTCGGGCGTCGCAATCAGCAAGCCATCGGCCGCTGCAATCGCCTGCTTGAAAGCCGCCACAGCCGGTGGATCACCCGCCGCCTCGACGTCGCTATTGTAGAGCGGCACTTCGCCGATATCGAAGATCTCGATCCGCATTCCTTCCGGCGTGAGTTCCTGCGCCGCGCGCAACAAGGCACGGTTGTACGACCCTGCCCGCAAACTGCCTGCAAATGCCAGAACGCGAACTTCATCACCCATGCGCGGTTCCAATTTGTGAGAGGAAAGTGTGAATGTTGGAAACGACTTGCGCGCCGTCTCCTGCTGCCGCCGCTACGCGCTTGACCGACCCGGAACGCACGTCCCCCACGGCAAAGATACCGTGACGACTGCATTCGAGCGGCAGGCGCGAAGGCGCGGCCTCGAGCCCGGTCACGACAAAACCCCGCGGATCGAGGGCCACGCCCGTTCCGGAAAGCCAATCGGTATTGGGTTCGGCCCCGATGAACAGGAAAAGCTCGCGAACGCCCAGCGGCGTGCTCGCCTCGTCTCCGCGCCGCTTCCACTCGATCGCGTGAAGCGCCCTGCCCTCGCCGTTCAGCGCGGTGACTTCGGCGCCTTCGAGCACCTCGATATTCGGCTGCGCGGCGATGCGATCGATCAGGTAGCGCGACATGGTATCGGCCAGAGGACGGCGGGCAATGATCGTGACATGGCTGGCGTAGCCCGAGAGGAATACTGCCGCCTGCCCCGCCGAATTGCCGCCGCCGACCAGCGCGACGGGTTGCCGCGCGCACAGGCGCGCCTCCAGCGGCGAGGCCCAATAATGGACTGATACGCCCTCGAACCGCTCGAGGCCCTCGACCGGGAGCCTTCGGTATTTCGCACCCGTGGCGATCACCACCGCCCGGGCGCGGGTCCGTTCGTCATTGGCGAGGGTTAGCGTGTGCCAACCGCCGTCACCCTCCACTGGGCACTCAAGTCGCAAGGCCTCATCCGGTATGGCCATTTCGACACCGAACTTCTGCGCTTGGTTGTAGGCCCGAGCCATCAGCGCCATGCCCGAAATGCCCGTCGGGAAGCCGAGGAAATTCTCGATCCGCGCCGAGGCTCCGGCTTGGCCGCCGAATGCGCGGCAATCGAGCGCGAGCACTTCGAGGCCTTCGGAAGCCGCATAGACCGCCGCGGCCAACCCCGCGGGGCCGGCGCCGACAATGGCAACGTCATAGACCCGTTCCGGATCGATGACGCCAACCAGCCCCAGGCACCGAGCGAGCGCACTTTCGGTCGGGTTGCGCAGCAGGGAGCCACTCGGACAGAGCACGATCGGAAGTTCTTCAGGCGTGACTTCGAACTGCCCGATCAAGGTCCGCGCGCAAGTGTCGGTGTCTGAATCGAGATAAGTCATCGGGTGCCCGTTGCGTGACAGGAACCCTTGAAGTCGCAACACGTCGGCGTCCTGTGCGGGGCCGATGATGACGGGTCCGCCGCCGCCTGACTCGATCAGGCCCACGCGGCGCAAGATCAGGGCCCGCATGATCTCTTGCCCCAGATCGGCCTCGGCGATGAGCATGGCGCGCAAGGATTGCGGCGAGATCAGCAGGACCTCGACGTCGCTCAGCGCGACGGCATCGACCAATGAGGGCCTGCCGGAGAGTTGAGCCAGCTCGCCAAGGAAGCCGCCTTTTGCATGCACGACGATGGGTAGGTTGGGGCCGCCGTGTTGCCGCTGGCTGACCTCTACAGCGCCACTGAGGACCACTCGAAGACCGATGCCCGGGTCGCCTACCTGAGCGAGAAACTCACCGGACTGATAGCTGTGCAGTTCGCCGAACCGTCCGAGCCGCTCGACTTCCTGCGGTTCGAGAGTGGGAAACATCTGGTCACCCCGACTGTCCCTGGTCGGGGAAGTCAGTTGGCCGTGGTCCAGTACCTGCGAGTCACCCATGCTCGAACGCTCCTCGACCACCCCGGAAGCGGAGCATCATACGCAGGCGACCACCGATTGAAAGTGCGCCAGATTAATCGTCCGAACGCCCTCTCCCATTGGGAGAGGGTTCGGTGGTGACCTCAGCGCTTGACCTGGCAGTCCCCGCCCTGGGCCTTGAGCGCCCGGCACAGCGTGTCGGCTTCTTCGACACTGCCGGCGAGTGCCTGCAGGCGGAAGATCGTGCCGCTATCGGCAATGCCCTGGACGACCCGGTGGTTGCGGCCCTGGAGCGTGTCAAAGCGACCGGAGAGAGTGTTCCAACCCGCTTCGGCCTGCTCCTTCGTCGAATAGGCGCCAACCTGAATGCCAACGCCCCGGGCGGCGGGCGCAGAGGCTTCCTCGCCCTCGGCGCCTGCCTGCTGATCACGATCGATGCTGGGAGCCACGACTTCGCCGCTGCCGGCAATCCGGCCGTCGATCTCTTTGCCTTCAGCAACTTCGAAGCTGGTGTCGCCAGTCCCTTCGACTTGCAGTCCGCCGGGATTGTCGGGCCGGGTCTTGTAGGGCGCATCCGGCGCTTCGATCACGCTGCCGTCGGCCACCAGTTCCTGACCTGAATCGTCGCGCAGGGCCCACCACAGGACGCCAAGCAGCAGCACGATGACAAGCAGTCCGACCGCGGCGAACACCACGATGCGACCCGTGTCGACGCCGGCCGGCTCAATGTCGTCATCTGATTCGAGCCAGGGCAACCGCTCGTCGCTGTCGGCTAGCGCAAGCTCCGCCTCAACGTCCTCAGTCGAGTCAGCCTGGTTTCCGAACTCTTCCCCGCGCCCCAATCCCGCCATGGGCATGATCACAACTCCTCGACAGCTTGCACTCCGAGAAGAGCCAGGCCGTTGCGGACAACCTGCCCGATTTGTGCGGCGAGGAAAAGCCTTGCTGCCGTCAGCTCGCGGTCCTGCGCCACGATGATACGTTTTGCCGGGTCGTCATTGCCCAGGTTCCAGAAGGCATGGAACTCCGCCGCGAGGTCGTAGAGGTAGAAAGCGATCCGGTGCGGCTCGCGGGCCTTGGCAGCAGCTTCGACCTCACGCGGGAACTGCGAGGCGAACTTGACCAGCGCCAGGTCGTCTTCGCCCAGCCTGGCCAGAGCGTCGGCAGAGGGCACGATCCCTTCGGCCCCGGCCTTGCGCAAGGTCGAGTGAATGCGGGCGTGCGCGTACTGCACGTAGAAGACCGGGTTGTCCTTGCTCGCCTCGACCACCTTGGCGAAGTCGAAGTCCATTTGCGCTTCTGGCTTGCGCGTCAGCATGGTGAAGCGGACCACGTCCTTGCCCACTTCCTCGACCATGTCGGCGATGGTGATGAAAGTGCCCGAACGCTTCGACATCTTCACCGGCTCGCCGCCGCGCAGCAGCTGGACCATCTGCACCAGCTTCACGTCGAACGGGATCGGCTTGCCCTCTCCCTCGGACAAAGCCGCGACCGCCGCCTTGATGCGCTTGACGGTGCCAGAGTGGTCGGCGCCCCAGATGTCGATCAGTTCGTCGGCACCCTGGGCCTTCTGCATGTGGTAGGCGAGGTCGGCACCGAAATAGGTCCAGTTGCCGTCGCTCTTCCGGATCGGGCGATCCTGGTCGTCGCCGAAGCGGGTCGAGCGGAACAGCGGCAGTTCGACCGGCTCCCAATCCTCGAGCGTCTTGCCCTTGGGAGCTTCGAGCTGGCCATCGAACACCAGGTCGTGCTCGCGCAGCCAAGCCTCGGCCTGTTCAGGCTTCTTGGCCGCCTGGAGCTCGGCCTCCGACGAGAACACGTCGTGATGGATGCCAAGCAGCGCCAGATCCGCGCGGATCATCTCCATCATCGCGGCAACGGCGCGCTCGCGGAACATGTCCAGCCATTCGCTTTCCGGCGCGGCAACGTAGGCTGGGCCGAACTCCTGGGCGAGCCGTTCGCCGATCGGCTTGAGGTAGTCGCCGGGATAGTAGCCGGCGGGAATCTCGCCGATGTCCTCGCCCAGCGCCTCGCGGTAACGCAGGTGCGCCGAACGAGCCAGGGTCTGGACCTGCGCACCCGCGTCGTTGACGTAGTATTCGCGCACGACCCTGTGCCCGGCGAACTGGAGCAGTGCCGCCAAGGCATCGCCCACAACCGCGCCACGACAGTGGCCCATGTGCATTGGACCGGTGGGATTGGCCGAGACGTACTCGACATTGACCGTACGTCCGGCGCCCATGGTCGAGCGTCCGTAGTCGGCACCCAACTCGGCGATAGCGTGAATTTCGCTCACCCAGTTGGCGGGAGCCAGGCGCAAGTTGATGAAGCCCGGTCCGGCGATCTCGGCGCTCGTCACCAGCGGGTCGCCAGTGAGCTTTGCCACGATGTGCTCTGCCAAGGCGCGCGGGTTGGTCTTCGCTTCCTTGGCGAGCACCATGGCGGCGTTAGTTGCGAGATCGCCGTGCGACGGATCTCGAGGCGGCTCGACGCTCACCGATCCGCGCGAGACGTGCGGCGGTAGCACCGCCTCCTTCTCAAGCGCGGCGAGGGCTGCATCGATCTTGGCCGCAAAGGCGGCGTACAGGGTATGCGACTGGTCCATGGGCCGCGCCGTTAGCCTGTTTGGCCCGCGCGGGGAAGGAGCGGTCTTACCTTACCTGAACAGACTAGCGCGTGGCGTTGTACGCGAGCTGGTCTTCGGTCAGCTGAAAGCCCACCAGGACCTCGAAGCTCGCCTGCGCCAGAGCAGCGCGAACCGCCGGATCGGTCAGCGGGTCGACCGCAGCCTCTTCCTCGCCCGAACGGCGGCGGCGGACGATGCGCTCGCGAACGTCAGGCGCCAGTGTGGCAGCGGCGCGATTGACCACACCACCGGCAGTGGCGGTGGCCTGGGCGCGCTCTTGCCCATCGGCGAAGTTGAGAGTGACCGAACCGACGCGCTTGGCAACGACTGAGTCACCACCGCGCACGACCGTTGAGAAGTAAGGCAGAGTCACCGTGCGAGCGCCGCTCACGTCGCGGCGTTGGGCCAGCACGTCGAACGTCACATTGGCGTAGACGTCAGCCCCGGTGTCATCGCACTGGCTGCGCACGTTGGTGATCGAAGCGGTCATATCGAGCGCATCGAGCGTGCGGGCGGTTTCGGGCGAGAATAGCGTGATGTTGCCGGTGTAGTCAGGGACGCCAACCGCCGGACACACGGACCGGAGCGCGGTGATACCGACACCTTCTTGTACCACGAGATCACCGGTCTTGGCGCAACCGGCCAGGGCGGCTGACGCGACGGTCATGGTAATCAGAGCTGTCCGGAAGCGCATCCCAAATCCTTGTCCCAAAATCTCGGCGCAGGCCCTAGCCCTTTCGCCACGACGCGACAACAGCTAGAGGGGCCCCGATGAACGCGCCCTTTCAGAATGAGGCCACCGGGCCGACTAAAACCGCTGAGGCCAAAGTGCCGCTAACGGTGCTGATCGCCGCCCCGCGCGGCTTCTGCGCCGGTGTCGACCGTGCGATCGAGATAGTCGAGCGCGCGCTCGGTCGGTTTGGTGCCCCGGTCTATGTTCGGCACGAGATTGTGCACAACCGCTTCGTGGTTGAAAGCCTCAAGGCCAAAGGCGCGGTCTTCGTCGAAGAGCTCGACCAGGTGCCCGAAGGTGTTCCGGTGGTCTTCAGCGCGCATGGCGTTCCCAAGTCGGTCCCGGCCGAAGCCGAACGCCGCGAGATGACCTACCTCGACGCCACCTGTCCGCTGGTGAGCAAGGTCCACCGCCAGGCCGAACGCCATTTGGAGGCCAACCGGCACATCATCTTCATCGGCCATCGCGGCCATCCCGAAGCGGTCGGTACTTATGGACAGGTGCCAGAGGGCTCCATGACCGTGATCGAAACGGTCGAGGAAGTCGAAAGCCTCGATTTCCCCGCCGAGGCGCCTCTCGCCTTCCTGACGCAGACGACGCTTTCGGTCGACGACACCGCCCAAGTCGTGGCCGCATTGCGGGCCAAGTATCCGCATATCGTCGGGCCCAAGGCGGAAGACATCTGCTACGCCACTTCCAATCGCCAGGCCGCGGTCAAGGAGATCGCCGG
Source organism: Altererythrobacter sp. Root672 (assembly GCF_001427865.1). NCBI lineage: Bacteria > Pseudomonadati > Pseudomonadota > Alphaproteobacteria > Sphingomonadales > Erythrobacteraceae > Altererythrobacter > Altererythrobacter sp. Root672. The sequence continues at coordinate 2,088,985 of NZ_LMHH01000001.1, forward strand.
CAAGTGCGAACTGGTGCTGGTGATCGGCTCCCCCAACTCCTCCAATTCGGTGCGGCTGGTCGAAGTCGCCGAGCGCTGCGGCGCCAAGGCACGGCTGATCCAGCGCGCCAGTGAGATCGACGCCTCCTGGCTCGACGGCGTATCGACCCTGGGCTTAACCGCCGGCGCCTCGGCGCCCGAGCCGCTGGTCCTCGAAGTGATCGAGCGGCTCGGCGAGTTGCGGGAAGTGGCGGTGAACGAAGTCGTCACCGCGCAGGAACAGATCGTCTTCAAGCTTCCGCGCCAGTTGATCGACTGACTTCGTGGCCGTCTACACAACGCTTTCGGCCGCCGAACTGGCCGCGCTCATCGCGCAATACGATGTCGGCGAACTCGTGTCGGCCAAGGGCATCGCCGAGGGTGTGTCCAATTCGAACTGGCTGATCGAGACGACCGGGAATAGCGGCCAGGGCGAACGCTTCATCCTGACGATGTACGAAGCCCGCGTCGACGCGGATGACCTGCCGTTCTTCCTCGGCCTGCTCGATCATCTCGCCGCCAAGGGCAGCCCGGTCCCGCGCACGATCCACGACCGCGATGGCGCGGCCTCGCGCTTGGTCCGTGGCAAGGCCGTCGCCCTGATCGAGTTCCTTCCCGGTGTCTCGGTTGACGACCCAAGCGCAGAGCAGGCTCGCGCCGTGGGCGAAGCCCTCGCCGGCATTCACATCGCTTCAGCGGACTTTTCGGGTCAGCGCGCTAACGGCATGTCTCTCCCGCAGTGGCACAAGCTGTTCGCCGATTGTGGCGAGGAAGGTTTGCGCTCGATCGATCCGGAGCTTCCCAACCTCGTCAGGCGCGAGCTGGATTTCCTTTCGGCGAACTGGCCCAAGGACCTGCCCCACTCGGTCATCCACGCCGATCTCTTTCCCGACAACGTGCTGTTGCTGGGCGAGCAGGTTTGCGGGTTGATCGACTTCTATTTCGCCTGCACCGATATCACTGCTTACGACCTGGCAGTGACCCATTCGGCCTGGTGCTTCTCGAAGGACGGCCGTTTCAGGCCGGACATCGCCGAGGCTCTCGTCGCGGGATACGCGGCCCGGCGCACCCTCTCTGCCGCCGAATGGAACGCCTTACCGCTGCTGGCACGCGGAGCTGCGCTGCGGTTCGTCGCCACGCGAGCCTACGATTGGCTCAACACCCCGGCTGACGCCCTGGTGACGCGCAAGGATCCGATGGATTTCGCCCGCAGGCTGTCATTCTACGCCGCGGAAGGCGAGCGAGCCTTCCCGCGCGTCACCGCCTGAGCGAAGACCAAAAGCATGAAACATGTCGACATTTTCACTGACGGTGCCTGCAAGGGCAATCCGGGTCCGGGCGGCTGGGGCGTATTGCTACGCATGGGCCAGCACGAGAAGGAACTGAGCGGCGGCGAGGCGCACACGACCAACAATCGCATGGAGATGACAGCGGTCGTCCGCGGCCTCAAGGCGCTTATCGAACCCTGCGAAGTCACGCTCCATTCGGACAGCCGCTACGTGATCGATGGCATGACCAAGTGGATTCACGGCTGGCAGAAAAAGGGCTGGATCAACGCCAGCAAGAAGCCCGTCCGCAACGAAGACCTATGGCACGAGTTGATCGCGGCAGCCGCGCCGCACCGGATCACCTGGCAGTGGGTCAAGGGACACGACGGCCACGTCGAGAACGAGCGCGTCGATCGTCTGGCGTGTGAGGCTGCGGAGGCGGCGCGGGCTTAAGCCTCCAGGCGCGAACGCGGGCGGACTTTGGATGAGCTGCCGACGAGCTGGAAGTCCGCAATGGGTGGAAAGCGGACCTAGGCTCAGCGCCTTATGATGCCCTTAGCCAGCGCCGCAGCTTCGCACTGATCTCCCGCAGCACACGGTCCATTGATCTGAAGATAATTCGGCCAATCGGGCCGCATTCGTGCGACCACACTCCCACGCTCGTTATCACGACGAAGCTTGGCTTCAGGATCTAAAGGTAGCGATAGGATAGACTCTGCACCTTCACCCTCATCTGGCGCATTGCCTTCGTAGATCACAAACCTCACGCCGTTCCATTCAACGTCGTAGAGATTGAAGTCATGGACTGGCGTTCGCTTGCTGAGCAGGCGTGCATCAGAAGGAAGGCAGAAGCTTTCGCCACAAGCGCCGCCATCGGTTTCTGGGGAGCAGCTCATTAGCGTCGTCGCGAATAGGAGAGCCAGGAGCCGCATCATCCGACCAGCATGCCTGAGAACCGGAAGCGTCCGCAATGGGTCGTTTGCAGTCGGTCCGCTCCGGAGCGGGTCTCGATCTGCAGTTTTGCCCCTCGGAATGACCGACATGGGTGGAAAGCGGACATTTGTTCCGATTGTTTCGAGCCTTCCTCATCCCCCTTTTGGGAGGCGAAATCGTTCCAAAGCTCGAATGGCATCCTCGCGTATTTCCGGAGCCTCAAATCGGCGGTTCCAATCGAAAAAGAGCTGCCACTCCACATCTCGATGGGTGAAAATCATCCCGCAATGATAACGTCTCTGCCAGCTTTGTGTGTTGCAATAAACGGTGCCTGCCGATGACGGAATTACGGCTAATTCATTGAGTTTTTTGAACTCCGTGTAGAGCTTATGTAGTTCTGGGTTTGCATGATACGGCCCTGATGGCTGGTAGTATCCTTCATATATCAACCAGTATGAGTTCCTCGATGTCGGCACTGATACGCGATTGCGTTCTACGACTTCAGACTCATAGCGTATGTAAGGAGTATCCTTCTGCGGGTTCTCGCGTACGACTCCCTGCTCGAGACGGTTAAGTGTCCGGCCCTCGAAAATGAACCCACTTAGATGGTCGCGCGGGAAGCGATACAACGTCCCACCTAACTGAACGTCTACAAACGTCCGACGCTCAGCGCCGCAGCCAGCTGAGAGGCTGAGGAGTATTAGAACCCATGTCGAATGGCGCAACACTCGGAACTTCTGACAAGATGGAATGCTCTGACTCCCCGCCCGTAGGTGGCTTCTGTGTAATTCTCGGGAGTTAAGATCGCCCTCACATCAAAGTCCGCAATGGGTCGTTTGCAGACGGTCCGCTTTCGAACGAGAGCCGGATCGCGCTTTGGCCGATCGGAATGGCCGAGATGGGTGGTTAGCGGACATTCGCACCCGTAAGAGCGTGCGCGCAACGGTCGCCACATGGGGACGAGGGTAATCCCTGATACCCCTCTACGGGCACCAACCATACGGTGAAGCCCGGTCGGGATAAGGAGAGAAGTCATGGTGCTGCGGTTCGCTCTTGGCGCATCAATTGCGCTCGTTCTCGCAGGCTGCCAGACCCCGCCCCCTGCACCGACTCCCAACCCATCAATCGGCGTCGGCAATCCCTATCCTGTCAGCAATTATCAGTGCGGGAACACCCGTCTCGCCGTGCGCCTGATGGGTGAGCGGGCGTCGGTGTCGGTTGACGGTGCCGACGCGATCGACCTCCCCGCCAGCGGGTCTTCCGGCACGACCTTTTCGAACGGGCGCCAGACCCTGATCATAGAGCAGGGCCGCGTGTCCTGGGGCCTCGGCCGTGCTGTCCCGGTCCCCTGCACGGGCGGCTGAACAGAGGCGAGTTCAGCCGTGGCGCGGACGTCCGCAATGGGTCGTTAGCGGTCTCTTGCGTAACGTGGCACCTACCCGCACTGCACGCGGTGCAGCAGCTTGGGGTTGGCCGGCACCAGCGCCGCCATCGCCGCGACCACCGAGGCCGTTCTACCGACCTTCGAAACCTGCTTGCGGTCGGTGAAGGCCGGCGTCATTCTGCGCGAACTGGGGGAGGGTTCATGACCGCATCCGTCGCCGCTGCGACTTTGACGACTGTTGGTAGCCGCTTCAGGCCGTCGTTCTATTTCTGGATGACGCTGGCGATGTGCCTGTTCGTCTTCGCGGGCTTCGGGCTCCACTCCTTCCTGCCCGCTCTCCAGGGCAATTTTCCGCCGGCGCCGCCGATAGTGCACCTGCACGGCGTGGTGTTCGTCACCTGGATGCTGCTGCTGTTGACGCAGTCGGCACTGGTGTGCTCCGGGAACGTGAAGCTGCACCGCGCGCTCGGTACCTGGGGCATCGCACAAGGCACCGCGACCATCCTCATCGGCCTGATGATGCAGCTAATCGCCTCGGGCCGCGGTTATGCCGCCGGGAGACCGGCCGGGACCGACGGGCTCTACCTCGGGCTGCTCGCCTTCCTGGGCTTTGCCCTGATGTTCGCCTTGGCGATCGGCAACCGGACGAGGCCAGACGTCCATCGCCGGATGATTCTCTTCGCCATGCTGCCCGTCATCCCGCCCGGCGTGAACCGCTTCTGGGCCAATGCGCTGGGGCTGGACGATCCGGTGCCGACGTTCTGGCTCTACCTGACGCTGTGGTCGATGGCAGCGGCGATCCTCCTGCAAGAACGCCGCACGACCGGCCGCATTGGCGCCTTGTCGCTGCTCGGCGCGGGCTGGATAGTCGCCGAAGGCGCGCTGCACGAAGCGGTGGTCGGCTCACCCGGTTTCGAGCGTGTCGCCGCCGCAGTTCTGGGGCTGGTCCACTACCGTTAGCTGCGTGGCCCGCCGGGTGGCACGGGGCGGTAGTTGACCGTCGCGATCGTGCCGTCCGGAGCGAGCAAGATCGTGTAGACCGCCGCGCCGTTGGCGAACTCGGCGCGATAGGAGTCGAAATCCCCAAGCGTGACTTCCGTGAAAGTCAGGGAGCGTAGCGGCCCGAGGTCCTTGTATATCTGCTGTAACGTCGGGAGCATGGCGCGCGTCATATCCGCACCCAGCGGCGACATCGTCGAGTAATCGGGAGTCCCCGCCGCGATGTCCGTGATCATCTTGCGCAACGCGGCCTCGGAGCCCGGCTGTGGCGTGGTCCGCAGCTCAGGCGGCTCGTCGGACGTCAGCGCGGCGATGATCCGCCGTTGGATGATCGGAGTCGGCATCGCCTCGCTGTTGGAGATCAAAGCGACGCGCAAGCCGCTGTCGGGCAGCCAGCTCAGCACGCCGCCGAAGCCGTTTATGCCGCCGCCGTGCGTGATCACGCGTTGACCGTCCAGGCGGTCGATCATCACCCCAAACCCGTAGAGCGCGTCGCCCGGCCCCGTCTTGACCGGCGAGCCGATCATCTGCTCGAATGAGGCGGGGCTGATCGCACGCCCGTTGGTCAAGGCGATCTGCCAACGCACCAGGTCACCGGCGCTCGAGACCAGTGCTCCGCCGGCGCCCGGCGTGTTCATGCTGATCGCCGCGTCGTTGGAGTGCGAGAGTGTGTCCGGGTCGAAGGAATAGCCCTGCGCCCGGTGTGGAATAATCGCGGTCTCCGAGCCGTAGCGCGTGTGCGTCAGGCCGAGCGGCGTAAAGAACTCGTCCTGCATGAACGTGGCGTAGGGCCGGCCGCTCGCCTTGGCGACGACCATCCCCAGCAGGTAGTAGTTGGTGTTCGAATAGCGCCAGTTCGTTCCCGGCTCGAAGTCGAACGGCTTGCCGGACACGAGCTGCATCAGCTCGGCGTCGCTCAGGTTGAGCGGCGACAGCTTCGGGAAGAAGCCGGGTTGCATCGTGTATTCGGGGATGCCCGAGGTGTGGTTGAGCAACTCGCGGATCGTCACCACGCGGCCGCCGGTGTCGAAATCGGGCACGTATCGGCTCATCGGATCATCGAGGGCGAGCTTGCCCTGCTCCGCAAGCTTCAGGATGGCCGCGGCGGTGAACTGCTTGGTCATCGAGCCGATGCGGAAAGACGTGCTCGCATCGACCGGCGCGTTCCATTCGAGGTCTGCGATGCCGTAGCCGCGATCCACGATCAGCTGGTCGCCGCGCGCCACCGCCACCGACAGGCCGACGAACTCTGGGCGGGTCCTGATTTCGTCGATCACTGCGCCGACACGGCGCTCCACCTCGGCATCGCTGAGCCTGGCGAAGACCTGCGCTTCAGGGGAAGGCGCGGCTTGCTGCGCCTGCAACGACACCTGAGCTTGCGCGGGCAGACTCGCGACCAGAGCGCCGGCCGCCAGCGCCATCGAGAAACCGCTCACCCTCATCCCAGTCGTCCCCTTCATCAATCTCGAGCACCACCAGCCGGCCGGGCCAGCGCGATGGCGCGCATTGCGAGCGCCGTGAGCGCCCCTCTGTCGACGTCCGCAGCGGTGTTATTCCAGCTCAGTGTCACCGCATGCCATTGGCCGGCCTGCTCCTGCAGCAGCCAGCTCAAGTTGAGCACACCGGGCTCCGATCCGCCCTTGAAGCCGATATACTGCCAGCCCCCGCTCAGGTTATCCGGGACAGAGGTGCTGACCGCCATGATCTCGCGCGCCGTGGGATCGTCGAGTTCGCGGATGCGGCGCATGAGATTGGCCATGTCCTCGCCCGACACCAGCCATTCGATATCGATGGCTTTGGGTGGGCCGGTGAAGGTCGTCATGAATTCGAACATGTCGATTTTGCTATCGGCGGTGGCCTTGAGCACGGCTAGGCGACCGGCCGCGTCGGCGGCTCGATAGGCTTCGACATCGCCATTGACCTTCAGAGCAATCATCTCGCGCGTCGACATGAAGGGAACCAGCAGGGCGGGATCGGAATGTCCCGACGCGGCGACCTCCGCCTCCACTGCGCCGCGCCCGACGGCCGACAGCAAATTGTCGGTGGCGGTGTTGTCGCTGACCGAGATCATTAGCGTGGCGAGGGTGTGCAGCGTGACCGGCGCCCCCTCCGGCCAGTCCCTCGAAGCGCCGGAAGGATGGGTTATGGTGGTGATCGGGACGACATCGCCCCAGCTTCGCTTTCCTGCAGCAACTTGGCGGGCGAGCGTGGAAAGGACGTAGAGCTTGAAGGCAGATCCGATGCCGAGATGCTGGTCGGCATTGTACGACAGCAAAGGCTCGCCACCGTCGAGCGGGGTGACGAGGATCGATGTTTCGCCCGGCAATGCCTGGATATCGGCCAGCAGCTTCTCGGTGCTGTCATCGGCCGGGGCGACGTTGTTCACGAGAATGCCGGCGACGCGGTAGGGAGGCTTACCGGCAAGGTTGAACACCCCCGAAGCGATCCCGCGCTCGAACCGGATGGCGATATTCGCAGCGGTTGGCGACGTCGGTTCGACCGATTCCAGCCCAACTACCGGGCCGTATTTGCCCTTAGCCTGATCGAAGATCGCGGAAAACTGCTCCTGCGAAACCCGCGAGGTGAAGGCTTCGTCGAACACGTCCGTGTAGATCGCCTCTCCCTGCAACACCTCCACGATTTCCCTGGCGCGCTGCTCGACATCCTGTGCGGCGGCGGCAAGGGGCGTGGCGATAAGAACGAGTGCGGCAATGGCGCGATGAACGACCCCGATCGCGCGCGAGATTCCGACGTCGGTCACTTGGTGACGGGCCCTAAGCCCGCCTCTTGCGCCGATTTCGGCAGGGCATCGGACTCGCGGGGCGGTATTCGAAGTTCAAACACGACCACTTCGGCATCGTCGCCTGACGCGAACTGCGCAGAGGCCGAGGAAGCGGCCGCTCTATCGGTGAACTGCAAGGTCATCAGCGGCGCCGTCAGGGCGGCCGCGCCGATGGCCATGGCCGCGGCCCAGCTAGTTCCGCTGGCCGACCGGCTCAAGCCGCGGTCGAGCACCCGCCGGACACGCTGGGCGAGCGAGTTTCGCGAGGGCGCGACGCCGTGGGCTCCGGACAGCAGGCCGTTGCTGTGCAGTCGGGCGGCGCTGACCAGCAAGCTCGCATAAACCGTGTCCTCGACGTCCGCGGCCAGCACTGCGTCGTCGGCCGCTTCCTCGCGCAACTGGTGCGCCTCTCGCGCCAACAGCCAGGCAAAGGGATTGAACCAGAATAACGCCACGCTCACGCGGGCAAGCACCAGCTTGGCCCAGTCCGCCCGCGCGAGGTGTGCCAGCTCGTGCGCCACGATGGCGTCGGCGTCCGCGGGCGCGTCGACGGCATCGGTGTTGAGTAGGATCTTGGGCCCGTGCACCCCCCAGCTTACCGGAGAGGCGATCTCGTGGCTGGCCAACAATGCGATGCTCTTTGTGAAACCGATCCGCAGCCGGGCCCGGGCGAGCGCCTGAAGCCAGTGATCGTCGGTCACGGCGCGAGCCCGCGCCGTCAGCAGCACCAGCCGCAGCAACGCCAGCAGCGTGCGGGCGATGAGGAACAGAGCGATCACGGCATAGGCCAGCAGCAGCCAGTCCGCCGCTGGCTGCGCCCATCCCGGCTCTGCAACAGGGGTGTGGACCGCAGGCGCGATCGGTGCGGCCCTCGCTGTACCGGAGCTTGCCGTCGCGGCCTCGGCCAGGACAGAGGCGTAGGAGGTCGGCACCTCCAGCGGCGGAAACAGCAACGATCCCAGCGGCAGCGCAGCGAGCGCCGCCAAGCCGAGATGCGCGATCCAGCTCCGATCCGAAGCCGAGCGGCCGCGCATGAACCGTAGTACCAGCAGGGTTCCGCCGGCGATCACGACCGACTTCGCGGTGAAGAGAACGATCATCACTTGCCCTCCTCGCGTTTGGCGGCGCGGGCCTGGGCGATCAGCGCTTCAAGCTCGTCGAGCTCGGTCTCGTCGAGCCGATCGGACATGCCGAGCAGCGCTGTCGCGGCGCCCGCGGGGGAGCCGTGGAAGAACACCCTCACCAGATCCTTGAGCGCGGTCTTGCGCGCCTGGCTATCGGGCACGGCAGGTCGGTAGAGATGGCCTTTCGAGCTCTCGGTGCGGCGAACGAAGCCCTTGTGCTCGAGCCGGCTGAGCATCGTCCGGATGGCCGAGCCGCTGAGTTGCCCAGGTAGTGCTTCTGAAATCTCCGCCACGGTCAGGTCGCCCCGCTCGTAGAGCAGGTCGACGATCTCGCGTTCGCGCGGGGGCAACTTCTTCAACATCGGCCCCTCCACCTTCGCTGCTACATTTGTAGCGTGCCACATTTGTAGCGCGTCTGCAATGGGGATTTGGCGCACGTCCTGGACTGCCCATCGACTGCTCTTGGCTAGCGGGTGCGGCTAGTTGGGTGCCCTAGATGGGCGCAGACTGGACCAGCAGCGTCTGGCCGAACGCAGACCGTCGGCTTTCGGGTCGGACCAGGCCGAATACCGCCGATCCGCTTTTCACCTCTTCAACTCTTTATGAAGTCCGCAATGGGTGGAAAGCGGACGTTAGCTCGCAAGGTTATCGTGGTCGCCTCACACTGCTCCCAAGTCGCCGACGCGCCGCCACCTTAGCCAGACGGCAGTAATGAGCACTGTCACGCCTCCACCGGCGAGCAGACTGAGGAACACCGCGCGGGCGGGAGGCTCTGGCACAACTCCGCCCGCAACCAGAAACAGCCATGAAGTCGCGCCGAATATGGTCACGACGAAGCTGACTGCCCAAGCGTCCACGACGATACGACGAAAGACTTCGTCCAACATTCGCAGGGCGAACCGCATTGTTACTAGCGTCAGCAGTGGGAGCAGAACGGCCCCAGCCACGCCAGCCTCGGGCGTAAAGGGCGGAAATCCGTCGACAGGATCGCGCCTGCCCGACATCAGCCCGACCATTAATGCGGTCGCCGCGAGAGCGTAAATTCCCTGGAATACCAGCAACCGCTTTTTCGATGCCCTATCTGCGCGAACGCCAGGTCCCTCTGCGTCAGTCATGGTCGTCTTTCCCGTCATCGAAAATCTCCTCGATGGGCTGCTTGAACAGCCGAGCAATCTTGAACGCGAGGGGGAGAGAAGGATCGTGCTTGCCCGATTCGATCGCAATGATGGCGTGGCGCGAAACACCCAGACGCCCGCCAAGCTCGGCCTGGCTCCAGTCTCGCTCCGCTCGCAACACCTTCAATCGGTTCTTCACACACTCAACTCATGTTACGATTCCCTACCCAAAAGGTAGGTATACCTAACATAATAATGTGTCAACAGTACTCTACTTTATGGTATGTAAACATCACATAGAGCTATGTCCGCATTGGGTCTTGTGCAGACAGCCCGCTTTGGGTTGAGCGGCGACTTGCCCTCAAGCCGCACGGAGTTACCGCAACGGCGGAAGGCAGACGTTAGCATCCGACCCTTTGAAAACACTGCCACGTTCCGAAACTCGCCGCGGTTTCTCACGGGAATAGAAAAAGGGGCTCAGTGTTACTATTCTTCCGGAACCACTTATCTGGCCCTATTCGCTTCGACGAGGGAATCCCAAGCTGCCCATTCGATAGCGCGTCCAGGATAAGCAACTTTTCCGAATGGCCATTCTGCTTGCACCCATTTGGTCACCCACTGGTATATTTCGGCGTCGAAGCCCGCGTCATATTCGGCTTTGGTTACCCAGATCGTGACCTCGGCATCGTAGCCTTCAACGGTACTTGGATGAACGTAAACACACCCACGCTCGCGACGTCCATCCGGGGTCAGTACGGCATAGGCAAATGATTTGCGGTTCTTAAATCTGCCGTCTTCGGTTTCCATATCTCGCATGGCATCAGCCGCGGATATGTCTTTGTGAGGCCAGTCGGTGCTGCGAGTGAAAGTCTTCTGCAGGTGTTCGATGGATGACATGTAGGCGGCAAAATCAAGATCCACCAATTCGGGCCCTAATGGCACGATTTTGAAGCCGGCCGTTTCAACCAGTATCGGAACACTAAAATCCGCCGGGACGAATGACGATACTGGTCCTGCTTCGGACATCACTACGGGCGCAGTTTCTGTGACCTCCGCCGCGGTTGTGCTTGACGCAGTTTCCTCCGCCAAGGCCGGTGAGTGGGCCATGGTTAGAACCGCCAAAGTTAGACCTGCGCCGGTGATCCTCAGTTTCAATCTGCTTACTCCCTGAGACTGAGCGGCCTCCGCAGCGCACGGGCGCGGGGTCAGGTCGCGGACCGGTTAACGCAATCGATTATTCGGCAGGTACGGCGGTGTGCGTCTGCTGCTGGCGCCGTTGGAAGAAGGCCTTGGCCGGCTTACAACGGATAGTCATCGCCTCGTGGATCGACATCTTCCGTCCACCTTCCATGCCCAGCAGTTCAGGCTCGCCATTGACGCGTGTGCCGAACGT